>JBJHDC010000242.1:0-1546 GCA_050486345.1 Dehalococcoidia bacterium | reverse complement strand
GTTCTTCACGGTCCTTGGCTGGCCCATCGAAACCTTCCCCGGTGGACTCCAGTTCCTTGAGGATCAGATGGATGGCCCTGCGGGGACAATCTTCATGGTGACCGGCCCCAACGTTCTCTACATCACGGGAATCCCGTCGCCCGCCCCGGACGGTGTGGATGCTCCGGCACAGCTGTTGGAGTTTGGTCAGATCGTCGGGCTGCAACTGCAGAGCGTGCGGTAGGCCAGCACCAGTCCTGCCTGTGTCGGGGATCACCCGGCACAGGCAGGACTGGGGGTGCGTAGGTACTCTGATGCCGGGACAGCCTCGATGCTACACTCGCCTCGTTATTGATCGATGATTCGAGGAGGCGCGAACCCGTGGCACTCTTCCGCCGTGATCCCGCGACGCAGGAGCTCCGGCCAGACGGTCGCCGGCGCCTTCCTCCCGGACAGCGCCTGACCGAGGGCTGGCCGGTTCTCCACTACGGCGGCATTCCGCAGGTGGACCTTGCTACCTGGCAGCTTGAGATCACCGGGCTGGTCGAAGAGCCGATGTCCTTCACATGGGACGAGTTCATGGCGCTGCCGCAGTACGACAGCACCTCTGACATCCACTGCGTCACAACGTGGAGCAAGTACGACAACCGTTGGCAGGGCGTGCGGTTCGTGGACCTCCAGGCGCTGGTGCGACCACTGCCGGAGGCGAAGCACGTCATCTTTCACTCGTACGGTGGTTACACGACCAACGTGCCGCTCGATGAGCTGCAGGACTCCATCAACTTGCTCGCTCACACTCACAATGGCGAGCCGCTCACGCCGGAGCACGGTGCGCCGTTGCGGGGCGTCGTACCGAACCTCTACTTCTGGAAGAGTGCGAAGTGGATCCGGGGCCTGGAGTTCGTGGCGCAGGATCGCGCTGGCTTCTGGGAGATGTACGGGTACCACATGCACGGGGATCCGTGGGAGGAAGAGCGGTACGGCTAGCCGGCCAACCGCCACCGAGGATGCACCGATGGCTGATTCCGCTGACTCACTGCTGAGACTCCGCTTCCGCGTCTGCACCTCCTGAGGTGGGGAGATGATGCGAGCCAGTTGGCTCGCCAATCGAATCGTCGAGGAATTCCACGAGCATCTCGCCTCCTTCGATCTTGAAGAAGGTGATCCCGGCGACTTCGATTTCTTTATCGATGACGTCCTCGCGTACGCGGCACGGGACACCGAGCGGTATCCACACATCGATCAGCTGAAGCAAGCGGTCGCTGACGCGATCGCGATGCGCGCACGTGCCGTTGAGGAACGGTGAGAGGAGAGGATCCCATGGCGGAAGGTGGACTGCGGATTCAGTTGCGGTATTGCGTTCCCTGAGACTACTCCCTGCGAGCCGCCTGGACGGCGGCTGAGATTCTGAGTGCGTATCAGCAGGACATCGAGTCGTTCGAGTTGGTGACAGGCACCAGCGGAGACTTCGAGTTCTCGGTCGACGACTCGTTGGTGTACTCGAAGCGCGAGACCGGTGCGTACCCCGAGCTGAGTGATCTGAAGGCTGCGGTGGTCAGTGCGATTG
>JBJHDC010000241.1:0-1594 GCA_050486345.1 Dehalococcoidia bacterium | reverse complement strand
TCACCAGGGCGCCGATGAGCAGTCGCTCGTCGTAGCTCAGCGAGTAGATGACAAACGGGAGCGACAGCATTGCCATCAGCCCAGCGAGGCGCTTCGAGCGCACGATGACATAGATAACGATGGCGACGACCGCAGCCGTGAGCGCCGCCGCCGGCACCAGCGCGATCAGACCGCCGATGGCCGCTGCCGTGCCGTTGCCGCCATCGAACCGCAGGAAGACGGAGTAGTCGTGCCCGGCAATCGCCACCAGCGCGGCGAGGATGGCGGAACTGTCGCCCAGGCCGACCCAGTAGGCGAAGCCCACCGCAGCCATGCCCTTGGCGATGTCGCCCATCGCGACGGCAATCGCGGGCTTCGCGCCCACGTTGTCCCAGACGTTCATCGCCCCGGGGTTGCCGTTGCCGATCGTGCGGATATCGCGGCCCGTGACACGGTGCACGATGAGGTACGAGGTGGGGATTGAGCCCAACAGGTACGCAGTCGCCAGCACCATCGCCAGCGTCACGGTCACTCCTCTACTACGGCACGCGCTTCGCTCTCGTGCACTGGTCGTGGAGAGCCGCCCGCGTGTATGTGCTGATCATACACCCTAGCGATTCCGGTCGCGGAGACCCGGCGTTTACACACGAGGGACTTCAGGAGATCAGATCGGAGATTCGGAACAACGTACCCCAAACCGAGAATGGCTACTCCGCGCGGTCGATCCGTCGGCGGCCGGCAATGCCAGTGGAGCGCGGGTGCCACCACTCGATGTCGTCCTCGCCGGCCTTCCAGCACCAGTAGGCAAGCTCACCCTCGATGGTGGTCGGGAAGTCGATGAGGCCGTCGTCGATGCCCTTGAGCTCCGCGCCGCTGCCCGTGATGGCGCGCACGAGGCGCTCCGCCTCCTCGCCCAGCTGCCGTTGGGCAATGCGGTGTTCGCGAATCTCCCGGTCACCCACCACGCCGTTGTTCATGTGCCGGCGGTTGAGGGCGTTGAGCTCCGCCTTCACGGCACGCAACTGCGTCTGCACATCCTGCAGCGCGTACACGTGGTCGCGGATGAGGTCGAGCGCCGCCCGGGCTTCATCCAGTGTGAACTCTCGAGGTGTGGTCATCGTCGATCATCCACTGGACCGCGCCGGGCCCGATTCGCCGTTCCGTATGGGCCGGTGCCTAGCTGCGTGGGCTCTCGGGGTCAGTGATGGGGTCCGTGGTTGGGTCGGCGGGCGCACCGGTGCGGGGATCCTCCGGGAACGGAGAGGCCGTCGTGCCACCGGTCGTGCCGGTGCTGTCCGCGCCGTCCGCGGAGCCAGGCGCCGGTGCGTTCGATGTCGCCTCCCACACCGGCGAGTCCATGCCGGGCGCCTCCGCGGTCGCGGGCTCCGTGCGTGCCTGGTAGGTGTAGGTCTCGTACGTGACGACCTGCTCCTCCGGCTCTTCGCCGGAGAGGTCCACGCCGGTGATGTCGAACACGGACCGCTCCGCCATTTCACGCAGCTTCGCCAGGTTGCCGCCCACCGCGCCGACGGCCAGGTTCACGCCGAACGCCGCCAGCCACGAGGGGATGTGCAGCCACGACCACGGCTGATCGTGCACACGCACGGCAGCGACC
>JBJHDC010000240.1:0-1687 GCA_050486345.1 Dehalococcoidia bacterium | reverse complement strand
GGGTTGCAGCTGCGCACTGGACCTCACGTCTCCCCCTGCCACGTCATATTCCCTTCCTTTCGCGGATCTCTGTGTGCAAGAAGATCGGCCTTGGCTATGTGCCGGCGGTCGTCTTCATGATCGCGGTGGCGCTCGTCGCGCTGGGTAGCGGGCTGCCGCTCCTGCCGGTGGTGATTATCGGTACGGCCGTGGCCGGGGTGGCTTCCGTGTCCGCGATGTTGACCGCGTTCTCCGTTGGGGAGCGCGTGCGCTGTGTGCTGGTGGCTGCGGAGGCAGGCGCACGTGGTGACCTCGATCAGAGTGTGGAGTATCGACCCAGTGGCGACGAGGTCGATCGGCTGGCTGCTTCATTCAACGAAATGACCTCCGAACTCCGCCGCCGCCTGGATGCTGAGCAGTCCGCCCGCGAGGCGGCCCAGCGCGCGGATGCGGCCAAGTCGCAGTTCCTCCTTACCATGAGCCACGAGCTTCGCACGCCGCTGACTGTCCTCATGGGCAGCGCCTCGTTGTTGGAGGAGTCGGCCGACTCCCGCTTCAACGAACTGGAGCGCCGCTACCTGGAGCAGATTCAGAACAACTCCGAGTACCTGCTGGCGATCATCAACGAGTCGTTGAGCATCGCCCGCGTGGAGTCAGGCGCCACCACGCTGCAGCTTGAGATCCTCAAGCTTGAGGATGTGCTCTGCCCGGTCTTCGACCAGGTGGGACCGTTGGCCGACGACCGGCAACAGTACCTGGAGGTCGAAGGGCCTCGTGAGCCCGTGTACGTTGAGGTGGACTCCGTCCGGTTGCGGCAGATCCTGCACAACCTGCTCACGAACGCCATCAAGTACACGCCCACTGGCGGCGCGATCACCATGCGGGCTTCCGTTGATGGGGATGCGCTCCTGGTTGAGGTGGCGGACACCGGGATCGGTATCCCGGCCGACCTGCACGATCGTGTCTTCAAGCGCTTTGAGCGTCTGCACGGCGACCGCATCAAGGCGACCGGCGTTGGCCTCGGTCTTGCGGTGACGAAGAGTCTCGTGGACCTGTTCGGGGGCGAGATCAGCTTCATCAGTGAGCCGGGCGTCGGTTCCACGTTCACCGTGCGCCTGCCCGGCGTGGTCGTGAATACACCGGATGGGCTTGAGACCATCGAGGCGTGCGAGAGCGCCAAGGATTTCTTCCCGGCGGAGGGTGTCGACGAGACGGTCGATGGTGATCGCCGCGTTCGTGCGTACGGTCGTGCGGCAGCAGTGACCGGTCCGACCTCAAGATCTGCCGATATCGAGTAACGACCTAGTATTCCCTGATTGAACGGTGCTTGAACGGAAGAGAGCCGCGACATGTGTCGCGGCTCTCTCTGTGTTCCCTACAACGTGTTGCCCGCAGCTCGCGCTGTACACGGGCACACGTGAACTCGAGCGCGCTCGGCGCTATCTAGTAGCGGGCGATACCGATCGCGCCTTCGTGGTTGTCCAGGACACGGTCATCGTCCGTGTACATCACCTCGGCGCCCTGGCGCATGGCGGCCTGGAGCAGTGACTCGATTGCGAGTGGATCACCGTCCGGGATCTGGTGGCGCGCGTCATCGAAGTCCCCGAAGTGGTCTACGGCGTCCTCGTGCAGGATGAGGGTGCCGAGGCGGCGCCTTCGACCCTCCCTGTTCGTCCAGCAGCCCCGCTGGCGCGCGCCGCGCCCGCCA
>JBJHDC010000239.1:0-2058 GCA_050486345.1 Dehalococcoidia bacterium | reverse complement strand
GTCGACGCGGTGTGTGGAGGCGAGAACGGTGACGTCCGTCGCGCGCAGCACGAGCTCATCGAGCAGGGCAACGCCCTCGGGATCGAGGCCGGTCTCGGGCTCATCAATCAGCAACACCGCAGGGCGGTGGACCAGGGCGCGAGCGATGGCCAGCCGCTGGTGGTAGCCGCGCGACAGGATTGCCGTGCGTTCGTCGCGCCGCCGCCAGAGGCCCACCGTGCGCAGAATCTCCTCGACGCGCGCGTCGGCGTCCGATACGCCGTAGAGGCGGGCGAAGAAGCGCAGGTTCTCCAGCGGGCTGAACTCCTCGTAGAGCATTGGCCGGTGTGCGAGCACGCCGATGCGGCGCTTCACCGTGGCGGCCTGATCGCGCAGCGACGCGCCGCCGATGAACACCTCGCCCTCCGAGGGGCCGATGAGCGAAGAGAGCACACCGAGGAGGGTGGTCTTCCCCGCGCCGTTCGCGCCGAGCAGGGCGGTGCGTGATCCGGCAGGGAGGTGCAGGTTGATGTCGCGGATGACGAACACCCCGGCGTAGCGCTTGCCGATCTGCTGCGCCTCGATGGCGGCGGGCGGTGGTGTGCCGGTCATGGAGTATCCGCGGAGGCGTTGCTGCGTCGTTGCCACGCGATGACGGCGGCGCCCGTGATCAGGACGAGAGCGAACGCGGCTGCGATGCCCGCGCCCGGCTGCGTGGTGAGCGGGTGCACCGTGGGCGTTCCGGAGAGGCCCACGAAGTCTGCCAGCAGTCCGCGTCCGGGTTCGATGGGGCCGTCCAGCACTACGACCTCCAGCACCACTGCCTCCGTGCCCGGACCGCTGGCCGGGATGGTGATGGGTTCGCCCCACCCGGCTTCTTCCAGCGGTTCCACCCGGTGGACATACCCCTCCGGCACGCGGAGCTCGATGTGGTCGGTGGGCACGGGTGCGGTGATCCGTACGCCGTACTCATCGTCGGTGGCATCGTAGCGAACGATGTAGGCAGTGACGACGACGTTGTCATCCCCGGGGAAGAGCACGTTGGTCGTGCTGAGCACGCCGCCGTCCAGCGTGCCGCCACTCACGTCAGTGACGCCTTCCGGGGTGGGGAGGCGGAGGGTGACGTCCGTGTCATCGCCGATGAAGACGCGGTCGCCGGGCACCAGCACCGTGTCCTCGCGCCGGAGCCAGAGCTCGGAACGATCGCGGTCGATCGCGATCAGGGTCACGACCGTCTCAAGAATGCGCAGGTCCGGCGCGGTCTCGGTCGCCTCGTACACGATCAGGTCCACCTCGGCCTCGGGTTCATCAGCGGTCAGCACGACGGCGGGGAGGATGTACTGCACCTGCTGATACTGCGCCGTCACCACGTAGTCGCGGCGGGCGGTGGCGGGAACGGCGAACTCGAAGGTGCCGTCCGTCGCGGTCGTCTGCTCGTCTCCGATCACCGAGCCGCCCTCGAGGATCAGCAGTCGCACCTCAACGGGGCCGAGCGTGGTGTCAGCGCTTCCGGAGGTGATTGTGCCGGTGATGCGGCCCTCGGGCGGGGCATCCTGCGCCGTTGCGGTCGCGGGGCCGGCGCCGAGGAGGGCGAGCGCGACGAGCAGCAGCGCGGAGCACCCGGTGGCGATCCGGGAGGCGATCATGCCTGCTCCTCGCTCACTGACTCGCCGGCCGGCTCGGTAGAAACCGGCGCAGGTGCGTCGCGGTGCTCACCGAGGTCCGCCAGCGCCTCCGTCACGGCGCGCAGTTGTGGCCCGAGGGCGCGGCGGCCCTCCGTGCGGTCGGCCGCCGAGATGCGACCGCTGGCGGCGTCATCATCGAGTTCACGCAGCAGCGCCAGCAGCGCGGCGCGTTCGGCACGGAGCTGCTCGGCTGCACCGTCAGGCACGTCCGGGGAGGAGCGCCGGGGAAGCGCGATATAGGCGGCTGTGAGGGCCGCGATGGCGACGAAGAGGAGCCATTCCCACGGCATCAGCGGGACTCCCCGTTCGGGTCGGCATCCTCGGCGAGCTGCGCATCGAGCCAGGCGTCCTCGGCCGTGTCGTGTGCGCCGGCCGTGGGTGCGCCGGCCACGGA
>JBJHDC010000238.1:0-2075 GCA_050486345.1 Dehalococcoidia bacterium | reverse complement strand
CACGCATCGCCTGCAACGGCTTGCCGGGGCGGGTGAGGGCGTAGAGCGCGTAGAGGGCGACGCGCAGCTCGTCCGGATCCTCGATCTCCGGCAGCACCTCGGTGAAGAACGCCGCCGGCAGGGTGGTGGCGCGGCCGCCGGTACGGAAGCCGGGGAAGTTCATCCCTCACCCCCCGGCCCCCTCTCCCCCTCGGGGGAGAGGGGGAGATGAAAGAGGAAGCCAGGACATGTGTGCGCCGGGGCGGTCATCAGAACGGCTCGTCGTACTCATCCCACTCCGGCTCCTGGCGCAGGAGGAGGTCCTGGAACGAGGCCGTGCGGTCTACGAAGCGTGTGGTGATGGTGCCGGTGGGGCCGTTACGGTGCTTGGCGATGATGACCTGCGCCAGCCCGGAGGGGTGCGCGCCGCCGGGCTGATCCGGGTGCTGCGCCTGCCAGTCCTCCGCCTGCAGGTAGACATCCTCGCGGTAGATGAACATGACGATGTCTGAGTCCTGCTCGATGGAGCCGGACTCACGCAGGTCGGAGAGCATCGGGATGTGCGGTGTGCGCGACTCGACGGCGCGGGAGAGCTGAGCGGCGGCGACCACCGGGACATTGAGCTCACGCGCCAGTTCCTTGAGCGATCGGGTGATCTGGCTGATCTCGTTGGTGCGGGTATCGGCGCGGCCGCTGGCGTGGAGGAGCTGGAGGTAGTCGACGACTACCAGGTCCAGCCCACGCTCCGCCTGCAACCGGCGCGACTTCGCGCGGATCTCGGGGACGGTGAGCACGGCGGAATCATCGATGTACACCGCTGCGGTGCCGAGCAGACCGTGCGCGCTCATGACGCGCTGTTCCTCCGCCTCTGTGTGACGTCCGAGACGTAGGCGGGCCATCTCCACGCCCGCCTCAGCGGAGAGGAGGCGCATCGCCAGCTGCTCGCCGCTCATCTCCAGCGAGAAGATGGCGACGGTGCCGTGCTGACCGATGGCGCAGTTGCGGGCGAAGTTCAGCAGCAGCGAAGTCTTCCCCACGCCGGGGCGCGCCGCGAGGATCACCAGATCGCCGCGCTTGTAGCCGTTGCCCAGCTTCTCATCCAAATCCATGAACCCGGTGCGCACGGAGCTCGCGAGCTCACCGTCCTCGTCTTCGGCGGGTGACTCAAGAAACTCGTCCAGCAGGTCGCGGAGCTGCCGGAAGTCGCCGGCGGATTCCGCCGAACGGATCGTGAGCAGGAGCTGTTCGGCGTGGCCCAGCACGCGATTGACGTCCGGTCCGCCCTCGTACGCCAGCTGCGCCATCTGGCCGGCGGCGGCGATCAGGCGTCGGTAGAGCGAATCGCGCGCCACGATGCGCGCGTGTGCCTCGACACCGATGGCAGTGAAGAACTTCCCGGCAACTTCGGCGAGGTACGGCTCACCACCGGCGGCATCAAGGCGGCCGAGGCGGTCGAGTTCGTGCGCGACGGTAGGAATGGTGATCGCCTCGCCACGTTCGGCGAGTGCGAGGCAGGCTTCGTAAGTCCAGGCGTTCTGCTCGCGGAAGAAGTCTTCCGGCCGCACGATGGGCAGGACCTTGGCGTAGGCGTCCTCATCGATGAGCAACGCAGCCAGCACCGCTTCTTCGGCGGCGACATCATGCGGGGGCAGTCCAGTGGGCTGGCGGCGCGCATCGGCGCCGGATTGACGGAGTTGGGCGGGTCGGCCGTCGAGTACCACGAACGGCCCGTCCTTCCTCTCGCCGCGGGAGCGCTAGTCGGTGCGCTCCTCGGACGTGTTGTCGTCATCAGGAGATGAAGAAGTGCCCGACTCCGACTCGTCTTCGACGACCGGTGCTTCGGCCGAAGCCTCCGCGTCGACAGGGTCAGCGTCTGCATCCGTCTCGGCAGTGGGCGGCAGTACTGGCTCCTCCACAGGAGGATTCAGCAAGGCCTCGACCGCTGCGTCCACGCCTTCCGGCGCTTCCGCATCGACCACCACCACCTGGACCTCCGGCTGCAACAGCCTCGTAATTGCTATCCCGAAGCGGAGGCACTTCCGCGCTAACGGCAGATTCCCGTATTGTCATCCCGACGCGAAGCTGCTTCCGCGCCA
>JBJHDC010000237.1:0-2126 GCA_050486345.1 Dehalococcoidia bacterium | reverse complement strand
GAACCAGACGCTGGTGCAGGCCAACACCCCCAACGAGATGATGGGCCGCGCGATGAGCGTGTTCATGCTCTCGATCCTCGGCATCGTGCCGC
The DNA here is from genome assembly GCA_050486345.1 of Dehalococcoidia bacterium. GTDB lineage: Bacteria > Chloroflexota > Dehalococcoidia > UBA2979 > UBA2979 > JBJHDC01. The sequence goes on along the minus strand of JBJHDC010000237.1, from coordinate 2,034 downwards.
TAGGATCGCTGATCGCGGGAGCCGGCGCGGAGCTGATCGGCGTGGACTATTACATGATGCTCTGCGGCGGCATCATCTTCGCGTTCTCCGTGTGGGCGTGGACGACCCAGCATGAGTTGCGCCGCCTGGACTGACGGTTCTGCTCCCCCGAGATCTTGTGGTACCGGACGGACTCGCGGCGGTTGCATGTCTCACGTGATCCGCGACCTCCATCGAGGTCGCCGCTACGCTCCGCCGCCGCCGGGGGCACCGCCAGTGGCACCGACCTCCACGGCTCCTCGAGGTGCGTGGAACGCGAATGTGCCGGTGCGGACCAGGTGACGGAAGTCGGAGAACCAGATCAGCGCTGCGATGAAGATCACCAGCCAGGCGATCCCCGGAATGATGAACAGCCAGCGCACGCCGAAGATATCTGCCGACGCGCCGAAGCCGAGGTTGAGCATCGCCATGTGACCGGCCGCCAGCATCGCGTAAATCGACATCACCCGGCCGCGCATGCGGTCCGGCGTCACTACCTGCGCGAAGGCGGAGCTCAGCGCCATGTAGCTGGCCTGGGCACCGCCGGCAATCACGGCCCCGGCGACCATCATGGCCGGTGACACCGCAAACCCGAGCACGAGCAGACCCACGGTACTGCCGAGGCCGGTGATCCAGAGCGCCCGCCCCTGCGCGACGTCTGTGCGCAGCTTCGAGATCAGGATCGTCCCGACCACCGAGCCTGCGCCCACGCCCATCATGGCGCCGGTGAATGTGTTCGAGCTCGGCCCACCCGCGACATTCGTCGAGAGCTGCGGCAGCAGCGCCTCGAACGCCATCGTGAGGGCACAGTGGAGCGTGACCAGGGAGATCACCATCGCCAGCCGCCGGTCGCGGGCGACGTACTCGATGCCGTCCGCCATGTCCTGCCAGATCCCTGAAATCGTGGTGCGTTGCGCACCGCCTTCTGGCACGAAGCGGTACTGGATCATCGCGATGGTCATCAAGGAGAAGATGAAGAGCGCGCTGGAGAGCAGGAAGACAAATCCCGCACCGATGGTCGCCAGCAACACGCCCCCGACGAGGGGGCCGATGAGCCGCGAGCCGTGATTGGAGATGCTCTGCAGGGCGATCCCGTTGAGCAGATGCTCGCGCGGGACGATGTTCGGAATCATCGCCTGCGCCGCCGGCATCTGCACTGCGCGCGCGACGCCACCGAGCAGCGCGAAGATCACGACCTGCCAGACCTGCACGACCTCCAGGAGCGTGACGGCGGCCAAGCCCAGCGTCCCCGCCAGCGAGATGTACCCCGAGGCGAGGGATAGCGCCCGGCGGTCAATGCGGTCCGCGAGTGCCCCCGCAATCGGAGCCGCGAAGAGGAACGGCGCCATGCCGGCAAACGTCACGAGGCCCACGGCTGCTGACGACTCGGTCAGCTCGTAGACGAGCCACGCGCGCGCCAGCAGCAAGGCCCAGTGCGCGCCCGCCGAGAACATCGTGCCGATGAACAGCATCGAGTAGTCGCGGTAGGCAAGCGATGGGAAGTTTCGCGTAACGACGTTGCCCGGTTGCACGGCCATTGCGGGAGTCTACTCCGCATCTCCCATACTGCGGAGCGGCCTACCGCCACACGCGTGCTGCAGCAACCAGGGAGGCATCGGCGAGGTCGAAGTCACGGTCCTCGAGCGCTTGCTCATCATCGACAAAGTGCGCCACCAGCAGGGAACTGCCGGCGAGGTCACTGATCAACACGCCACCATCGCTGCAGCGGTAGGTCACCGTTGGTGCTTCGGATGTCTCGTCGAGGCCGTTGATCTCACCCGCCGCGCTCACGCAGATTGCGCCGTGTTCCAGCTCCACGCGCCAGTAGCGCTGAGGCTCGCCGTCATCGGGCGGACGCACCGGGAGCGGGCTCGTGAGTTGGACCGGGAAACCGGGGTCCCCGAGCACTGGATCCATGCCGCAGGCCAGATGGCCGTCTGCCGTCTCGAAGCACGGGTCGTAGAACATGGCGCCCACCCGGCAGCGCCAGGCATCGTCGCGCCCGTTGACGGTGAA
>JBJHDC010000236.1:0-2207 GCA_050486345.1 Dehalococcoidia bacterium | reverse complement strand
GTTGAGCGCCGGATACGCGCTCGCCCTGGCTCTGGTGCTCGTCTCGCTCTACACCCCCGCGATGGCGATCACCCGGGCCCGCGAGGGCCAGACGCCCGGTCTGGACGCAGCGCGACACCTGCAGGCGCAGGATCCGGGCCTCGCGGAAGCGGCAACATGGTCGCGCATACACCTCGATCCGCGCGAGCATGTAATCGTGCAGGCTGTAGGGGAGAGCTACACGAGAGGGAACCGGGTGTCGACATTCAGCGGCGTGCCGACCATCCTCGCCTGGCCGAACCACCAGCGGCAGTGGCGCAGCGACATCAATGAGGCGCAGCGACGCGCGGCGGTGGATGCGATCTATCTTGGGGACGAGGGGAACGCCGATGCAGCGATCGAGCGGTGGGGCGTGACCCATGTGCTGATCGGCCCGCAAGAGCGTGAGGTCTACGGACCACAGGTGGCGGAGCAGTTCGCGGGCTGGCCGGTGGTGCTGGAGGCTGATGGTGTGCAGATCGTGGAGGTCCCCCGATGAGTGAGGCGGTCGCCGAACCCAGACCCCGCCGTAGCCCGCTGCGCTGGGTGGCAGCCGCGGACGGCTGGACCTGGACCGTGATCGCGCTGGCCGTGCTGGCACTCGTGATCCGGCTCATTGGCCTCGGTGACCGCGCTCTCCACCATGACGAGTCGCTGCACGCGCTCTACTCCTGGTACCTCGCGGAGGGGCGAGGGTACAACCATGACCCGCTCATGCACGGTCCGTTCCAGTTTCACGTCGTGGCGGGGTTCTTCAAGGTCTTCGGCGATAGCGACTTCACTTCGCGCTTGCCACATGCGTTGATGGGCAGCGGGCTGGTGCTCACACCACTGCTCCTGCGGAGGTGGCTGGGCGGTCCCGGGATGGTGCTCGCGGCGCTCTTCCTTGCCATCTCTCCGTCGCTGCTCTACTTCTCCCGCTTCGCGCGGAACGATGTGCCGGTAGCGCTGTTCACGATCCTGATCTTTGCGTCGGTCTGGCGCTATCGCGACGATGGGCGCTTGCGCTGGATCGTGCTACTTGCGGCAGGCCTCGCGTTGTCGTTCGCCTCGAAGGAGACGGCATACCTCACGGCTGCCGTCCTGCTGCTGTACCTCAATGTGCTGCTGGCACATGAGCTCTTCGAGCAGCGTCATCGAGGTGAGACCGTTGCACTCCATCGCCGCGCGGTGCATGCGCTGTGGCTGGTGCCCGTGGCCTGGGTCATCGCTGCGTTCTGGCTCCCGCTGGCACGCGTGCGTGCGCGGCTGCGACTCGAGGACCGGCCCCGGTCGGCGGATCTGCTCGTGGTCACCGGTACCCTGGTACTCCCGCTATTAGCCGCCGCCGTCATCATTCCCGCGGAGCGCTTCTGGGGGGAACTCAGCGACGCGGATGAGCGCACCCTGGGTGTACTGACCGTGGTGGCGTTGATGGCGGCGAGCGCCGCCGTGGGTCTGCTCTGGAACCCACGCTTCTGGGCGGTGGCTGCCGCCGTCATGCTCGCGATCCTGCTCCCGCTCTACATGACCTTCGGCACCAACCCCGAGGGCGTGGCCGGGGCGTTCTGGACCTCGCTCGCCTACTGGATCGAACAACACGACGTGCAGCGAGGGAACCAGCCATGGTTCTACTACGTGATGCTCGTGCCGTTCTACGAGGCACTGACACTCCTCCCGGCGCTCATCGGGGGGCTCTGGCTGGTCTTCCGACGGCGCGATGGCTTCGCGGCGATGTTGCTCTTCTGGTTTGCCGGGACGTTCATTTCGCTGTCGATCGCCGGCGAGAAGATGCCGTGGCTTACGGTGCCCATCGCACTGCCGCTGGCGTTCCTCGCCGCGTACGTGCTCGGGCGCTGGATCCCGCACGCCGTTACGGCAGTGCGAACGCAACAGGGGAGTACGCTGGCGTGGGCTGGTGGCGGCCTCGCCGTTGGGGTCGGCGCCCTCCTCCTCGCGCACACCATCTGGACGGATATCCACTTGAACGCGCGGAACCCGGACACACCGGTTGAGCCGCTGATCTACGTGCAGTCGTCACCCGATATCCCCGTGATCGCGCGCGATGTCCGCGAGCGCATCGCCCGAGGCGAGGTGGACGGCATCTACATCGATCAGACCGCGTCGCTCTCCTGGCCGTGGGCGTGGTACTTCCGTGATCAGCCGATCCAGTACGGGAGCCCGGACTTCCTGCGTGCTGGCAATGTGGC
>JBJHDC010000235.1:0-2242 GCA_050486345.1 Dehalococcoidia bacterium | reverse complement strand
GCCAGCGCCGGCGCGTTGCGCCCGTCCACGCTCAGGCTCAGCGCGTCATGCCCGCTCTCCCGGGCCATGGCGACCAGTGCCTTCAGCAGGGCGCGCCCCACGCCGCGGCCCCGCCAGCCGCACCCCCCCCCGCCGAGGCTTGCCCGCCCCGATTGCCGCACGGCCCCCCCCACCCCCGGTACTGTTCGGAACAGAACATTTGTGTGTTGGTAGCGCTCGAGCCACCGCGCACAATACGGGCAGCATCGCGCGGCACGGGGTGGCATGGAGACGGCAATGGCGGAAGCGCTTTCGGCGAAGCAGCAGGCGATTGTGGAATTCCTGGAGGCGTTCATCGCGGAGCATGACTATCCGCCCTCCATCCGCGACATTCAGACTGGCTGCAACATCTCCTCGACCTCGGTCGTGGACTACAACCTCAAGCGGCTGGAGGAGCGCGGCTACATCCGCCGGGACCGGGAGGTCTCACGCGCCATCGAGCTGCTGAACGGGCAGGGCGCGCGCCGTCGCCGCACCGTGCAGGTGCCCCTGCTGGGTCCGATCGCTGCCGGCATTCCCATCCCCACGCACCCGGACACGCAGGCCCCGCTGGACGTCATCGACCTGACCGAGGACCAGTCCGGTGGTCGCGCGAACCTCTACGCCCTCCGCGTTCAGGGCGAATCGATGATTGACGCCCTCATCAACGACGGTGACATCGTCGTCCTCGAGCCCCGCCAGGCCGCCGATCCGGGGGAGGTCGTCGCCGCCTGGATCGTCGACCGCGAGGAAACCACGCTGAAGAAGTACTTCCCGGAGGGCAGCCGCGTCCGCCTGCAGCCGATGAACTCCACCATGGATCCAATCTACGAGGACGCCACTAACGTCCAGGTGCAGGGCCGCCTCGTCGCCACGATCCGCTCCTTCTAACTAACTAATCCCGGCCGTCGCCTGCCACGAGAGCGGGCGCCGCTTGCCGGTGCCCCGTGCCGGCGGTGTATCGTCGTAGGGTCGCGCGTCGTCAACGCGTGACACCCGATGCACGGTGTGGCGTTCGGAGGCACGATGACGGGTGCGAACGGTCACAGTCAGGGTGCTCCACCGCCGGGCGACGGCGGCGCGCCGTCCCGCGAGCCGGTGCTCACCGTGCGCGATGTCTGGCTGGAGTATCTGCTGCAGGAGTCAACAATCCCCGCCCTGCGCGGCGTCTCGCTCGATCTCTACCCCGGCGAGATCCTCACCCTGGTCGGTGAGTCTGCCGGCGGCAAGACCAGCGTCGCCCACACTATCCTTGGCCTCCTCCCCGGCAACGCGAACCTCCGGGGCGAGGTCCGCTACCGCGGCGAGCTCCTCACCGGCGGCGACGACGAGCGCCTGCGCTCCCTGCGCGGCAACGAGATCGCGATGATCTTTCAGGGCGCCCACGCCGCTCTCACACCCTCCATGACCATCGGCGAGCAGATGGCGGAGATGTTCCGTATCCACCGCCACCTGGGTGCGGAGGAGGCACGCGCCGCCGGGCGCGAGGCGCTGCGTGCGGTGCTCTCGGACGCCGATCGCGTCGTTGACGCCTACCCGTTCCAGATCTCCGGCGGCATGGCGCAGCGCGTCATGATCGCCATGGCCACCGCCCTCGAACCGAGCGTGATCATCGCGGACGAACCCACCGCCAACCTCGACCCCGCCGTGCGCATGGAGACCCTCCAACAGCTCGAGGATCTCCGCGACCAGGGCGCGGCGGTGCTCGTCATCACCCACGACTTCGGTGTCGTCGCGCGCGTCGCGGACCGCGTCGGCGTGATGTACGCGGGCGAAATCATCGAGGAAGCGGACGTGCGGACGATTTTCCGCAAGCCGCGGCACCCGTACACCTTCGGACTGCTGGAGAGCCTGCCCGGACTGACGCGCGATGGCCGCCTGCAGCCGATGCGCGGGCAGCCGCCGGACCTGGCGGACCTGCCACCGGAGTGCCCGTTCCTCCCCCGCTGCTCCAAGGCGACCAGCGCCTGCCGGACCGAACCGGCGCCCCGCCTCAGCCCGGCCCCGGATTCCGTGGCCACGCATCGGGTCGCCTGTTTCAACCCGATCGCGATCGACCGCCGCCCGGACCCCGAGTCCTAGCCTCGAACTGTTTGACCGCGCCGGCGCTACCGCCCCGCCCGTGCCGGGGCGCGCGTGTGGCGCGGCGCGAGGTCGGCCAGCCGCACCACCAGCAGCTCCAGCGCGAGCCCGTCATCGATCTGCCCCGTCTTCACCGCGTGGT
>JBJHDC010000234.1:0-2314 GCA_050486345.1 Dehalococcoidia bacterium | reverse complement strand
GTCGCCATCGACTCCCTCGCCGACATGGAGACGCTCTTTGACGGCATCCCGCTGGACTCGATCTCCACCTCGATGACCATCAACGCTCCTGCCCCGATGCTCGTGGCGATGTACATGGCGACGGCGGAGCGGCAGGGCCACGAGCGTAGCGTGGTCACCGGTACCGCGCAGAACGACGTGCTCAAGGAGTACGTCGCCCGCGGCACTTACATCTTCCCGCCCGCCGAGTCCGTCCGCCTCGCCGCCAACCTCATCAACTTCTGCGCCATCGAAGCCCCTCGCTTCAACCCCATCTCGGTCTCCGGCTACCACATCCGCGAGGCCGGCTCGACCGCCGCGCAGGAGATGGGCTTCGCCTTCTCCAACGCACTCGCCTACCTCGAGGAATGCCGGCGGCAGGGTGGCGACCTGAACCAGGTCGCGCAGCGGGTCTCGTGGATCTTCAACACGCACAACCACTTCTTCGAGGAGATCGCGAAGTACCGCGCGCTACGCCGCCTCTGGGCGCGGTTGATGGTGGAGCGTTTCGGGATCACCAACCCGAACGCGCAGATGCTGCGCACGCACACCCAGACCGGCGGCTCTACCCTCACCGCGCAGCAGCCGCTCAACAATATCGCCCGCGCCGCAATCCAGGCGCTCGCCGCCGTCAGCGGCGGCGTGCAGTCGCTTGCCCTCTCCTGCTACGACGAGGCGCTGGCGCTCCCCACCGAGGAAGCACAGCAGATCGCCCTGCGCACGCAACAGATCATCGCGCACGAAAGCGGGGCGGCAGACACCATCGACCCCCTCGCTGGCTCGTACTACATCGAGACACTCACGGACCGCCTGGAGGAAGAGGCCCGCAAGCTGATGGCGCGCGTGGAGGACATCGGCGGTGCGGTCGCAGCCGTGGAGCAGGGCTACGTGCAGTCCGAGATCCAGGAGGCCTCCGTCCGCTGGCAGCGCGAGGTCGAGTCCGGCGAGCGTGTCATCGTCGGCGTGAACGAGTACATCGACCCCACCGAGGACGCCACCCCGATCTTCCGCCCCAACCTCGAGGTCGTAGAGCACCAGATCGACCGCCTGCACCGCCTCCGCAACGAGCGGGACCAGGGCGCAGTCGATCGCGCCCTCGCCCGCCTGCGCGAAGAATCACGCGGCGACACCAACCTGATGGAGCCCATCCTCGAAGCCGTCCACGCCTACGCCACCCTCGGCGAAATGTGCGGCATCCTCCGCGAAGAGTGGGGCGAATACGTCCCGCCAACGGCGGTGTAGTGACGCCCCACCTTCCAACGTTGGTGCGACGCGGGTAACATTGTGGAGTACATTAGCCAGGTACGGACGGTAAGCACGGGCGGAGCAATCGAACATGGTTGTCATGGCTGACTTGAAGGCAGAACTCCTCCGCCTCATCGACGAACTCGACAGTGAGCAGCTGACGGTGCTTCTCGACGAGGCGCGCTGGCTCTTGGAGGAGCCGTCGGAGGACGAGATGGCCGACATCTTGGAGGGCTTCGCCCAGATCGATCGCGGCGAGTCTGTGTCACTCGACGACCTCCTGAAGACAAGTGGTTCATGACGCGTTCGAAGTCGAACTCGGACGCCAGGCCCGCAAGTACCGAGATCGTCTCAACGAGAACGACAGACGTCGGGTAGACGTACGCCTCCGAGATATCGCAGAAGATCCGTACTCATCGAGTATCCCTCTCGCCGGATTCGAGCAACTCCGTCGCGTGCGAGTAGGGCGTATCCGCATCATCTTCCGGATCGATACGACACGCCGGCGTATTGAGGTCGGTCACATCGGCCCCCGCGGCGACATCTACAAGGACCTCTAGCGCCCCCTCATCACTGCCGTGGTTTGCCCGCACCGCCATGATCCGATAGATACGAAGGCACGCATACCTCGGGATCACGGCGGGAGGATCACGCATGGCAGGGGCACTGGACGGACAGGTTGCGGTGGTAACGGGCGCGAGCCGTGGCATCGGACGCGCATGCGCCATCGCCCTCGCACGCGAGGGTGCAGCCGTGGTCATCAACTACACCTCCAACGCAGAAGCCGCCGAAAGCTGCAAGGCTGAGGTCGAGGCCGCCGGGGGTCAGGCCCTGATCGTGCAGGCGGACGTCTCCGTGCAGGAGGATGCCCAGCGCCTCATCGCAGCCGCCGAGGAGCACTTCGGCAAGGTCGACATCCTGGTCAACAACGCAGGCATCAATCGCGACCGCACGATTCAGCGCATGTCCGGCGAGGAGTGGGACAGCGTCATCCAGACCGACCTCTCCTCCATGTTCTACTGCACCAACGCCGCCGTGGGCGGGATGCGAG
>JBJHDC010000233.1:0-2402 GCA_050486345.1 Dehalococcoidia bacterium | reverse complement strand
GTCCAGCATGGCGCCGAGTTCGGGGATGAGCGTGACCCCGCGGGACCACTCCTCCAGGTACGCGTCCCGAAACGCTCCGACGAGACGCTTCCCACGGCCCTCCGGCAGCGCCGTGGCGAGGAAGTGGGCGCACAGCTGGTCCATCGAGAACTCGTCGAGCGCCTCGTTCGCGACGCCCTCGAACGCGTCGTATGCGGCGTTCCACGCGGACAGGTACCCCTCGTACGTGAGGTCGCACCCGTTGCCCGTCAGCAGTCCATACGATGCGCGGTGGTCGTCACCGCGTGGGCTCTGCGAGTACTGCACCAGCGTGCCGAAGAAGTCGAAGAACACGTGGGTTGGGCTCTGCACGGGTGTCTCCTGGCGCTTAGGGTCGCACATCGGCCGAGCAAGAGTACGCCGCCGAAGGGTGCCCATGAGCGTCCCGCGCGTCCAGCGCGGTTGCCAAGGTGTGCATTGAAGTGGCCTACTACAGCCGGTCTGGCCACACCCCGAGCCCCGTTGTCCGCGCTACGTCCCAGAGCTGGCGATCGTAGGTTGCAACGGTGACACGTTCGCCCAACACGTCCTGCCAGAACGTGGCCGACGCGAGATGGACCGCGTCGTAGCCGCGCAGACCGTGGTCCCAGGCGACGCTCGCCGCGCGCGCAGCGAGCACCTCGGTCATTTGTATCCGCACCAGCGCGGTCCATTCGTCGCCGAACGCCCGCAGTGCGGCTTCGGCCTCGTCGCGCGCCACGACCCGCATCCGATTCGCCTTCGCGAGCGCGGCGGCAACCTCCGCGCGACTCACGATCCCCGTGCCGACCACCGCAGCTGCCTCGACGAGGTCCGCGACCTCATCCGACCCAACCTCGACCACGTAGCGCTTCACCAGCGCGCTTGCGTCTAGGTAGACGATCACTCGCGATCCTCGACCAGGAGATCTGCCACCGTGCGCCGGCCGACGGCGCGGGCCGAAGGCTCCGCGCGTGGCAGGCGCTGCCCATCCCATTGCACGAGACCCGATTGCACCATGAGTTCCAGGCGGTCCTCGACCGGTACTGCGATCGGAACGATCCTGCCGATCGGCACGCCGCGGTCGGTAATCTCGACGTCCTCGCCAGACTTCACGAGGCGCAGATAGTGCGACAGTCTGCTCTTCAACTCACGGATGTTGACGGTTGTCTGCTTCATCTCACCTCCCGGTGCCACCAGGACTGAGGTGACTACAATCTAGCACGTTGTGACCTCATACGCAGCGCTCCTCGTCCTGCCGGCCCGTGCGGACCGCTGATCTGCGAGTGGCTACCTTGCTTGCCCCACCATCAGCCGGGCTCGCCCGGCTCCGCACGCAGCATCGTGCCCGTCGTCAGGTAGTGGTTGAGGCGTGCCTCCCAATCGCGCATGAACAGCTCGTAGTGCTCGGCGGTGAACGCCTCGACGAACGCGTCGCCTGCCGGCCCGAGGCTGGTGTGCAGGTACGTGACCTCCGCGTCCGTGCCGGTCGCCGACGGCGTGAGCCTGATCGTGAGCCGGCACGCCGTCACGCCGGGCGTGACCTTGATCATCTCCACCTCGCCCAGCTCGAGCGAGTGCCGCGTGACGTACCAGACCGCCTCGCCATCGTCCGACGGCGTGACGAACACGCAGTCGGGCTCGGCGACGCCGGTGTCGGTCCACACCGCGACCGGGTCCCAACCCTCGATCCAGTCCGCCTCACGGACCGGACACAACAGTGGGAGCACCCGATCGACATCGCCGACGAGGTGTTGGACGTAGCTCCGCTTGACGCGTGTGGGTCGATCGATGCGCACGGGGGTGCCTCCTCGATGATGGGCCGCGACGATCGCAGCTGCGAAGCCGCGGAAGCGACGAGGTACGAGTGTACGCCCGGGCACGGGAGTGGCCAAGCGCCTCGGCGTGCGCGCTACACTCCGGCGATGCCGAGCGACTCACCGCCACCGAAGGTCGTGCGCGCCGAACGAAGCGCCGACCTGAGCGAGCCGCTCGACCAGTGGCTGTTCGACGGTGACGCCACGGGAGGCGCCTTCGCCCTGAACGTGAGCACCCTCGAGCCGGGTGAGGGCCCGCCGATGCACGTGCACCGGAATGAAGACGAGACGTACTACGTGCTCGAGGGGTGCCTGGAGATCGATGTCGACGGCAGGCACGAGCGGCTCGAGGCGGGCGACGCGGTGTTCCTGCCTCGCGGCGTGCCGCACGCGCTGCGCAACCCCGGGCCGGACCACAGCACGGTCCTCATGCTCGTCCACCCTCCGGGCCTCGAGGGCTTCTTCCAGGAGATGGCGCGCCTCAGGCGCAGCGGTGCGGCGACGCCCGACGCGTTGGCGGCGCTGGTCGCGCGCTACTTCTGACGCGCGCCGCGATCACCCGTGCGGGCGGGCGAGGAACGCCTGCAG
>JBJHDC010000232.1:0-2459 GCA_050486345.1 Dehalococcoidia bacterium | reverse complement strand
GCTGCTGCTCCTGGGTGGTGTCACGCTGCAGGGCTTCCTGCTCACGATCCACATCGGCGTCATCGCCGGTGCCTACTCCAGCCTCGGCATTGCAGCGCAGCTGCTGGTGGCGTGGGACGAGGGCGACTTCGATCGCTTCAAGTTCTGGAACCGTGACGATCGCGGGACGCAGGCCGCTGAGGCGTAACAACCGCGAGGCGTAACAGCACGGCTCGGCCCGGTTGTCGACATTCTCGACACCAGAGCAGCTCTCAGCTCTACTCGAGGATGCGCGCAGCCTTCAGGCCATCGTGGCCGCATGCGGGACACCGCTCCGGGACGCGCTCACGGGGGATCGGCGTGCGATTGCTGGAGATGCCGAGCCAGATGTCGTCACGCATGCGCTCTGAACCGGAGAGCGCACCGCGCCTGCCCGGTGAGGCGGGACGCATCTCCTGGTCCCGCATCCGCGCGATGTCCGTTTCGGTCAGGGGACGTCGAAGCTGGACGAGCACCTCGCGACGGCACTGCATGCAGCGGAAGACCTCGAGTGCCATGCGCCTGCTCCGCCGCTAGTCCGGGAGCAGGTCGACGAACACTTCGTTCGCCAGCAGCAGTCCGCGATCGGTGAGGCGGTAGCGGCCGTCCGCGCGCTCGATGAGTCCATAGCCCAGGTGGCGCTCCAGCGCGGGGCCGAAGGCTGCCTCCACCGTGATGCCGAACCGCTCCGCAAATGCCGCCTCGTCCACGCCCTCCAGCATGCGCAGGCCCAGAATCATCGCGTCCGCACGGAGGAGATCCGCTGGCGGCGTCTCCCCGCCCGCGATCTGGCGCAGACGCCCCTTGCCCGTTGCCTGGCGCTCTTCGTAGGACTCGTTGACTGCATCGACGTAGCGGTTGGGCGCATCCACGTTGGCCATGCGCTGGCCCGCGAAGAACGAGTGCGCCCCGGCGCCGAGCCCGAGATACGGGTCGGCGCGCCAGTAGTAGAGATTATGTCGACACACGAGCCCGGGCTTCGCCCAGTTGGAGATCTCGTACTGCTCGTAGCCGGCGGAGGCGAGGCGGATGCGGGTCCACTCGTACTGGTCGGCTGCTACATCCGGGTCCGGCTCGGGCAGCTGCCCCTTGGCGACCTGGTAATAGAGCGCGGTGTTCGGCTCCACGGTGAGGGCGTAGCAGGAGAGGTGTTCCGGATCGAGCTCCAGGACCTGCTCCAGCGTCTGCTGCCAGCGCTCCAGTGGCTGGTTGATGAGCCCGAAGATGAGGTCCAGGTTCATGTTGTGGAACCCGGCCACGCGCGCATCGCGCACCGCCTGCACCACCCGATCCGGTGAATGCTGGCGATCGAGGAGGGCCAGTTCGTCCTCGTGCATGGACTGCACACCCATCGAGAGGCGGTTGATGCCGGAGGCGCGCAGGCCCACCAGATGCTCCAGCGTCAGCTCCGTGGGATTCGCCTCCAGCGTCCACTCCGCGTCCGGGGCGATGTCGTACAGGTCGCGAAGCGCGCGGACGATCTCCTGCATGTCATCGATCGAGGTCAGGCTGGGCGTGCCGCCGCCGAAGAAGATCGTCTCCACCTGGAAGTCGCGCGCCGCAGGAGCCCACAGCTCCGCTTCGCGCACCAGCGCGGGGGTGTAGTCCGGGACGAGGTGATCGAGGCCTGAGTACGAGTTGAAGTCGCAATACCCACACTTCGCGGTGCAAAACGGGATGTGGACATAGAGGGCGAGGCCACGCTTCGCGGTCGCATCGGCCGAAGTGCGATCGGTGGAGGCGGTCGTCATCTGCGGTTCCCTCAGTCGTGACGGCCGCGATCGGTGGCGGCTCGTACCTCAGCGTACCAGCGGGGCTCGTGGGGGGCGAAGCAGCAGTGGGCGCAAGTCAGGGAGCGATTGATTTTGTTACATGTCACACATATTCTTTTCGGCCAAGGAGGAACTGATGTTCACGAACTTGATTCGGTATGGCGGCCTCATCGTGTTGAGCTTCGCGCTAATCGCGTGCGGTGATGACGACGATAGTGGGGGCGGCGGCAACGGCGGGGGAACCGAGACCCCGGCGGTGAGCAATGGCAGTGGCGACAACGGGGGAGGCGGCGGGTCCTGTGGCGGGACCAACCTCGCATTTACGAACCACTCCTCTGGCGATTCGGTATCTCTAACCTCGACAACCGCAGCCTCGCTGGTGGATGGCGCCGCCTACACCGCCTACGCGGGCGACTTCGCGATGTCCACGGATGACCTCGGCATCGTCTCCCGCCCGAGGCCTAGCGAGGGCGAGCACCTGGTCACCATCGCGATCACGATCTTCAACGCGACGGAGACGCCGGATCCCATCGAGGTGGGCCAGGTGATCGAGTACACGCCGGACTTCGGGGTGCTCACCTTCCGTGTGACCCACGAGGCCGGCGAGACGCTCTTCGGAAATAACTCGGGCGCAGAGGGAACGGTCACCATCACCAGCGTGGGTGACAC
>JBJHDC010000231.1:0-2551 GCA_050486345.1 Dehalococcoidia bacterium | reverse complement strand
GCCTCACCCGCCGCTACCTGGACATGGAAATCAACGGCCTGAAGGCGCGGGTGGAGGCCGGGTAGCCGACTTAGTCGGCAAACTCCGCCAGGCGGCGACGGTGCTCGTGTGAGATCTTGCCGCGCGCAGCCCGCCAGCGCAGGTTCGCGTTGTACGCCGTGATGAACTCCGCACGCCCCGGTTCTGCGTCCGACTCCGACCAGAGCCCCGCGTCGCTGAGCCAGCTCACCACGTCCTGCCAGTACCACATGCGCTGGCGACCTTTGAGGTGGGTAGCCGGCGCGGGAAACGTACCGGGACCACGTTCACCGCTGACCAGCAGACGCACGCTCTCGCGGGTTCGATCGATGCGCTTCGCGATGTCGCTGATCGTGACGAGCTCGTCAGGCTCCATGTGCACCACCCGCGCGCCCGGAACCGCCCGCTCAATCGCCTCGGTCGCCTCGAGCACGGCATCCGCAAGCGAATCGCCCTCGCGGTCGAAATCGATGTACTGCACGGAGCCGATGCTACCCACGGTACCGTCATCGCAGCCTGCCTCGAAGAGCGCGTCCATGATCTCGTCGCTCTGAAGGTTGACTCCCTCCACGATCAGGGTGAACTGGTGCATGGCCATCATCCCTCCTGCTCATGCGGGCAACGATCGAGTGCCCGCTGCAGTTGTCTCGCGTGGTTCCCGGCGTTCTTCGGTGTGGACCAGATCGAGACGCTGCATCCCGCCCGCGACCGCTCGCTACAACGCATCACACCCCAGCGATGCCCGGAAGCAGTCTGCTCCACGGTCCAACCGCCAATCGCCGCAGCGCGGAGCACCTGCTCGATCTCCGGCTTCGGGTGGCGGGAGCGAGGCATGTTGCCAAGATACAACACCGCCGGCGCTTGTCAACGAGAGCCAGCCTCACCAGTTGCCCCCCACCCCCGCCGCGCGGAGACTGATCTCCCATGGACCTCGGCATCATCGGCAAGGCACGCAGCGGCAAGACTTCCGTCTTCAACGCGGTCACTCGAGGCACCGCGCAGATCGGTGCGTACTCCTCCGCCAGCGAGCCGAACGTCGGCGTCGTCCACGTGCCCGACCACCGGCTGGACGCTCTCGCCGAGGTCTACGCGCCCAAGAAAACGACCTACGCCGAGATCCGCTGGGTGGACTTCCCCGTCGGCGGCTTCGGCCCGGACGGCCCGGGTGCTCAATTCGCCGCGCAGATCGCGAACATGGACGCGCTGGTCCACGTCGTGCGCGCCTTCGAGGATGAGTCCGTCCCCCACCCGGACAGCAGCGTCGACCCTCACCGCGACATCGAGGCGATGGACCTGGAACTCACCTTCGTCGACCTCGCACTGATCGAACGCCGCCTCAGCCGCATCGAGATAGAGATGCGCTCCATGAAGGCGGCCGAGCGCACGCAGGTGGAGCAGCACCGCGACCTGCTTCAGCGCCTGCAGGCGCACCTGGAGACCGGCGCCGGCCTGCGCTCGATGACCTTCACAGAGCCCGAGGACCGCGAGCTGCGCGCCTACCAGTTCATCACCCGCCTGCCCGTGCTGCTGGTGGTGAACGTCGGCGAGGACGACCTCGGCCGCATCGACGAAATCGAGGCGGAGTACACGGAGCGCTACGGTGCCAGCGGCATCGCCGTGGCGGCGCTGTGCGCAAAGATCGAGGCAGAACTGGCGCAGATGGATCCAGAAGAGGCGGAGGCGTTCCGCGCCGACCTCGGCCTGTCGGCGGAGTCCCCCCGCGACCGGGCCATCGTGGCGGCGTACGACCTCCTCGGCGTCCACTCCTTCCTCACCGCCGGCGAGGACGAGTGCCGCGCGTGGACCGTCGCCCGCGGTTCCACCGCGCCGGAGGCGGCGGGCAAGATTCACAGCGACCTCGAACGCGGCTTCATCCGTGCCGAGGTCTGCCGCTGGGACGATCTCGTCGCCGCAAAGGGCTCTCTGCCGGAACTGAAGAAGACCGGCCGCCTGCGCACCGAGGGTAAGAGCTACGTTGTCGAGGACGGCGACGTGGTGAACATCCTCTTCAACGTCTGAGCCCCGTCCTCCACACACCTCCCGTCAACGACTCCTACGTACCGCTGCCTTCGGCGTATGATCTTGCCGGACATGACGCTTCCGTGGGTTCCAGGAGGGCACCGCGCATGGACCCAGCCGTCCGTATCCAGATCCTTGAAGCCATCGAGTCCGCCCTCTCCGGCGGACCGACCATCGCCGTGGCCACCGTCGTGAGCCCGGGCGAACCGCCACGCCTCGAGGCTGGCGCGAAGCTGCTCATCGACCGCGACGGCGTCCCCCTCGGCTCGCTGGAGGGCACGGACGAGCCGGGGGCGTACAGCCACGCAGCGGTCGAGGCCGCGCGAGAGGCGATGGGCGCATTCCCGCGTGTGAACGTGACCACGCTTTACCTGGGCGCGGACGCCACCGCGGTCACCCGCCGGTCGCAGGCGCAGGCCGGCGACGCCGAGGTGATGGTGCAACTTTTCGAGTCACCCGGGAAGCTGGTGATCATCGGCGCCGGCCACGTGGGACTCGCACTCGCACAGATCTG
>JBJHDC010000230.1:0-2654 GCA_050486345.1 Dehalococcoidia bacterium | reverse complement strand
GCTCTCAGAGCGGCTGAAGGAGTTCGAGGCCGAGGCCCTCCATCATCACGTCGTAGCGCGCGTTCAGGTTCATGCCGCCCACCGGCAGCTGCTCGCCCTCGAACAGCTCCGCCTTGTGCCCGCCGATGCCGCCGTTGTTGAAGACGATCCAGGTGATCGGCAGGTTGAAGCGGACGGCCACCTCGCACTCCGTGCCGGCGAAGCCGAAGGCGGCGTCACCCTGCAGGCAGACCACGCGATTGCCCGTCTGCACCGCCGCGCCGATGGCGAAGCCGTGCCCGAGGCCCATCGAGCCGAACGAGCCGGCGTCCAGCCGTGTGCGCGGCAGGTACTGGTTCACCACCGTGCGGCTGATGTCCATCGTGCTCGCACCCTCGGAGACGAAGACGATGTCCGGCGGCAGTGCCTCATCGATGGCGCGCAGGGCGCGGTAGTAGCCGAGCGGAGAGGTCTCCTCCTGCTTCATCCCCTCGACCATCTCCACGCTCTGGCGTGCCTCGGAGCGAACGGTCTGCACCCACTCGGAGTCGTCGGGGAATCGCCACTCGTCCTGCTCGACCGTCTCGATGAGCTGGCCGAGCGTGAGCTTGGCGTCGCCGACCATCGTTACCTCGGACGGCACATTGACGCCGGTCTCCTCCGGGTTGAAGTCGAGCTGGACGATGCGCACGTCCGGGCGGAAGCGCG
Source organism: Dehalococcoidia bacterium (assembly GCA_050486345.1). Classification (GTDB taxonomy): domain Bacteria; phylum Chloroflexota; class Dehalococcoidia; order UBA2979; family UBA2979; genus JBJHDC01. The sequence goes on along the minus strand of JBJHDC010000230.1, from coordinate 1,967 downwards.
GCGGCAGGCCGAAGTGGAGCATCCAGTTCAGCCGCGCCCCCACGAGGAAGACGAGGTCGGCGTTCTGCAGCACGAAGGAACGCGCCGCGGCGGCGGACTGGTCGTGGTCGTCCGGAATCACACCCTTCGCCATCGGCATCGAGAGGTAGGGGATGCCGGTCTGCTCCACGAAGGCGCGCATCTCCGCCTCTGCGCGGGAGGCCGCCACGCCCTTACCGAAGATGATCAGCGGCTGCTCGGCAGTCTTCAGGGCATCGATGGCTGCGCGCACGTCGGCCGGGTCGGACATCGTGCGGCGCGGATCGGGCACGCGCGGCGCCCACTGCACGCGGTCCTCGTCCACAGTGCCGGCGATGATGTCGCCCGGCAGGTCGAGGTAGGACGGGCCGGGGACGCCGTGCAGCGACTTCTTCACCGCTTCCGCGATGTAGATGGGCAGCCGTTCAATAGTCTCCACGCGCTCCGCGAACTTCGAGTACGGGCGCAGCGCGGTGAGTTGATCCGCCTCCTGGAAGAACCCAGAGAGGTGCCCGCCCTGCTCGTAGGAGCCGCCCAGCAACAGCAGCGGCCAGCGGTTGGACCAGGCGTTGGAGTAGGCGCCCACAGCGTTGAGCACGCCCGGCCCGGAGACCGCCAGCGCCGCGCCGATGCGGCCACCGAGGTACGAGACGGCCTGTGCCGCGTACGTGGCCGGCATCTCGTGGCGCATGCCCGTGTACGTCAGCCCCTCGCGCTGTGCGGCCTGGGCAATGCCGGTGACGGGGATCCCCACCACACCGAACATGTGCTCGACGCCCTGCTCCTTCAGCGCCCGCGCGATGATCGTCTCGCCGTTGATCTCTGCCATGGTGTCCTCGCTGCCCCTTGTGCACCCGGATCGCCGGGAGACCGTTCACTGGAAGAATTGATCGCCGCGGCATCGTACACGCTGGGTCGAAGCCTGCGCGATACACTGGCGGCCGGTTACCGAGCCGGTGGAGGGCGCAATGGGGGACGCGATGGTAGACCGACCCGCGGGATCAGACCGTCCCTTCGACATCGTGGTCTTCGACCTCGGTGGCGTGCTGGTCCGCATCGTGCACTCCTGGGCGGAGGGGCATGAGCGCGCTGGATTCGCCCCGCACCCAATCCTCGACGACGATGCGTTTCACCGTGAGTGCACCAGGCTTCTGCATTCGCTTGAACTGGGTAACGTGTCGCCCGAGGTGTTCGCAGCGGAGGTGGCATCCGGCTCCCGTGGCGCGTACACCGCGGATGACGTCACGAACTTCCTCCACGCATGGCAGATCGGCGAGTATGCGGACGTGGGGCGTGTGCTCGACGCCGTCGATGCGGTTGGTCTGGCTACGGGGGCGCTGTCCAACACGAACGCGCTCCATTGGCGAGAGGTTCGTGAAGCGGCCGACGAGCATCGGTTCCCCACAGTCCGTCGACTTCAGTATGCCGGTGCGAGCCACCTGCTCGGGCTGGCGAAGCCTGATCCCGCAATCTTCCGCGTATTCCAGCAGATGACCGAGTTCAGTGCCTCGCGCATCCTCTTCTTCGACGATCGCGAGGAGAACGTACAAGCGGCACGGGCTGCCGGTTGGCATGCTGAGCAGATCGATCACACCGGTGACACCGCTGATCAGCTCGCGTCCCACCTCCGCGCGCTCGGTGCCATCGACTGACACGCAACCTCACGTCGCGAGGAACTCGCGGACTGCTTCTCGAAATACGTGACGCGCTGGCTCGTGCTCCAGCAGCAGGTGGTTGTCGCTGTCCAGCGGCAGGAGGCGCGAGTCGGGGATCCCGGCCGCGATCAGGCGTGCCTGCGTGAACGGGACGGGCCGATCGCCGGGGCTGTGCGCGATCAGCGTGGGCACGCGCACCTGGGGCAGCAGGTCGATGGCGTTCAGCGCGAAAAACGCTTCGAAGAAGCGCACAGCATTGTCAGTGGAGGTGGAGACCCGCTGCAGGTCTGATAG
>JBJHDC010000229.1:0-2777 GCA_050486345.1 Dehalococcoidia bacterium | reverse complement strand
GTATCCGATCATCACCGCGATCACTAGTGCGACTGCTGCTGCGGCCATCAGCTTCAGTAGGAGGGGGGCACAGAATCGCACCCAGCGATCGTACGGGATCCCGCCCATCCCCAGAATGGCCATCAGGACGATGTTCGTGGGGAGGATCATGTTCGAGAAGCCGTCACCGAACTGGAAGGCGAGGACGGCCACCTGACGCGTCACGCCCACCACGTCCGCCAACGGTGCCATGATGGGCATGGTCGCGAAGGCCTGCCCGGATCCGGAGGGGATAAAGAAGTTCAGCAGCGTCTGCAGAATGAGCATGCCTACCGACGCGATCTCGGGTCCGACCTGCGCAAGCGGCATCGACAGGCCGTGAACGATGGTGTGGAGCACCTGACCGTCCTCGAGGATCAGTGAGATCGCACGAGCGAAACCGACCAGGAGTGCAACGGCCGCGAGCCCTGCAGCTCCCTCCCCGAACCGGCGAGCGGTGTCGTCCATCTTGATGCCGCCGAGGGGTCCGGCCAGCATCCCGAGTCCGAGCCAGATAGCGCCTACCTCGATCAGGTACCAGCGGTGGACGGAGATCCCGTAGATCATCAAACCTATGGCTACCAGCGTCAGCAGGGCGACGACGGTGTGGCGCCTGGTCAGAGCCGGGTACTCAGTCGCAACGTCCTGCTGCACCTCCGCGACGCCTCGCACCAGACTTCTGGATGGATCAGCCTGAACGCGGCGCGAGTAGCTCCACACGTGGTGAATGCCGATGGCGAGGAATGGAATGAAGAGCAGGATGCGGTACCAAGAACCCGAGAGCAACTCGACCTCGGCTATTGGTTGTGCGACCAGGACCGTGTACGGGTTGAGGATGGCGACGCCGTACCCGATGCCGTAGCCCACCACCATGATGCCTATGGCCGTCATCGCGTCCATGCGCATGGCCAGGCACAAGGCGACCAGCACCGCCGCGAAGGGTATGTACTCGAGCGACATCCCCAGTAGCGACGATCCGACCGCGAAGAGCGCCGTTCCGGCGATGATCAGGATGATCGGGCTGTGCCCGATCTTGCGAAGCGTCGCCCCCAGCAGCGCGTCGATCGTTCCTGTAGATCGCAGGACCTCTATCGTGCCACCGACGATGAGCAGGAAGAAGATGATGATCTGCGCGTCGCCCATGGCGCGCGGAATCGCGGTCAATAGCGACCACGGGGCGAGCCACACTCGTTCCTCGGCCTGGGTGTAGGTCCCGGGCACCACGACGGTCCGACCGGTTTCCGTCACCGATGTGTCGAAATGGCCTTGGGGCAGCACCCAGGTGAAGGCCAGCGCGAGGATCATGATCGCGAAGAGCAGCACCAGCGTGTGCGGCACTTTGAAGCGTCGATTGCCCTCGGTCGGTCCGGCGGAGAGGTCGTTCATGGGGAGGTACGGCGGGGGCTGGTTGGCGCGCAGAATCTACGCGACGGCGGCGTGTGGGTGGAGGGACAGCCCCGCGGGCGCTATGAGGCCGAGGCAGTTGCGGCACGGTGTAGATTCGAGCCGACCGCATCCGCTACGAATGATTGCCACTCCACCGCCGACCCTCGACGCCGAGCGCGCGTTCGTCCTTTACCGATCGCTCCGTCTGCCGCGGGCCGTCGAGGAGAAGATGCTCAGGCTCATACGGCAGGGGCGCATCTCGAAGTGGTTCAGCGGGTTCGGCCAGGAGGCGATTGCCGTCGGTTGCGCTGAGGCGCTTCGCGACGATGACTGGATTCTTCCCATGCACCGGAATCTTGGTGTGTGGACTACCCGCGGCGTGCCACTCCGGCCCTTGTTCTGCCAGTTGATGGGCCGTGCCGGCGGGTTCACGAACGGTCGTGATCGCACCTTCCACTTCGGGCTGCCCGATCACCGGATCGTGGGGATGATCTCACACCTGGGCGCGATGCTGCCCGTGGCGTGTGGCCTGGGCCTCGGCGCCCAGATGGACGGCACCGACTCGGTGGCCTGCACCTTCGTAGGGGAGGGATCGACGCGCGAGGGCGACTTCCACGAGGCGCTCAACCTGGCGGCGGTCTGGCGACTCCCGGTGATCTTCGTTGTGGAGAACAATGGTTACGGGCTGTCGACTCCGTCGTTTGAAACGATCCCCGTCGAGGACGTCGCCGCCGCTGCCACGGGTTACGGAATGGCCGGTCACGTGGTGGATGGAAACGACCTCCTGGCCGTCATAGAGTCAGTTACGCGTGCCGCCGACAGGGCTCGCTCCGGTGAGGGACCAACGCTGCTCGAGATGAAGACTTTCCGCATGCGCGGGCACGAAGAGGCGAGCGGCACCAAGTATGTCCCGGCCGAGCTCTTCGAGGAGTGGTCCCCGAGAGATCCGCTCACTCGATTCCGTTCGCTCGTCGAATCGATCCTGGATATCGACCGGCTCGACGAGATCGACACCGAGATCGCGAAATTGGTCGAGGCCGACTTGGAATGGGCGTTGGCCCAGCCGGAGGTAATGGGGGATCCGCTGATCGAGCAGGCGGCCGTGTTCGCGGTTGCAAAACCGATCAGGCCAGGCGCCGGCGCCGACGAAACGCCATCACCGCGCGAAATGCGCTACGTCGACGCCGTGCACGACGGCCTCCGCAAGGCGATGAGCGAGGACCCGAAGGTTCTGCTGCTGGGGCAGGACATCGCGGAGTACGGCGGGGTGTTCAAGGTCACCGACGGCCTCCTGACCGAGTTCGGGCGCGAACGCGTGCGCAACACGCCCATCATTGAGAGTGGCGCCCTCGGATGCGCGATGGGCCTCGCGC
>JBJHDC010000228.1:0-2803 GCA_050486345.1 Dehalococcoidia bacterium | reverse complement strand
GTGCAGTCGACGTGAACGAGGACATCCACGCGTCGGCAGAGTACCGACGCCAGATGGCCGCCGTCTTCACCCGCCGCGCCCTCACCGCAGCCCTGGAACGCGCCTCCTAGCACGCCCCAACGCCGGGAGGAGTCACCCCCCTCCTCCCGGCGTGTGGTCATCCAGATTCGTTTGGAGCCTGACCTCGAGTCCCAGCACCGTGGCCCCGGGCTACGTTGATCCTGAGCCTGGTTCCCGTTCATCCTGAGCCCCGGCGCGTAGCGCCGATCACAGAGGGCCCTGTCGAAGGACGCCGCCCCCGGCGGCGCGGGAACCTCTGTCCACGCGCCGTGATCGACACTTCACCCTGCCTCCGGCGGCGCGGGAACCAGGCACCACCCACCGTGCTCGACACCCGGCCTCATTCCCGAGAGCGCGGGACTCGCAAGCTGCCCCCACCAACGCACCGTCGCCCCTCGCGGTACGATGCATGCACCACCGCATGAGGACAGCGCCCGATGACGCGCGATACGCCTGACGGTTCCCAGACTCCAATCCGTGCCGCGCGCTGGTCCGGGGTGATGGCGATCGCGGCAGCCCTCGCGCTCCAGTACGCCCTCCACGCCGCTCGTTCTGATCTGATCTTCATCCCCTACGCCGCCGGCAACCGCGCCATCCGCCACATGCCCGGCTGGCTCACCAGCGAGGTGATTGCGCGCCTGCAGGCGGAGGCCAAGCCCCTGCTCGCGCTCACGATCGTGCTGGCGCTGCTCGCCGCCGGGTACGTGCTCGGGTCCGTGGCCAGAACGCGGCTGCCCATCATCCTCGGCGCGCTAGTCGCAGTCGCCACGCTGCTCGTGGCCTACGCCGACCCGCTGCCCGCCTCGATTCTCCCGGTGCTCATCTCGGCGCTCGCCTCGGGCGCAGTGGCGGTCCTCGTCGCGTGGGGTTCGATGGCGCTCCTCGCTCGCATCCCGGACCGCGACACGTCGTCACGCCCGGTCGATGTCCGCCGCCGCCGCATGCTGGGTGCCGGGGTCACGCTCGCTGGCGTCGGCGTGGTCGGTGGGATCGCGATGGCATGGTGGTGGCTACGCGATACCTCCAGCGCGGTACTCTCCGCTGCCACGCAGATCACCGGCCGTTCCCCGCACGACACTGACTTCAGCGAGGTCGAGGGGCTCCCGTCCACGGTCACCCCGAATGACGACCACTACATCATCCGCCTCACCTTCTCCGATCCCGACCTGGACCCCGTGGACTGGCGCCTCCCCATCCACGGCGAGGTCGGTGCGGACGTCACGCTCAGCCTCGCAGATCTCGAATCCATGCCGGCGGTGGAGCACCCCGTGGTGATGGCCTGCATCTCCAACCCCGTCGGCGGCCGCTACGTCGGCAACGCCTACTGGACCGGCGTGCAGCTCCGCGATGTCCTCGCGAGCGTCGATGTCCTCCCCACCGCCGTACAGGTCCTCGCCACCTCTCACGATGGCTACTCGGAGACGCTGGACCTCGATGTCATCGACAGCGAGGACGTGCTCGTCGTCTTCGCCATGAACGGCGAACCACTGCCGGTGGAGCATGGGGCGCCCGCGCGGCTCATCCACATCGGTCGCTTCGGGATGCGCAGCGTGAAGTGGCTGGATCAGCTGGAGCTCATCCCCTCACCGCAACTCGGCTACTGGGAGCAGCGCGGCTGGGACCAGCAGGCCATCATGCGCACCAGCAGCCGCATCAACGCCCCCGCCAGCCGCTCTGTGGTCGCCTCACCATTCATCATCGCGGGCACGGCGTGGGCCGGCACACGCGGCATCGGTGCGGTGGAAGTCTCCATCGATGACGGCGTCACCTGGCTCCCGACACAGCTCGAGCAGCCGCTCGGGGACTTCGCGTGGCGGCGCTGGCAGCAGGCGCTGGACCTCGATCCCGGCGAATACACCGTCCGCGCCCGCGCCATCGAGGTAGATGGCACGGTACAGGACGAGGAACGGCGGCCAGCACTGCCATCCGGCGCGACGGGTTATCACTCCGTCGCCGTCACGGTGGTCCCTGCGGGGCGCATGTAGCAGCGCCCACGTTCATCGCGGCCTCGCAGTTTGGCGTGCCTGAAGCGGCCATCTAGAATGCCAGTGCTGCATGCGTGCGAGTCACGACCTCGGCGTGACGCGGCAACGCGCTGCCGTGCGGATCGCAGCGTGCACAGCACAACGCACCGGAGGGAACACATGAAGAAGAGCACCGACCGCATCATCACCAGCCACGCCGGGAGCCTGCCGCGCCCGGACGATCTCATCGAGCTCAACCGCCAGCGCATGGACGAAGAAGACGTCGACGAGGCGACCTTCCAGGCCCACCTCCGTGACGCCACTATCGATGTGGTGAAGCGCCAGGCGGAGGTCGGGATCGATCTCCCCAACGATGGCGAGTACGGCCACGCCTATCGCGCGGCCTATCGCAAGGTGCTCGCAGGCTGGGCAACTGCCACGCTGGGCGATGTAGAAGCAGGCATCGAGGAGATGCGTGGCAGTATCGCCATGTCGCTCGATAGCGGCGCTCAGATGGATCACCCCTACTACCTGGCGCTGCTCGCGGACGGATACTACAAGGCCGGCAAGCCCGAGGAGGGGCTCACCGTCGTGGAGGAAGCGCTGGACGCCATCAAGCGCCATCGTTCTTTCTTCTTCGAGGCCGAACTGCTGCGATTGAAGGCCGTCCTGCTGCTTGGCAGGGACGGGAACGAATCCCGCCCGGAATCGCGCCGGATACTGGAAACCGCGCTGGAAACGGCACACCGCCAGGGCGCTCTGCCGCTCCAGCTCCGTAC
>JBJHDC010000227.1:0-2874 GCA_050486345.1 Dehalococcoidia bacterium | reverse complement strand
CGGCCAGGCCGCCCGCCATGGTGACACGCTCGACGCCGCGGTCCGCCAACGCCCGCGCGGTGTCCTCGGGGAGTCCCGAGGCGGCGGTGAGCAGCACCGGCCAGCCCCGCCAGGCCGCCGCCGAGGAGGCCGCCAGCGCATCGGGGAATCGCTCTCCGGAGACCAGCACGGCCTCGCCGGCTTCTTCCTCGTCTACCACGAGGTGTTCCGGCTCGCGAAGCAGGTGGCGGAGGAGGTGCGCGGGCCCAGCCGCGCGCGCAGTGTGACCGGACTGCCGCCCGGGCGCGGCCGGGGATCCTCGGTCGCCTCGATCATCTGCTATCTGATCGGGCTCTCCCACATCGACCCGTTGCGCCACAAGTTGAGCATCGACCGCTTCCTGAACGACGCGTTGCACTCGCTGCCGGACATCGACCTCGACTTCCCGAGGGACATCCGCGCGGCGCTCATCGAGCGCGTGTACGAGCACTGGGGGAAGGAGCACGCCGCGCTCGTCGCCATCTTCCCCACCTACCACCTGCGCAGCGCGGTCCGGGACGTGGGGAAGGCGCTCGGCCTGCCGGAGACGGAGATCGACCGCCTCGCCAAGCGCTCCGGGGGCTTCGCAAAGAGCACCGAACTGCAACACGAGATGGAGCGCGACACCGCCTCGGTGGACCGCATCGGCACCCACGGCTGGGCGGAGCTCATCGAGATCGCGAACGAGATCGAGGGCTTCCCGCGCCATATGTCGCAGCACGTGGGCGGGATGGTGATCTCCTCCGACCCGCTCATCGACTGCGTCCCCTGCCAGCCGGCCCGCTGGCCGAACCGCTACCTCGCCCACTGGGACAAGGACTCGGTAGATGACGCGCGGATGGTGAAGATCGACTTTCTCGCGCTGGGGATGCTCTCGGTGGTGGAGGGGTGGGGTTACTCGAGTCAAGCGATGGGGTTCCTGGCGGTCGCACCGGGCGGTTGGCCAGCAGAGCATCCGCGTATGGCGTACGTACGCGCGGCACGAGAAGAGCTGGACACGCTCAGCGAGCGCTGTGAGGCGTGCTTCGGTTATGGCGTTGCCGAGAACTGGGATGGCGGCTGGCGCGCCTGCCCCTACTGCCTGGGTGGGGGCCAGATCCCCTTGGTACCGCTCGAGGTGCTCCAGGAGGCTCACCGTCGTTGGTTCCAGCGCTGGCCGCAGTACTACCGGCCTAGTCCCTTGTACGGGATCGCCGAGGCGGGCGATGCCGATGCGCCGCCTCGTTACGACGGCCGCTCCGTATCGTTCCTCGAGGACCGATCGAAGCTGATCGTGTTCGGACCGGTCCCCTACACCAGCAATCGCGGTGGTGAGCAGGTGTGGACCTTCCTCCCCGAGCCGGTGGCACGCGCGCACGCGAAGCTGCTTCAGATCGTCTACAGCGTCACCACGTGGGGGGCGGCGCGTCGCGCGGTGAGCGGCGATCCGCTACTGCAACGGTGCTTCGAGGACGCGACCACGTGGGGTTTCGACGAGCCTGAGCCACTGCCTGACGATCATGTGCCGTTCGACGTCGATGACGTGTTGCCAGAAGGTCCCCCACAAGTGCAGCAGGCCGCGGGAGACTGGTTCCCGCGAGTGAGCGCGGCGTCACACCGAGGCGCTCCCGTGAGCGCGCTCGAGCACTGGGACGAGTGTCGCGCAAGCAGCGTCCCCAGCGTCGTCGTGCATCTCGAACGCCACGGCTACCGCGTCATCCGGGACGATCTCCTCGTGGCCGCTGCGCACACGCCCGAGCGCATCACGGACGCCCGACAAGTAGCACCCACGACTCGGCCACACGTGGATTGGCCCGGCTGGGTCATTTTCCACGTCCCGCACGCATCGACGCACGTGCCGCCAGAGGTGCGCAGCAGCATCCTGCTCGACGAGGACGATCTGGAACTCGAGCTCGAGCGGCTCACCGATCATGACGTCGACCGTCTGCTGGTGCCACCGGGTGACGCGGCAAACGTCGTGGCGAGCCGTGTCAGCCGGCTCGTCGTCGATGTCGAGCGCTTCGTCGATGACGACCACGAACCCATGGCACAGGCTGGCATGGGAGTCATCTACACGCGCACGAGCGATGGTCGTCCGCTCCCGGCCACACCAGGGTCGCACGAACGTGCCGCACTCCTCGAGGCGTACTATGAGCCGCACCATCATCGCCTTTCAGCTGCTGTGCATGCTGCGCTCGCGGAGCACGGTCGCGCGCTCATCCTCGATCTGCACTCGTTCCCCGACGCGCCTCTGCCGTGCGACATGGATCAGGAGCTCGAGCGCCCGGATATCTGTATCGGTACCGACTCGTTTCACACGCCGGTCGAACTGCGCGACATGTTGGTCGCGTCGTTCGCGGAGGCCGGGTACTCGGTGGGCGTGAACCGACCGTACGCAGGTGCGATGGTGCCGTCTGCGTTCCTGAGGCGTGATGCGCGGGTATCCAGTGTGATGATCGAGGTGAACAGGCGCCTGTACCTGGAGCCAGATGAGGCGCTGCCGAAGCCGGGGCTCGGTTTGCTTGGGGATGAGCTCCGTGCTCACATCCGGCGCGTGGCTGTCGAGTGGGGCTCGCGCTGATATGGAATGAGCCTGCACGGGCGTCGGCACCCTGCTCGACAGCCGCTTCTCAAGCGGGGAAGATCGTCGTCGGTGGGCGATCCTAGCCGATAGCCTGTGCCACCAGACTCCGGACAGCGCGTAGGCTGCTGCCGGTGTCACCGGCGGTCGTAGATTGACCCGGCGGTTTCAAGGCATCAACGCAACGGAGGTTCGGCTGGCGTACCGTCAGCCATGCCAAACGTCGGCCCGTCCACGCGCGAGGCAACCGACGACCGCTCCCTCGGCGGCGTACGCAGTAGCGATCGCCGCACCGA
>JBJHDC010000226.1:0-2901 GCA_050486345.1 Dehalococcoidia bacterium | reverse complement strand
CGACCTGCCGCGCGTGACCGAACGCGGCGCGGGCGATCTGGGACCCATCTGTGGTCAGCAGGGCATGCTCGTACAAGGCTGTTCTCCTTCGGTGGCGGATGAGATCGACGACGATCGATTGCGATTACTCGCCGGATCACAAGGGTAGTCCTCTGACATGGCACTGCTACCGATCATCGTCCCGATCCCTCGGGACCCTGGTCCTTCATCATCTCCGCCCCGGTCGAGGCCTGCACGATCGTGCGTGGCTCCTATACTGTGCGCGTAATACGCATGCTGCGCTGTCTGTGTACGTGGGACCTGTTGGACTGAATGACGCCGGGACTGTGCAGGATGGACTGAGGACGGCATGGAACGCGAGCAGCTCCCCAACTCGATCTTCCGCGCATTGGTGCACTTCGCGCCGGACGGCTTCCTGGTGGTGGACGCCAGCGGAGAGATCGTCTTCGCGAACGTGCAGGCGGAGGTCCTCTTCGGCTACGTGCGCGAGGAACTCATTGGCATGCCGGTGGAACAACTCATCCCGCAACGCCTGCGTTCCACGCACGAGTCGCACCGTGATGACTACCGCCGCGACCCCAAACCTCGCGCGATGGGTAGCCGCATTGCCCTGGTAGCCCGGCGGCGCGATGGCAGCGAACTACCGGTCGAGGTGAGTCTGGCGCCGGTCTACTCGGATGACACGATGTACGTCTCCGCCACCGTCCGTGATGTCGCCGAGCGACGCGCGATGGAGGAGGTCGTTCGCCAGAGTGAGGAGCGCTACCGCCTGTTAGCAGAGCACGCCGTGGACGTGGTCTACCGGCTAACGCTGAAGCCGTTCCCCCACGTTGACTACATCAGTCCCTCCGTCTTCGCCCTCACCGGCTACCAGCCGGAAGAGTTCTACGCTGACCCGGAGCTCATGCACCGCATCGCACACCCGGATGATCTCGCCCTCTTCAACCGCTTCCTGACGGAACCCGATACCCTGGCGCATCCGGTGCTGCTCCGGTCGATCCATCGTGATGGCCACATCGTCTGGCACGAGCAGCGCTTCTCGCCGGTACACGACTTCAGCGGCGCAGTAGTGGGCATCGAGGGCATCGCACGTGACGTCACGGAGCAGCGTCTGCTTGAGGAGGAGCGCCGCCTGCTTCTGGCCGAAGCAGAGATCGAGCGTGAACGGGACCGCATCTCCGCGGACCTCCATGACGGCGTCATGCAGACCATGTACAGCGTGGGCCTGCGTCTGAGCAGTGTCCTGCGCCAGTGGTCGAATCTCAGCGACGAACAACGCGCCGAGATCGGGGAGACCGTGCAGCACCTGGATAGCGCAATCGGCGACATCCGACGCTACATCCAGGACCTCCAGCCCCTCTCGTTCAACGGCGACCTGGGCGATTCCATGGCGGAACTGGTCGACATGTTCGGCGCGACCTCAGGCATCACCACCTCGTGCGAGTGCGCTCCCGAGGCCCACGCACTGGACACGGAGCAGGCCATCGCCCTGTTCCTGCTCGCGCGCGAAGCGCTCTCGAATATCCGCCGCCACTCGCAGGCCCAGGCGGTCGATGTTCGCATCGACCACCAGGAGGGCTCGCTCGTGCTCAGGGTCGTCGATGACGGCGTCGGCTTCGATGTGACCAGCGTGGACGCCAGCAGCGGACACTTCGGCCTCCGCAACATGGAGACCCGTGCTCGCAGTGCCGGCGGCCAGCTGGAGATCGAAAGCGCTCCCGGGAAAGGCACCACAGTGCGGGTGACGGTGCCAATCACGACAGAGCACGCCGTAGCCTCCCACAGCGCAAGACACACTGCCGGAGACGATCAGGACCATGGTCCCCTCCTCACCTCACCTCCCGTCGGGTGAGGCCTCCACCCGGCCTGATATCCTCAAGAAACACCGCGTGGGCTCGCTGAAGCCGCCCACGGGATACAGAGATCGGAGCAGTGCATGACCGGTGACACGACGCAACGCCTCGAGGGACTCGTATCGAGACTGCTTGAGATCGAGTCAGAGGAGGTGCCGGTCCTGACGGCCACCGTTGACCTGCGTGTCGGCAGCGACGGGCAGCCTACTGCCCTCCGCCTGATGCAGCAGGCCGCCCGCAAGGTCACCGAATTGATCGAGGACCACGAGTCGCGTGGAGCCGGCAAGTCGCTGGACGCGGACATCGAAGCGCTCGAAGAGGCCATGACAGAGGCCTCGCAGGATGGGTCGCTCGGCGTGATCTACATCGGCGCGGCCGGTGCGGACCTGCTCTACCTGCTGGAGACACCCTATCCGCTGCGCAACTCCGTGCACGCGGGATCCCGCCCGTGGCTCTTCGAGCTTGATCGCGCGCGCTACCTGGCGGGCCGCTCGATCTGCCTCGTCACCACGGACCTGAGCACCATGCACATCACCCGGGTCCGCTACGGCGCAGGCGAGGACAACGACAGCGTGGAGTGGTCGCAGCACTTCCTCCGCAAGCACCACGGACGCACCTCGATTGAGGGCGTGGGCGCGCGGGCGACCGGCGCCGGGGGGCACTCGATGAACCGCGTCGAGCGCATCGTGGAGGCTCAGCGCGAGCTCTTTGCCAACGAGGCCGCCGGCCAGATTGCGGAGTTCATGGAGCCGGACGACCTGCTCATCATCGCGGGGCCGGAGGAGGCTCGCGCACGTCTGATCAACTCCCTCCCGGAGGAATACGCCGACACGGCCATCGAATCGCCGAACCTGGACCCCACTCAGCCAGAGCGCGAACTCATGGCCTCGCTCACGGATCTCGTGGTGGAAGTGCAGTACCGCAACGCCGCAGGCGAGGTGGTGCTGTGGTTCGATGGCGCCAACCAGGACCTCGGCCTCGGCGGCATCGCGGGCAACCTGCGCGCCGCGGAAGAGGGGCGGTTGGGCACCCTCATCCTGCTCGAGGA
>JBJHDC010000225.1:0-2929 GCA_050486345.1 Dehalococcoidia bacterium | reverse complement strand
GACAGCCGCGAAGTAGTGACGTAACGTCCCGTAGTCGAGCGACCAAGTGATCGCATAACCTCGGTGGCACGATGACGATGCACGAACCTTCGCACCCCATCAGTGATCTTGGTGATGAGCTCGGCGCCCTGTGGGCCGGGCGTGACCTGCGTGAGCTGGCCAGCGCCGCCCTGCAGTACGCGACCGCCGGTTCGGTGACGGACTGGGGGGTGCCATCACAGATCGATTCGCCGGTGCCACCGATCACCCTCGGCGCGGGGTTGCCGGATCCGGCCACGTTGCCGCGGCAGGAGCTGGTGGAGGCGCTGGAGCGGGCGTTGCGCACGGAGGATGACGGGCCGCTGCGCTATGCCGGCGGCTGGGGCTACGAGCCGCTGCGGGATGAGCTTGCCGCGCGCTATACGCGCGATCGCGGGTTCGAGGTCGACGCGAGCTGGTTTGTGCTCACGAACGGCAGCGCCGGGGCCATTCACCATGTCTGCACCGCGCTGCTGTCGCCGGGTGATGTGGTGATCGTGGAAGCGCCCACGTATTCCGGGACGATGCGCACGCTCCGCGGTCACCAGGCGGAGATCGTCACGGTGAACATGGACCTGGATGGGATGCGCGTGGACGAGCTGGAGCCGCTGATAGCCTTGCTGGAGCGCGAGGGGAAGCGGGTGAAGCTGATCTACACGATCAGCACGTTCCACAATCCGATGGGCGTCACGCTGACGGCGGAGCGGCGCGAGGAGCTGGTGCGCGTGGCGGCGCGTCACGGCATCTTCATCATCGATGACGACGCGTACGGGGACCTCTGGTTCACAGAGGCGGATACCGTGCCGGCGCTCTCGGCGATCTCGCAGGGGTACGGGGTGATCACGGTGGGATCGTTCTCGAAGACGATTGCCACCGGGCTGCGGGCCGGGTGGATTCATGCGCGGCCGGAGCTGCTGGACCTGATCATCCGCATGCGCTTCGACATGGGGAACTCGCCGGTGTTGCACCAGATGCTCTACGAGTTCGTGAAGGATGGGAACTTCGACCGGCACCTGAGTGAGGTGCGCGACCTCTACCGGCGGAAGGTGGATGCGCTGTCCGCCGGGCTGCACGCGCATTGCGAGCCGTACCTGCGCTTCCGCCCGCCCGGGGGTGGCTTCTTCCTGTGGGCGGAGCTCGCGGATGGCCTCGACAGTCGCGAGGTGCAGCTCGCCGCGATCGAGGAGGGGGTGATCTGCGTCGGCGGTTACCCGTTCTTCCCGGACGGTGTCGATCCCGCGAACCACCTGCGCCTTGCCTGCTCGTGGGTGCCGGAGGATGAGCTGGACGAGGCGGCGCGCCGGCTGGCGGTTGCGTGCGAGCGGGTGGCCAACCGCGCGGGATAGACACCGCGTATGATCCCTGCGATCGATTCCAGACACGATGCCTACCGTGATGCCTACCGTGATGCTCGTATGACCCCTGAGCTGGAGGTAACCAATGCCTGAACGACGTGTACCCCGTGCCTTCTCGCTTCCGTGGGGGAGTGGCCAGATCACGGAGGAGGCCGGGATTGAGGGCGGCCAGCACGCGCCCTCTGTCCAGTTGCTCCGGTACGAGCGCGGTGAGAAGCAGGGGCAGCATGCGATCCGCTTTGCTGCCTTTGATGCGGACGGGCGGCTGGAACAGCGCCCACTGATCATCAACGAGCGTGAGATTGCCCAGCTCCGTCGCGAGATTGCCCGCGCCCCGCGGCTGAAGGCGCTGCTCAAGCAACTCGTCGAGGACTAGCGGGCCTCAACCCCCGCGCTCACCTCCGCCCGCTACGCGGCGAGCGGGTGGAATGGAGACGTCATGCGTGTGCTGGTCACGGGATCCTCTGGCTTCGTCGGTTCACACCTGGTGCAACGGTTGGTGAGCGAGGGGCACGAGGTTACGGGCGCTGACCTGAAGGCACCGCCTTCGCCGCCCGTGGGCTGGCGTGATGCGCGCATCGATCTTCGTGACGACGGTGCGGTGCGGACGGTGGTCGGGCAGGCACGGCCCGAGGTGGTGTTCCACCTGGCGGCGCAGGCCTCGGTGGCGATCTCCATGCGGGAGCCGAAGCTGGATATCGAATCGAATGTCGTGGCCACCGTGCAGCTGGCGATGGCGGCGGCCGAGGTGGGTGCGCGGCGGTTTGTGTTCACCTCGTCCGGTGGCGCGATCTTCGGCGAAGCGCCCAGTGTGCCGGCGGACGACGAGACGCCGGTGGCGCCACGCTCCGTCTATGGAGCATCGAAGGCCGCGGCGGAGCGGTACCTCGCGATTCTCGCGGAGGAGCGGGAGCTTGAGGTCGCCGTGGTGCGGCCGGCGAACATCTACGGGCCGCGACAGGACCCACGCGGCGAGGCGGGGGTGGTGGCGATCTTCGCGGAACGCATGCTGCGCGATGAGCCGGTGACGATCTTCGGGACGGGCGAGGACACGCGCGACTATGTGTACGTCGATGACGTGGTGGATGCGCACGTGCGGGCGGCGGAGGCATCTGTGCCGGCGACTGCGGTTGTGGGTACGGGTGTTGAGACCAGTACACGACGGATCTTCGACCTGCTGGCGGAGCGCACCGAGTATACGCGCGCTCCGGAGGCGGCCCCGGACCGGCCCGGCGATCTGCGCCGCAGCGCCCTGGACCCGAAGCGCGCTGGCGAGGTGTGGGGCTGGTCGCCTGAGGTCTCCCTCGGCGAGGGCCTCATGCGCACCGTCGAGTGGTTCCGGGAGCAGCTGTAGACGCCGCTCAGTACCTCGTGGTGCGTCGAACATGAGCCACAAACCCTGCTCATGGGTAGCTTTGCCCTTGTCGCGTTCGTCGTCAACGTGCTGGCGGCCGTGGTGCTGATCCCGCACCGTAAGGGCGATGCCAATATGCGGGCCGTATGGCTGTTTTCCCGCAATGATGCCATTGGCACTCTCGCCGTGATCGCGGCGGCCG
>JBJHDC010000224.1:0-2944 GCA_050486345.1 Dehalococcoidia bacterium | reverse complement strand
GTACGATACCGCCGCCGCGAGCGGTCCCCGGCATTCCTGCCGCTCATGCATATAGGAGCCCCCGCAGCACTGCCATGTCTCAGGGTGGGCACCGACGAGAGTGGACCCCCCTTCGTCACCAGCGAATGGGACTCTGAGAATGTCGCCGCGCCCCGGCCCGTCGCTCCGCCGAGAGATCGATAGACTGTGCAGGGTCGCGCGCTGCCGGCTACGACATCCGCGGGAGGTTGCACATGAGGTTGATGCTGATCGCATTCGGCTGCGTGGTGCTATTCGCTGTCATGCTGCTGGCGGTGAACGCACTCTGGGACGACGCGCCCCGCGGACTGATGGCCTTCGCCGCCTACGGCTTCTTCGGCAGCATCGTCCTCATCGCGCTGATCGCCATGCGCAACGCGCGCTCCTGACCGCGCTCAGCGGTCCGAGGCCCCACCCCCGACGGTGCTCCGCCACACAGCCCGAACCGCCCACACCACAGCCGCCACCATCACCCACATCACGGCGACCGAGAACGCAATATCGAGCCCCGGGACCACCATCCGCAGCAGGTACAACACCACCAGCGCCGCGATGGCGCCTCGCAGCGATCCGAGGGCAACCAGCAGCGGGCTTCGGTCCATCGCATGACCGGCCCGTTGCGTCGAGGGCTCCGGTGTGTAGAGGTTCGGCCGACGATTCATGGTCCCCTCATCCCTCGATCACGGAACGTACATCGCGTGATCGACGGTGGCTGGACAAACCTGCGAGAATCTCAGTGAAGTGTACCAAAGTCGATATAGACACCGGTTCTGACAGTCGACAACCCCACCGAGTTGGGCAACGTATGGATTCATCACACGCGCCCGCGTCGCACCCCTCCTCAGTGTCGGCCCTGTCCCCATCCCGTCGAGGAACTTGACCTGGCGTCTGCTCCTCGCCGGTACGCTGGTAAGCGCCCTCCTCCTACTCGCTGCCTGTGGCACCGATGACGAGGTGCTAGCCCTCTCCCCGATCCCCGGCGCATCCGACGGCGATCGCGTCGGCGCCCGGAGTGTGCGCTTGTTCGATGACCCCGAGGCACTCCGTCGGCACGCCAATGAGCACACAGTCGCGATCATCCTGCCCGGCGAGCGCCTCGATGAACTGGGCAGCGACTGGCTCCACGATCGATACGTTCAGGGAGTCACGCTCATCGTGCTCAACATCCCCCAATACCCACTCCTGGACATGCTCAGCATCCCGCGAAACGAGCCCTCTGAAGAGGAGATCGAGGAGATGGATGACATCCTCCGGGATGCGGAGCGCATCAATCATGAAGGGTTTCGTGAGTCCTACTACATCTTGCTGAAGCAAGCCTGCAGGGAAGACGGCGAACCAGGCTATCCGCGCGCCGGCGGAGGTCACTACGAGTTCAACGCGCTGCGGATGACGCTTGATGGCCAGTTGGGACTCTCTGAGCCTGAATGCGCCTGATCTGAAGAAGCTCGGCGAGCTACGCTGCCCCCCTACTCCACCCCCACCCCAAGCCCCAGCCGCCGGAACGTCGCGTCGATGTGCGTGAGGAACGACCGAGGGTCAAAGATCGCGTCCAGCTGCTCCGCCGTCAGCCGCGTCGTCACCTCTGCGTCGGCGTCGAGGAGTGAGCGCAGCGGTACATCTTCGCGCCAGGCACGCATCGAGTGCGTTTTCACGATCGTGTAGGCCGCCTCGCGCGTCATGCCGGACTCCAGCAGCGCGTTCAGCACCTTCGAGGAGAAGATGAGGCCCTGCGTGCGCTCCAGGTTGCGCTGCATCCGCTCCGGGTAGACCACCAGCCCGTCCATCACCCCCGTGAAGATGTGCAGCGCGTAGTCCAGCAGCCCCGTCGCGTCCGGCAGCACGATGCGTTCCGCGCTCGAGTGCGAGATGTCGCGCTCGTGCCACAGCGACACGTTCTCCAGCCCCGTCACGGAGTAGCCGCGAATCGTCCGCGCGATCCCGCACACCCGCTCGCAGAGTTCCGGGTTGCGCTTGTGCGGCATCGACGACGACCCCGTCTGCGACCCCTCGTCGAACGGCTCCTCCGCCTCCAGGATCTCCGTGCGCTGCAGGCCGCGGATCTCCGTCGCGAACTTCTCCAGCGACGCCGCCACCCCCGCCAGCACGCTCAGGTAGAACGCGTGCCGGTCGCGCTGGATCACCTGCGTCGTCACCGGCGCCACCGCCAGCCCCAGCCGCAGGCACGCGTTCTCCTCCACGCTCGGCGGCACCGAGGCATGCGTGCCCACCGGCCCCGACATCTGCCCCACCGCGATGTGTTCGCGCGCCAGCGCCAGCCGCTCCTGCTGCCGGCGCAGCTCATCCACCCACACCGCCAGCTTCAGGCCGAACGTCGTCGGCTCCGCGTGCACCCCGTGCGTGCGGCCGATGCACAGCGTGTCCTGGTGCTCCACCGCGCGCCGCGCCACCAGCTCGCGCAGGCGCTCCACGGCCGCGGCGATCAGGTCCAGCGCGTCCACCATCTGCAGGCAGGTCGCCGTGTCCCACACATCGTTGCTGGTCAGCCCGTAGTGAATCCAGCGCGACTCTGGCCCCAGCGAATCCGCCACGGATCGCAGGAACGCCGTCACATCGTGGTGCGTCTCGTCGATGTAGCGCATCACATCGGGCACATGCACCCGCGCGTGCTCCTCGATCTTGCGCACATCATCGGCGGGCACGAGCCCCTCATCGCCCCACGCCTGCGCGACGGCGACCTCGACGCGCAGCCACGTCTCGAACTTGTGCTCATCGGACCAGATAGCCGCCATCTGCGGACGGCTGTAGCGAGGAATCATCGCGGCGCTGCTTCTGTGGTGTCGCGAGGGGACGAGCCGTCTCGGCTGGGGGAGTCGTTCATGCGTGGAGTCTAGAGATCGAGGGGTGCGGCGGCAATGGACCTCACCCCCCAGCCCCCTCTCCTCCTTCGAGGAGAGGGGGAGAAGAC
>JBJHDC010000223.1:0-3018 GCA_050486345.1 Dehalococcoidia bacterium | reverse complement strand
CCTCCACCACGCCTTCCTCGATGTTCACGAGGAGCTCCGGCGAGGAGCCAACGATGGAGGCGTCGTTGTACTGGAGATAGAAGAGGTATGGCGAGGGATTGATCGCGCGCAGGCTGCGGTAGATCTCAAACGGATGCGCGCCGGTCTCCCGGGAGAAGCGCTGCGAGAGCACCACCTGGATGATGTCGCCTTCCACGATGTACTGCTTCGAACGCCGCACCGCCTCCAGAAAGTCTTCCTTCTCCCAGTTTGACGTCACGTCCCGACCGCTGGGTCCCGAGAATGGCACGTACGGGAGCGCGCCCAACGGTGTCTGCAGCCGGTCGATGAGCTCCTCGATCCGCCGCTCCGCCGCTCGGTAGGCAGCCTCGATGTCGCCGTCGAGGCGCACGTGCGCGACCACCTTGATGGTGTGCTTGATGTGGTCGAAGACCAGCAGCGTGTCCGTGAACATCAGCCACGACTCGGGCAGGCCCAGCACGTCGCCCTCTGCCAGCGGCACGCGCGGCTCGAAGTGCGTCACGGCTTCGTAGCCCAGATACCCGACGGCGCCACCGTGGAATCGAGGCAACCCGGGAACGCTCACCGAGCGCAGGCGGCCGAGCTCCTCCTCCACCACGGTCAGCGGATCCCCGTCCTCGTGCGCTCCTGCGTAGACGCGATACGGTTCGGTGCCGATGAACGAGTAGCGGCCCTGCCGCTCACCGCCTTCGACGGACTCCAACAGGTACGAGTACGGTCCGCGTGCCACCTTCAGGTAGGCGGAGACCGGTGTCTCCAGGTCCGCGCGGACCTCGCGGTACATGGGCACGATGTTGCCCTGCCCGGCGAGGCGACGCACCTCGGTGAGTGAGGGAGTGTATTCGTGGGCGGTGATCTGACTGGTCATGCGTGACTCCGATGATGGGTGAAGGCGTGGACGGGCTGAGGCGCGGGTGTGCGCCACCACCAGCTCCACCGTCCCCGGTGCAGGTTCGCACGCGGCGAGGCGTTTGCGCTGGTCATCCGTCGCTCCTTCACTCCACCGGCTCACCGGCAGACACTCCTGCGGCACCACAACAAAAAACCATCACCCCCGTGGGGCGATGGTCCTCGCGGTGCCACCCACTCTTCCCCGCGCGCCAGGGCGCTACGGGCTTGTTCCAGGCACGGCCTCACGTCCGTCGCCACATGGCGAACCACGCGGGCGAGGCGATGCCCCGGGCATGGATAACGGCGCCCATACCGCCGGCGCCTACCTCCTCACGATGTATACGCGAGGCATGGGGCCGGGACTCCCGGGTCCATTCAACCGCGGCTTGTCAGACGCCGGACTCGCACCACGGGGCTCCTGACAGGAACACCCGGCCCGGCTCTCTTGGTCCCGCTACGCGGCCTACTACTCCCGTTCGACGTCACATCTGTACGCCAAGACTAGAAGATTACGCTACGGCTGAGGGGATCGATGTGTCAATCTGCACATCTACCGCCGGGCTGCTCCCGCTACGGCGATGCCGGCGACTGCCAGCACCAGGGTCCTCACCACATAGTCACCCGCCGAGGTGAGCAAGAATGGGTTGCCGTCCAGGAACACGGTGCCCGACCGGAAGATGAACACCACCAGCACACTTGCCAGCTGTGCCCAGAAGAATGCGTACACCACGCTCACGGCGATGCCCGCCAGCAATGCCAGGCCCACAACTACTTCGATCACGCCGAGGATGAGCACCACGTGGTCATTTGGCGCCCAGAAGAGTGTGGCGATGACCTCGTTCGCGACGGGGCTGCGATCAATGACCTTGAGCACACCGAACCACAGGAACAGCACACCGAGCGAGACCCGTAGCAACGTGGTGCCGTTGCGGCGCGCGAAGCCCGTGAGGGATTGCTCCAGGTTGCGCACCACGACCGTTCCCTAGACCTCGGCGACCAGGCGATCGGGACGGGCCTGCTCCTGCGCGATCAGGTCGAGCACGGCATCGACCGTCGCATCGAGATCCCCCTCGATGTTCACGACGGGCGTGGAAAAGACCCGCGCGCGCTGCATCTCCTCGCGCGCAATCTCCAGCCGGCGCGCCATCTCCTCCGCACTCTCGCTGCCCCGCGCATCCAGGTGATTGCGGAGCGCGTACGCCTCGGATGGTTCGAGTGACAGGAAGAGCGCACCTGGTATCACGTCGCGCAGCGTCTCCGCGCCCTGTACATCCACACGGATGACCACATGCTTGCCGCTCGCCTGTGCCTCGCGCACGGCGCGGCGTGGGACGCCGTAGAGGTTTCCGTAGACTTCCGCGTGCTCCAGCAGTTCGCCTGCCGCGAGGTGTCGCTCGAAGGCCTCGCGGGTGACGAAATAGTGATGCACACCCTCGATCTCGCCTTCGCGCGGGGCGCGGGTGGTCATGGTTGCGGGACGCACGATGGGGCAGCCGCGCTCCACCAGGCGGTTCACAACGGCATCTTTGCCGACCCCGGAGGGGCCGGTGAGCACGATGAGCAGTGGGGTCTCTTCTGGGCTCGCCGTCACCGTGTCGCGGCGCTATCTCCTCGCGGGCCGCGCATCTGCGACACGCGGCCGGCGAACGTCTCCGGCGCAATCGCAATGAGCGCCACCCACTCATCGTCCATTAGCACGACCGCCTTCGTGCGCCGGCCGCTGGTGAGATCGATGGCACGGTGACGCTCCTTGCCGCGCTGCACCATCCGCTTCATGGGCGCGGAACTGGGCGACGCCACGGAGAGCACGCGGTCCAGCGTCAGGTAATTATCGAACCCTACGTGAATGAGATCGGCGGTCATGCTTCATCCCCAACCTGGAGGAGCTACCCGTCCCGAAGGCCCTCGAGATCCCTCCAGAACTCAGGATACGACACCGAAACGTCCTTCGCGCCCTGAATCGTGGTTTCGCCGCTGCCCATCAGCCCTGCAACAGCGCCCAACATTGCTAGCCGGTGGTCGCTGTGCGTGGACACCGTCCCACCTCTAAGTGATGCACCGCCCGCGACGACGAAGCCGTCGTCGCGCTCCTCCAGCGTCACCCCC
>JBJHDC010000222.1:0-3047 GCA_050486345.1 Dehalococcoidia bacterium | reverse complement strand
CCGTGAACAGCAGTCCGAGCGGCCCGAGCGCCATGCCGAGGCGTGAGGATGCGACCAGCGGCATGAGTGTCTGTCGCGTCGCGGTGCGGGTGAAGAAGATCGAGGCGGTGACCAGTGCCACGGCCACGAAGTCCTTCGAGCGCATGAAGCGTACCCAGGCGAGGCGTTCACGCGGCTGGCCGGTGGTGCCAGCCTTCGTCTCGGCCTCCTCGACCTGTGCGAGGGCGAGGTGGCGTGTCTCGGGGAGACGGAAGTAGGCGTAGGCCATCGCCACGAGCGCGGCGAGGCCGACGATGATGAACGGTGCGCGGAGGCCCCAGACGGCGGCGAGCAGGCCGCCGATGGCGGGGCCGATGGCCTGTCCGAAGAGCAGCGCGCCCTGGTTGGTGCCGATGAAGCGCGCGCGGGTGGCGTCGCTGGAGATATCGGCGAGGTAGATCTGAGCGCCGGTCATGTACATTGCGGAGCCGGCTCCGGCGATGAAACGCCAGGCGAGCAGGTCGTAGATGCCGATGGCGAAGCCGGATCCGATCATGCCCACAGCGGTGACGAACGGACCCCAGATGAGCAGCACGCGCCGCCCGTAGCGATCAGAGACGAACCCCATCGGCACGTTGAGGATTAGCCGTGCGAGGGCGAACGTGGTCATCGTCAGGCCGATGGCGGCGAAGCTCACCCCGAAGGCGTCTGCGTAGAGGGGGAGGATGGGCGCGATTACGCCCTGCCCGGCCATGACCAGGACCGTGGCAATACAGATCATGAGCAACTGCTCATGCTCGAACAGCGGACGCAGCCTGCGTTGGATCGGGTTGGTCACGCCCGCTTCGTTCTCTGCACTGTGCACCGTGCGCGGTATCCGCACGGTACGCCGGGGGCGGGTGACCCTCAACTGGCCCTCAGGGGGCCTCCGACGGGCGGGGGCTACCCTCGGAGGGCGATTGCCTGCTCCAACGGCACGTAGGGGAGTCCGAGGGCGGACGCGACGGCAGCGTGGGTGAGCTGACTCCGGAAGGCGTTCACCCCGTGCGCGAGTGCCGCGTCGCGCTGGATCGCTTGCTCCACGCCGAGGTTGGCGATGGCGAGTACGTACGGCAGCGTGAGCGCGCTGAGGATGCGGGAGGCGGTCTGGGGGACGGAGCCGGGGATGTTGGTGACCGCGTAGTGGACCACGCCTTCTTCCACGTAGATGGGGTGCGCATGATCGGTGGGGCGCGTGGTCTCCACGCAGCCGCCCTGGTCCACGGCGACATCCACGATCACGGAGCCGGGCTGCATGCTGCGCACCATCTCGCGTGTCACTACGACCGGCGCGCGTCCACCCTCCACGAGCACGGCCCCGATCAACACGTCGGCCTCGCGGGCGAGGTCCTCGAGTGCGCGTGGGGAGGAGATCACCGTCTCTACGCGGCCGCCATACTGCTGGTCGATGGCCCTCAGTTGGTCCTCGTCGATGCCGGCGACGGATACGCGCGCGCCGAGCCCCACGGCGATGCGTGCGGCGTTTGCGCCGACGTTGCCGGAGCCGATGATCACCACATGTGCGGGCGGCACGCCGGCGGTGCCGCCGAGAAGGATGCCGCGCCCGGGTCCGGGGAGCTTCAGGTGGTGCGCCCCCTCCTCCACGGCGATGCGCCCTGCGATCTCCGACATCGGTGCGAGCAGCGGGAGCGAGCCGTCCGGGCGGCGGACGGTCTCATAGGCAATGGCGATGCAGCCGGACTGGAGGACGGCGTCTGCTACCTCCGGGTCCGCGGCCAGGTGGAGGTAGGTGAAGAGCACCTGGCCCTCGCGGAGGAGCGGGTACTCCGCGGGCTCCGGCTCCTTCACCTTGAGCAGCAGATCGGCGCGGGCGAAGACCTCCGCCGGGGTTTCGACGATGACCGCGCCTGCCTCGGCGTAGGCGTCATCGAAATAGGTGGAGCCCCAGCCGGCGTTGGTTTCCACGAGCACGGTGTGACCGGCGCGGGCGAGGTTGCTGGCGCCCTCCGGGGTGAGTGCGACGCGGTACTCCTCGACCTTCGTCTCGCGAACGGCGCCGATGATCACGGCGCGCGCTCCAGCACATCGCCGGGGCGGAGAAAGTCAGCGGCCGGCACCTTTGCGGCGCCATCACGCTGTACCCGCTGAATGCGAAGCAACCCACCGATCGCCGCGATCTCGGCAGCCTCGCCGGCGAGTGACAACACGGTGCCGGGCGCCTCGTCGGGTGCACCGGGGTGGTAGGTCGCGCCGAAGAGCTTGAGCGTCTCTCCACGCACACGCGCGGTGGCGCCGGGCTGCGGGTCGCAGCCGCGGATCAGATTGCTGACCACGCGGCCGTGCAGGTACCAGTCCACCCGCGCGTGCTCAGGGCCGCAGGGCGGCTCGTATGACGCGAGTTCATGCTGTTGCGGCGCACCGGGTCGCGCGCCCTCGCGCACCATGCGGACGCCCTCCACCAGCGCTTCCACGCCCTGCGGGTAGAGGTGGTTGAAGTAGAGCGAGCCGACGGTGTCGTCCGGTGCGATCTCGACCTCCCGCTGGAGGAGGATGGGGCCGGTGTCGATGCCCTCGTCCACCCAGAAGATGGTGATCCCAGTGTGCGTCGCGCCGGACATGATCGCCCAGTTCATTGCGGTACGGCCTCGGTGGAGGGGTAGCAGCGACGGGTGGTACTGGATCGCGCCCTGCGTCGCGGCGTCCAGCACGCGCTTGCGGACGATGTCGGTGACGAAGGCGAAGACCAGCAGGTCTGGCCGCCACGCGAGGTACTCCTGGAACGGACCGTCCCGGCGGAGTGCGGGGGTTTCGATTGTGGGCACCCCGGCTTCCTTGGCGGCCTCGAAGAGCGGGTCGGGTCGGGAGCCCTCTCGGGGCGTGGAGACGCCGACGATGTCCTCGCCGGCCTCCCGCAGGGCGAGGAAGACGTCCCGCCCGAATGCCGCCTGACCGAAGAGTGCGATGCGCATAGCGTGTCCGTTCCCACGTGTGAACCAGGCGAGCCCGGCCAGTACCGGGTCGCGCTGAGACTGAACCCCCGCCCGCCGTCCGTCTCGTCAGTATAGGAG
>JBJHDC010000221.1:0-3068 GCA_050486345.1 Dehalococcoidia bacterium | reverse complement strand
GTGCAGGGCGATCCGGTCGAACTCCTCCGGGCGCGCCCTCACGCTCAGCAGCACGCCGCCCTCGTCGGGCTCGAGGACCACGGTGTCCGGCGGAACGTGTGTGCGAGCCGTCTCGACGTCCGTGGCCAGGCGTACCCGGCAGACGACGGTTCCGGGTATGGGGGTCTCGGCGATCGAGCGTGCGACGACCTCGAACGCGTCGAACCCCTCGGGTCGCTCGAAGGTCGCGTCGGTGTGTTCGCAGGCGCGGATGCGGTCGACGCGGAAGGTGCGCAGGTCGTCGCGGAGGTGGCAGTAGGCGGCGACGTACCAATTTCCGAGCCGCACCAGCCCGAATGGATCGACGAGTCGCGAGGTCTCCGCGCCCTGCGACGAGCCGTAGCGGATGCGCAGCCGTCGCTGGCGCTGCACGGCCTCGGCCACCTCGAGCACCCTCTCGGTGTCGGGGTAGCGCGCCGACTCCGCGGTGGACGCCTTGCGCGGCGCCAGTGCAAGCGCGTCGTGGAGCGCCTGGGCGCGAGCCCTGGCGCGTGGCGTCAGCACGGTATCGAGGCGCTTCAGCGCGCTCTGGGCGCCGGCCGCGAGCGCCGGGTCGCCGAGCGACGCGATGGAACGTGCCCCGAGCTGCAGCGCCACGAGTTCGGCATCGGTGAAGCGCAGTGGGGCGAGGAGCGCACCCGGTTCGAGCGTCACGCCGCCGCCGCGGCCGGGGGTCACGGTGATGGGGAGGTCGAGATCGGCGATGCGAATCAGGTCTCGCCGTACGGTGCGTTCGCTCACCGCGAGTTCGGCCGCGATGGCGGCGGTCGTCATGTGACCGTGCGTCTGCAGGAGGTCGACGACACGGAAGAGCCTCGCCGTCGCGTCGTACACCGTTCAAGCCTAGCAGCCCGTGTGGCTACGCCACGCGGTTGTGGCGCGGTAGAGGTTCGTGGGTGGGCGGATCGTCGAGCGCTTCGGCGTGACGCGCTCGGCGCTGGGGTGAGGGATCACTCCCCTCAGCACCGAGGACGTCGCGCGCGGCACCAAGCCGTATCACGAGATCGAGCGCGTGCATCGCGACTTGAAGCACACCGTCGACGTGCGGCCGGTGTATCACCGCAAGCCCGAGCGCATCAAGGCGCACGTGCCGGTGTGCTGGCTGGCGCTGCTAGTGATTCGCGTGATCGAGAACGAGACGAGTGACACCTCGGGCATCCTCAAGCAAACACTCTGGCAATTGATGGCCGGGCAGCACCGCACCGCACGCAGCACGGCGTCATCACCCAGGGCAGCACCCCCCACGAATGAGACGAAGCGCGTCCTGGACGCGCTGAACCTCAAACCACCGAATGTCTACTTGGCCATCCCTCGACCCCACAAGGCCTAGTAACACCACCTCAACCGACCCGCACGCGCAGGAACAGCGTGAGGGACGGCACGATTACGCCCAATCTGTGCCGATGAGGTGTCGAACTCGAGATGTACGAGCACGCCCTGGCGTTCGAGTACAGCCTCGATGATCAGTTCGTGTTCGGACTCGAGCGCCAGCGAGCGTCAGCGTACGGTTTCGTAGATGTACGCCGTGCCGGCCGAGTACCCCTGAGCAGGTTGCGGTCCGTGCACGTAGGCCCCGGGCCGGCCGACGACGAGGTGTTCGCCGTCGAATGCCAGGGCGTACCCGAAAGGCGATCTATCCGCGCCCGGCGGACCGATCTGCTGCCGGAGCTCCCACCCGTGTGGCTCGCGAACGAGCACGTACACCTCGCTCAGTCCGGAGTCCAACGCGCGATGAATGCCCACCGCAATCACGTCCCCATGGAGCGCCACTCCGGATCCGGCCCTGCCCATCGGCAGGGTGAGTTCGCGCTGCAATGACCAACCGCCTTCGCCGCGCTCGAAGACGCGCACGCGGGCCACCACGCGCCCCTCCTCGACACGATCGGGCGCTGCCCGGACCACGCTGTGCACGAGGGTGTCCGCGTCCATCGCGACACGCTGCGGGCCGGTGTGCGGACCCGATCGACCGGAATCGAGGCGCTCAACCTCCCGCCACGCGCCGGTCGCGTCGGGCTCGAAGACGCTGACGATCTCCAGCGAGGTGTAGCTCGCCGCCAAGCGATCGCCCGCGAGCGCCAAGGATGAGCCGAACGATTTGGGGTTCAACCGCTCCCCGAGTCCCACGACGTCGAGACGGGCTTCTCGTTGCCACGTGCCATCGGACCCGTGGAACAGGTACACGGAGTTCGGGAAGCAACTCGGGTCGCGATGGCAGATGCGATCGATTCGCGACGCCACCGCGATCCTGCCCCCCTCGAGCGCTGTTGGACCAGAGAAGTACTCGCCGGGTTCCTCCGCTGCCAACCGTGTCGTCAGACCCCACGCCCCGTTCTCGCGGCGGTACACGAACGCAAACCCCGTGTCAGCCACCACGACCGCGGTGTCGCCGTCCAACACGACTGACGTCCAGACGTTTCGGTTGCGTGCCCACTCGTAGGGTGGCACCAGGCGTTGGCTGAGGAGCCATGAGCCGTCCGTCTGACGGTCGTACACGTAGACGCTGCTGCGCCCGGCGGGTTCCAGGGACCAGACCTCAGGGCTGCTTGCGGGCGTCACCCCGGCCGCGGCGACCATCAGCGTTCCGCCAGCCAGTGCCACGCTCGCGCCGAAGGACAGGTCGGCGAAGCGTTCGTCGGCGGCCGGCACGAGGGCTGGCAGCGGCGTGAGTACGACGGCTGGGACCGACGTGATGAGCGGTCCATCGCTCAGGGGCGCCGCTGGCGTGGCTTGCCGGCCGACGGGTTGCGCCACGGCTACGCCAACGAACAGCCCGATGATCAGCAACGAACGCACGGCGTCCCC
This sequence comes from Dehalococcoidia bacterium, assembly GCA_050486345.1. Lineage (GTDB taxonomy): Bacteria > Chloroflexota > Dehalococcoidia > UBA2979 > UBA2979 > JBJHDC01. The sequence continues at coordinate 227 of JBJHDC010000221.1, read as the reverse complement.
CTTCGTTGAGAGCCAGCGCCGGAGGTGTCTGGCATCGCCCGACTCCATCCTAGTTACATCGACCTCGAGGCGGGGGGGCAAGCATCCCGGCTCACTGCCCAGGCACCCTGGTGGGGGTTCCCGGCGTGCTCATGGGCAGGAAGTGGCCGATGACGATAACACGCGCGGTTGCGCTCACCATCGGATCGGAAGCGAGACTCGCCGTCACGAAGTAGCCACCCTCTGTG
>JBJHDC010000220.1:0-3098 GCA_050486345.1 Dehalococcoidia bacterium | reverse complement strand
ACGCTGTCGCGCGCGAGCGCGGTGAGGTCCGTGCTGTACTTCGCCAGCGACTGGTAGCGCGACTCCGCCGTGGGCGAATCCACCCGCGCAGAGCCACGGATCTGCTGCAGGGCGCGGTAGATCCGCTCCTTCGTAATCTCGAACTCACGCATCACCGAGGAGGCCTCGCCGTCGCGCGCATCCGCGATCGCGATCAGCAGGTGCTCCACGCCCACGAACTCATCCTTCAGGCGCTGAGCCTCGTTGTTCGCGGCCTCCAGCATCTGCACGATGCGGGGCGTGGTGTAGATCTGGACCACGTCATGGGCCAGCTTCGGCGCGCCGTCCAGCCGCTGCTTGATCGCGCGCGCCACGGCGTCCGGGTCCACGCCCATACCCGTGAGCACATCGCGCGCCAGGCTGTCGCGCACCTGCACCAGTGCGAAGAGCACATGCTCCACGTCCCACTGCGCGTGCCGCCACTCCCGCACGAGGTTCTGCGAAGTCTGCAGCACCTCCTGCGCCTGCTCGGTGAATCTGTCTTGTCGCATCATCGTGCGTTTCCTCCGCCCGCCTCGCGGGCTCCCCTCCCGGGGTCTTCATCGGTGGGTTGCGGGCGCCCGCTGCCGGTCGCCGCGCGGAGCGCTTCCAGCTCGCGCCGGGTCTCCTGCAGTTCGTCGTTGAGTGCATCGATCTGTTCCCGCAAACGCAGGATCACCTCGACGCCGGCGAGGTTGATGCCCAGGTCGTTCACCAACCGCACCACCTGCCGCAGCCGCTCCACGTCCCGCTGGGAGAAGAGCCGCGTATTGCCCGAGGATCGCGCCGGCTCTATCAGCCCCACGCGTTCATACGAACGGATCGTCTGCTGGTGGAGCCCCACCATGCGCGAGACGATCGAGATCTGAAAGACGGGCTCGTCGTGTGGGAACTCGTCACCGGGCCGTCGAGGCTGTGTCATGACGTCGCCCCCGTTCCGGCGCCAGTCTCGGTCCGGGTCTCGGCCTCACCATCTGCCTCAGGCATGCCGTCCTCGAGTGCACGGAGTTGCTCGAAGAGATCGCGGTGCGCGTCCGTCATCGGATCTGGCAGCACCAGCCGCACGCGGGCGAGCAGGTCGCCGTAGCCACCCCCGGCGCGAGGCATACCCTGCCCCGCGAGGCGGAAGACGCGACCACCCTGCGTCCCCGCAGGAACCCGCAGCGCGAGGTGCGAGCCCTTCAGCGTCGGCACGCGCACCTCGCCACCCAGCGCGGCGTCCTCCACGGGGACGTCCACGTCCACGTGCAGGTCATCGCCGCGACGCTCGAAGGTGGGGTGCGGATCCACCTGCACCCGCAGGAAGAGGTCGCCGGCCGCACCACCGTTCGCGCCGGGCTCACCGCGACCGGCCAGGCGGATGCGCTGGCCATCGGTCACTCCGGCCGGGATAGTCACCTCGATGCGGCGCAGCGGCGCGGCGGATCCGGTGCCGCGACACACGTGGCAGGTGGCGCCGGCGAGCTGCCCCGCCCCGCCACAGATACGGCACTGCTCCTCGGCTCCGCGGACCTCGAGGGTGCGCGTCGCCCCTCGGTAGGCTTCAGCCAGCGAGACACGCACGGAATGCTCCGCGTCGCGCCCACGCCGTCGGCTCGGTCCCCGGCTGCCTCCACGACGGAAGAGGGAATCGAACATCCCGCCGCCGCCCTGCGGCCCGGCTCCACCGCCCCCGAAGAGATCCTCGATGTCGCCGAACTCGAAGGTCTGCGAGTGCGCACGGTCGCCAAAGCCGGACGTACGGAAACCGCCACTGCGGAAGCCGCCGGCGGCACCCTGCTGGCGGCGCATCTCCTCGATCTGGTCGGCGTGCATCCACTGATCGCCGTACTTGTCGTACGCCTGGCGCTTCTCCGGATCGCCCAGCACCTCGTGCGCGGCGTTGATCTCCTTGAAGCGCGCCTCTGCATCCGGATCGTTCGGGTTCACGTCCGGGTGGAACTGCCGCGCGAGGCGTCGATATGCCTGCCGGATCTCCTTCTCGGAGGCATCCCGCTTAACGCCCAGGGTCTCGTAGAAGTCTCGTGCCATGCAGAGAGTGTATCGAATACCTGAACATCTGTCACGGCATTTTTCTTAGTCGCAATGACTAAGATATATTGACAGGTACCCCTGCCCTGACTAGCATCGTGGATACAGATACCGAAGGAGTGGTCACAGGGTGAAGGGCCCCTCTCCGCTCCTGAACACGAACCTGAATGAGAGGAGATACATCGATGACCAACGAACTGATTCGACGCGACCCGCTGCCCGCGGTCCGCAACATGATGGAACGGTTCTTCGACGACCCGTTCTTCCGTGACCCGCTGTTCCGTACCGGCTTCACGAACTCCGACGAGGGCACCCTGCCCGTGGACATCCGCGAGCACGACGGCAAGTTGGTAGTGGAAGCGAGCCTGCCCGGCTTCACCAAGGACGAAATCGACGTGCAGGTGCACGAGGGCGTCCTGTCCATCCGCGCGCAGCACTCGACGGACGACCAGACGAAGAACGGCAACTACTACCGCCGCGAGCGCTCCTGGAGCGCCGTCAGCCGCCGCATCGCCCTCCCGGGCGTCGTGGACGACTCGAACGTGGACGCGGAGCTGAAGAACGGCGTGCTCTCACTGAGCCTCCCGCTCCCGCAGAAGCCCAGCCCGAAGCAGATCGAGATCAAGGGCGAGTAACTCCGCCCGCCACACACTCGCACCACCCGTCGGCTGTCCCTTCACACCGACACAAACGAGCCCCGGCATGCCGGGGCTCGGTGCGTGGGGGGGGGGAAGTCTCGCGCGGAGCGGCTCAGCGGCTGAGGTCTGGCGGTTCACGCGCCGGCTCGCGCTCTGGCAGGGGAAGGTCAATGCCGCCAACGGGGTCGATGCGGTGACGGATTCGCTGGAACAGGTTGAGTTCGTTGTCCTCATCCCGTAGCCATTCGGCTTGTAGGATGCCAAGCACCTCATCCTCGGTAGAGTGCCCAGCAGTAGCGGCACGCCTGCGCAGCCACCGGTCCAGCTCGGGATCAAGATTGCGGATCGAGAGATTCGACATCACACCCTCCGGGACAGCAATGCGGTGAGGGGAGGACGGGGCAGATGCTG
>JBJHDC010000219.1:0-3098 GCA_050486345.1 Dehalococcoidia bacterium | reverse complement strand
AGAGGGGGCTGGGGGGTGAGGGCTCTAATCTCTTCTCCCCCTCCCCCGCTTGCGGGGGAGGGTTGGGGTGGGGGTTCTGGCAACCCCACTCACACCCCGGCAGCCGCTTTCTCTGCCGCCTGCGCCGTCGCGATGGAGCGGTTGAGCGCGTGTACGTACGCCCGCGCGCTGGCTACCAGGATGTCATTGTCCGCGGCCCGTCCCTGGAACGTACCGTGGTCCGAGTCGATGCGAATCGTCACCTCGCCCTGCGCATCAATACCCTCGGTGACCGCCTTGATGCTGAACTCAGTGAGTTCGTTCTGCACACCGGTCACCCGGTTGATCGCCTGGTAGATCGCATCCACCGGCCCGGTACCGATCGCCGCATCCTGGCGAGGGGTGCCGTCCGCATCGATCAGCCGCACGGTAGCGGTCGGCGCGCCGTGATCGCTCGAGGACACCTGCACCAGGTCCAGCGTCCACGCCTCCGCGATCTGGTACTGCGTCTGCTCCGCCACGATCGCCATCAGGTCGCGGTCGTCCACCTCGTCCTTCGCATCCGCGACGTCCTTGAACGCCTCGAAGATGCGCACGAACTCCTCGTCGTTGGGCTCAATCCCCAGCTCCGCCAGCCGCGATCGCACCCCGTGCGTCCCGGACACCTTCGTCAAGATGATTGCGGATCCACCGGGGATGCCGATGTCCTCCGGGTCCATGATCTCGTACGTCTCGCGCATCTTCAGCACGCCGTCCTGGTGAATCCCTGACGAGTGCCGGAACGCGTTCTTGCCGATGATCGCCTTGTGCGGCTGCACCATCATCCCGGAGAGCCGCTCCACCAGCTTGCTGGCGGCGTACAGCTCCTTCGTGTTCGCGTCCGTGTGCACATTCATGAAGTCGGCGCGCGTCTTGATCGCCATGATCACCTCCTCCAGGGAGGCGTTGCCGGCGCGCTCGCCGATGCCGTTGATCGTGCCCTCTACCTGCCGCGCTCCACCGAGCACGCCAGCCAGCGAGTTCGCCGTTGCGAGGCCCAGGTCGTTCTGGCAGTGCACGGAGATCCGCGCCTTGTCGATGTTCGGCACGTTCTCAGCGATGCCGCGGATCAGCGCCTCAAACTCCGAGGGAATCGCATAGCCCACGGTGTCCGGAATGTTAATCGTCGTCGCGCCCTCTTCGATCGCCGCCTGCACCACCTGGTAGACGAACTCCGGGTTGGAGCGCGTCGCGTCCATCGGCGAGAACTCAACGTCCGAGGTGTAGCCGGCCGCGCGGCTGACCGCGGCGCGCGCCATCTCGATCACGTCTTCGCGGTTCTTGTGGATCTGATGCGCCATGTGGATGTCGCTGGAGGAGAGGAACACGTGAATGCGCGGGGACTCAGCGCCGCGCAGCGCCTCCCACGCCGTATCGATGTCGCTCGCCACCGCTCGCGCGAGGCCGGCGATCACAGGCCCCTTCACCTCGCGCGTAATCAGCGCGATCGCCTCCCGGTCACCGGGTGACGTGGCCGGGAACCCGGCCTCGATGATGTCGATGTTCAGCTTCGCCAGTTGGCGGGCGATCTCCAGCTTGTCGGCCATCGTGAAGGCAATGCCGGCGGACTGCTCCCCGTCGCGCAGGGTGGTATCGAAGATGTAGACCTTGTCGCTCATGATTCGTGTGCTCCTCGTGCCGTTGGTGTCGATGGTGTCTTCACTGCGGCCCTCCCCTCCACCTGTATCAGGCGGCGGAGGGCCGGATAAGCACGAGGAGACCCGGCGCGAGTGAGTCTGCTCCCGGAGCGAAAGCGGTACAAGGGTAGCTCGTGGCAACGGAACCCCGGTCCCCGTTCATCCTGAGCCTGTCGAAGGACGCCGCCGCAGGCGGCGCGGGGACCGGCGTCCCGTGGATGTACGTGCCATTGGACCCGCTACCGAACCGCAACGGCCGGTGCGTACCGGCCGTCAACGCGCGCCGCGCAGGCGCCGCCATCCCAACGTAGGAACGTACGGTGGGTACGGAGGTGCTCGACGTGACGCGCGCGCCGTTCATCGCTACTGCTTCCCCTGGTTCAACCACGACATCATCTGGCGCACTTCCCTCCCGACCTCTTCAATCGGGTGCTCAGCGTTGATGCGCTTGAGCGCCTGGAAGTGCGGCTGGCCCGCCTGATTCTCCAGGATCCACTCGCGGGCGAATTCGCCCGACTGGATCTCGCGCAGAATCTTCTTCATCTCGGCCTTCTGCGCATCGTTGGAGACGCGCGGGCCGCGGGTGTAGTCGCCGTACTCGGCGGTGTCGCTGATCGAGTCGCGCATCTGCGCCATGCCGCCCTCATACATCAGGTCCACGATCAGCTTCACCTCGTGGAAGGTCTCGAAGTACGCCGACTCTGGCTGGTAGCCGGCCTCCACGAGGGTCTCGAAGGCGTTCTTGATCATCGAAGTGAGGCCGCCGCAGAGGATCGCCTGCTCGCCGAACAGGTCGGTCTCGCACTCCTCGCGGAACGTCGTCTCCAGGATGCCCGAGCGCGCCGAGCCGATGCCCTTGCCGTATGCCAGCGCCATCTGCAGCGCCGACTCGCTCGCGTCCTGGTGTACCGCCACCAGCGACGGCACCGCGCCACCCTCCACGAACACGCGGCGTACGAGGTGCCCCGGGCCCTTCGGCGCGATCATCGTCACGTCAACGTTCGGCGGCGGCACAATCGCGCCGAAGTGGATGTTGAAGCCGTGCGCGAACATCAGCGTCTTACCGGACTCCAGGTGCGGCGCGATGTGGTCGTCGTAGATCTGCTTCTGCACCTGGTCCGGCGTCAGGATCATGATGATGTCGCTCTGCTGCGCCACCTCATCCACCGTGCCGACTGCCAGGCCGGACTCCTGCACCTTCGCCCATGACGAGGAGCCGGGGTACAGCCCCACAGCTACGTCAACGCCGGAGTCGTGCAGGTTCAGCGCGTGGGCGTGGCCCTGCGAACCGAACCCGATGATGCCGACCTTTTTCCCGTTCAGCAGCGACAGGTCTGCATCGGATTCGTAGTAAATCTTGGCCACGTGCTCAGTCTCCTCTAATCTTGTTCTGGATACCCCTCCCCGCGAGCGGGCGAGGGTTCCTCATTCTCTCCCCTCTTC
>JBJHDC010000218.1:0-3181 GCA_050486345.1 Dehalococcoidia bacterium | reverse complement strand
GGCGTGTACCCGCACCGAAGCATGAAGTAGAGCCCGCGCCCATTGGTCCGAGGCACGCGCACGAACATCGGTGCGTAGCCCTCGCTCTTCAGGCGCTGTTCCGCCGCGAGGACTGCTTTCGTTCCGGTCGCGCGACCGCGATGCTCGGGGTGGATAGCCACCGCGATCATCGTTGCCGAGCTGGGATCCGGTACCCCTCGGCTGATCCCTACCACCCCGGCTGTCACTCGCTGCTCGCGCACGAGGTACCACTCGACACCTTCCGGTAGCGCGTTGCTCGGCTCGCTCCCGCGTTTCACGCCATCGGCCACCGCGCGCATCAATCCAGGGTCTGTCTCGATCGCAGCGGGATCCGCGGGGACCAGTGAGACTCCGTGCTTGCGGGCCCACACCCGGCCCCGACGGTTGGTACTCACTGGAGCCATCGCTGTACTGCCCCCGGCAGGTCGTCTGCCCGCAGCTCACGGATCTCGCAGTCCGGGAGAGCATCGAGGAACTGTGGCCCGTAGCGGCGCCGGGCGACGCGGCTGTCGAGCATGATGAACACACCGCGATCCTGGGCGCTGCGGATCAGCCGGCCGAAGCCCTGGCGGAACCGCAGGATCGCCTGCGGCAGCGCGTACTCCTGGAATGCGTCGTCAAATTGCTCCGCACGCCCGGCGTAGACCGGGTCAGCCGGGACGGGGAACGGCAGCCGCGCCATCACAATCTGCGACAGCGTGTCGCCCTGCACATCCACGCCCTCCCAGAACGCCGCCGTGCCCAGCAGTAGCGATCGAGGGCGGTCCATCAGCAGCCGGAGCAGCCGCCCCGGTGAGCCATCGACGCCCTGCGCCAGCACCGTGATCTCGTGCTCCGCGAGCTGTGTCCGCAAAGCCATAGCAGCCGCCCGCACGGCGGCATGCGAGGTGAACAGGGCCAGCGTGCGACCCTCAGCCGCAATCGCCGCCTCCGCGAGCGCACCGTGCAGCGTGCGGTCGTAGGCGGGCATGCCGGGCTCCGGCATGTCGGTCGCCACGAGGGCGAGCACCGCGCGACGGAAGTCGAATGGTGAGGGGATTTCGAGGGTCTCCGGTTGGTCCAGTCCCAGACGGCGCGTACTGAACTCGAACGACCCGGAGGTGGTCAACGTGGCGCTGGTCTGGACGACGGAGTGGCGGTCCGCGTAGAGGTCATTTGCTAACAGGTCGGCCACCTCCAGCGGCGCGCGATGCAGGCGCACGTCGCCATCCCCGGTGCCGAGCCAGGCGATGTCCTGCGCACGTGGCTGCAGCACCGTCCGCTGCAGCGTCTCGCGCGCGGCGCGAATCGCCTCCAGCGCATGATGCACGTCGGCACGCTGGCTGGTGCCCTCGGACTCATCGTCCAGGTCCGCCAGCGCCTCGCGGATCGGGTTCAGGCGATCCGTGAGTACGTGAAGCGCGAGGTCCACCTGCATCGCCGCGGACTCGACATCTTCCCAGGCCGGCTGGGCGCGGCGCGCCGAGGTCAGCGAGATGGTGCGTCGTCCGCCCCCCTCCTGCTCCGCGTGTTCATCGATGAACGCGCGGCAGGCCGTGCCCAGGTCGCGCACCCGGTTGCGGGATTCCTCGACTGTCTGCACCAGTCGCTCAATGAGCGCGTTGAGCCCCGCCGTGGGCGACAGCGCCTGCACCGCATCGCCATCGACGCCACGCAGCCGGCGGGCGAGCGAGGGGCCACCGCGTCGATCACCCATCGCGCCGAGCCCCTCCATGAGGTCGCGCAGCTCGCGCACGGAAGTCGACGCGCCGTAGTGCTGCGTCGCGACATCCTCCAGGCGGTGTGCCTCGTCCACCACCAGGTGACGGAACTCGGGCAGCACCTGGTCATCCCGTGCCGCGTTGGCGAGCAGGAGCGAGTGGTTCACGATCACCAGGTGCGCTGCCGCCGCCCGCTGGCGCGCGCGCAACAGGAAACACGATCCTTCGCGCACATACGGGCAGCGACGCTGCAGGCAGTCGGTGTCCTCGGCCGCCACCGCATCCCACGCCGGCCGGTCCTGCGAGGTCATGTACAACTCGGCTAGGTCGCCCGTCTCGGTCTCCGGCAACCATGAGCTGATCCGCGCGAACAGGCGCGACTCCGCCTCCGTGCGGGGCGAGGGATCCATGCGCACCTGCGCCCAGCGCTCCAGGCAGAGGTAGTTGCTGCGTCCCTTGAGCACTGCCGTCCGCAGGCCTTCCGAGGTCTCAGTCGCTTCGCCGTCGGGCTGCGAGGGCTCGCACGCCCCAATGATCGCGGAGGCAATCGGGATGTCGTTTCTCGCAAGCTGGTCCTGCAGGTTCAGGGTGTGCGTGGAGACCACGACGCGGTCATCGTTGCGCCGAGCATGTAGCAGCGCAGGCAGCAAGTAGGCGAGGGACTTTCCCGTGCCCGTGCCCGCTTCGACGGCGAGGTGCCCGCCGTGCGCGAAGTGTTCCGCGACCGCCTGCGCCATGCGTTCCTGGCCGGCGCGGCGCTCATAGGCCGGGAAGAGGTCGCTCCGATCGGCCGCGGTGCGGAAGAGCGCCGCAACGTCGTCATCGGTGACCGGCGTGATCTCCTCGCGTGGCTTGAGCGGGGGCAGCACCACGCGCGGAGGCTGAATCGTGAGCGGCTGCATCGCAAACTGCGCCGCCTCGCCTGCCGTAATCGCCTCCCCGGCGCGCTCCAGCGCGTCGTCGATGAGCATGGTGAGCGTCCAGCCGGACCGCGAGGCGAAGGCGCGCAGCTCCAGCAGCAACGAACGCGGCAGCAACTCGAGGCGGTCGAGCAACGCGAGGAAGATGTCCCGGGTCGCCTCGGCGTCCGAGAGCGCCCGGTGCGCGACCGGCATCGGCACCTCGAGCAAGCCCGCAAGCGTCTCGAGGTTCAGCCGGTCCGCAGTGGGCAACAGGATCGAGGCGAGGTCCCACGTGTCGAACGCCGGGACATCCGACACGACCTGCTCCGCCGCGAGGAACGAGATATCGAAGGCGATGTGCTGGCCGACGATCGGTCGATCACCGATGAACTCGCGCAGATCATCAGCAATCTCGTGGAAGCGCGGCGCGTTCGCAACGTCCGCGTCCCGAATACCGGTGAGCTCCTGGATCTCAGGCGGGATCGGGCGGCCCGGGTGGACGAACGTGCGCAACTCGCCCAGGAGCTCGCCCCCGCGGACCTTGACGGCACCGACCTC
>JBJHDC010000217.1:0-3189 GCA_050486345.1 Dehalococcoidia bacterium | reverse complement strand
GTGTACGTCCGTCCACCTGCGATGAGCACACGGCCATCCGGCAAACGCGTGGCGGTGGAGGCGTTCGGGGCGAGGGGGGTCCACTGGAGAGACCGAAACGAGGGGCCAGCAGGTGACGGTGTGGGCGTGGGCTCAGGTGACGTCGAGAGAAGCGGCGGTGGGGTTGCCAGGTCGGTAGGTACACCGGTCGTTGCGTTGTTCAATCCCAACGATACCGAGAACGCCGCCAGAACCGCGACCACGATCGTCGCCGCCGCGATCCCCGCCGTCTTCGCGCTGACCCATCCCAGCGGCGCGAGCAGCGACGAGCGACGCGTAGTCGTCGTAGCGGGCGCGGGTTCGCCCTTCCACGCAGCGAGCTGTCGGCGGTCACTTATGTCGAGCTTTTCCATCATCCGCGAGACGTGCGTCTTCACGGTGTTCGGGCTGAGCCCGAGTGCCGTCGCGATCTCCGGATTGGTTCGGCCGCGGCGGACCTCTTCGAGCACACGCCACTCAGCCGGGGTCAGGATGTCCGGATGTGGAGGGCGCCCGCGGCGGCGGAATCGCTGTCTCATGCGCACGACGATACTCATCTGGAGACCGAATTACGTCACCCGAACGACTTCGCCGCACACTTCCCTGATGTTGCTCCGGAACGGCGGCCTGCTATGGCTACCCGGATCTTGCCCCGGCCCGCTAGGATGAGCCGCAGCACGGCGGTACGACCCGAATGACGACCGCACAGTACGACAGTGGAGGGGACCAATCCCATGGCTGATCTCGAGACGGTGGAGTACGAGGTACGCGATCACATTGCGTACATCACATTGAACCGACCGGACGCACTCAACGCGTTGAACCGGGAGTTGCAGGCTGACCTGAAGGAGGCGTGGCAGCGCTACGACGAGGATCCCGAGGCATGGGTCGCCATCCTCACGGCCAACGGCCGCGCATTCTGCGCCGGCGCGGACCTCCGGAGCCGCCGGGCGGCGGGCGATCCACCCGATCGCGTCATCGGCAGCAATGGCCACGGCTTCGACATCTACAAGCCGATCGTGGTGGGCGTGCACGGCTACTGCCTCGCCGCCGGCATCGACCTCGTGCTGCCGTGCGACATCCGCGTCGCGGCGGAGGACGCACAGTTCGGCATGACCATGACCCGAGTAGGCGTGATCGCCTCCACGGGCGCATCGCAGCTCCCCCGTTCCATCAACTGGAACCATGCGATGGAGATGATCCTCACGGGCGAGCGCATCGACGGGCACGAGGCCTACCGCATCGGTCTGGTGAACAAGGTGGTCCCGCGCGAGCAGCTGATGGAGGCGTGCGAGGAGTACGCGCACAAGATCCTCCGCAACTCGCCCACGGCGGTACGCCTCTCGAAGGAGGCCGCCATCCGTGGCCGCGACGCCAGCACCATGGCGGAAAGCCTCAAGATCGGCTTCTCGCTCCAGCGCCTGATGCGGACCACGCCGGACTCCAAGGAAGGCCCGCGCGCCTTCCTCGAGAAGCGCGAGCCGGAATGGCAGATGTCGGACACGAGCGGGGTGTACTAGGCCTTCGAGGCTCGCGAACAATCGCTAGCTCCCGCTCATCCTGAGCCTGTCCAAGGATGAGCGGGAGCCTTCCATCAGTACTCAGACTTCCCGTCTCAGTCTTCCCGCCGGTCGAGCACGCTCGCAGCAATCTGGTCCAGCGCGCGGGCCTCGATCGGCGGGTTCACGAGGCCGCTGCGTGCATCGCGGAAGAAGCGCTCGAGGGGTTCGGAGCGATGCAGTGCCACCCCACCGACGACCCGCATGGCGGTGTCCGTGACCTCCACGGCGGTGTTCGTCACCAGCCGCTTCGCGATGGGAATGAGCGTCGAGGCGGCTGAGCCCGGTTCCGGGTCCTGCTCCCAGTCCTCGGCTGCCGTCAGCAGCATCACGCGCGCCGTCACCAGCGCCGCCTGCATCCGCCCGATCTCCTCGCGCACGTGCGGAATCTGCGCGATCGGGTGCGGAGCGCCGGTCGGCTGCCGGGTCTGCGCGTAACGCACCGCGTAATCCCTCGCTGCCTCCGCCACGCCGAGGTTCGCCGCCGCCACCAGTAGCGGGAACCATGCCTCACTGTGAGCACCCGGCACTGCCGCGCCCGGCTGGCGACGCTGCGTGAACTCGTCATCGGTGACCGGCACATCCTCGAAGACCATGTCGTGAGACCCGGTCGCACGCATGCCGAGCGCGTCCCACGTCTCCTCGATGCGCACGCCGGGCTGGTCGCAGCGCACCATGACGCGCCCCACCTGCCCGCTGCCATCCTCGATGGAGACGTACACGAGCGCGTAGGTGAGCACCGGCGAAAGCGTGGAGAACGTCTTGCGGCCGTTCAGCCGCCAGCGGCCGGAGCCATCCGGCACCACCGAGGTCATCGGCCGCCCCCCGCCGCGGGGCGACCCCATCTCCGGCTCCGCGGCGATGTTGTTGAGCAACGCACCGTCCGTCACGACCTCGCGGAAGATGCGCTCGCGCATCGGCTCTGGCCAGCGACGCGTGGCGGCCTCGGTGCCCACCACCATGTGGTGCATGCCAACGGAGAGCGCGGTCGATCCGTCGCCGCGCCCGAGGGCGACCTGGGCGAGAGCGACGTCCGTGAGTCCGTGTCCGGCGCCACCGAACTCGCGCGGAACCGCCGACGCGAAGTAGCCGCACTCTCGCATCGCCTCGAAGTGCTCGAAGGGGAAGGAGCCCTCGCGGTCATGGTGTGGAGCGGTCACCGCGAACTGCGCGGCCAGCGTCTCCGCGGTCGCGAGCAACTGCCCCTGTGCCTCAGTCTTCGGCCACATGCTGGGAGGCTACCACCGCGCGCGCCGAAGAGATGCACTCGCCAGGGCAAGTGAGCGAGGGTGACACACCAGCAACGAGATCCGAACACATACGGTGTACGCTCGATCGCGCAACCTCCAGTGCCCGTGAAAGGCAGAACCATGAAGAACCCCGTGACCCACTTCGAAATCATGGCCGGTCCTGGCGGGGGCCAGGCGCTCCGCGACTTCTATGCCTCCACGTTCGAATGGACATACACCCCGATCCCGGAGGACTACCACCTGGTGGAATATGCGGAAGGCGACCGGGGGATTGGCGGCGCGGTCATCGAGGCCGATGCCCCCTCCGTCGTGGTCTCAATCGAGGTCGCCGATGTTGCAGCGACCCTCGAACAGGTGAAGGC
>JBJHDC010000216.1:0-3198 GCA_050486345.1 Dehalococcoidia bacterium | reverse complement strand
CTGTACGTGCGGCTCTTCGAGCCAGCCGTGGCTGGCGGAGCGTAATCAGCGGGCTTTCTTGTTACCCTCGTTCGAGGGCGTCGTCAGGCTGATCATGCCCCCACTCCACAGGAGAAGCGCGTGACCCCGTTCCTGGCGATCGAGATTCCGTGGGACCCGAATATCACCACCATCGGTGGCTTCTTGCTCACCTGGCACGGGGTCTTTACGGCGGTCGGCATCCTGGTGGGGGTGCGGCTGTCGCTGTGGATCGCGAAGCGCATTGGGTTCAACGAAGACGATGCGTACACGTTGGCGCTGGTCGGTGTTCCCGCGGGCATCATCGGCGCGCGTCTGCTGTTCGTGATTGAGCATCACGACTACTTCCTGGATAACCCCGGCGAGATCCTCCGCATTACGGAGGGTGGGATCTCGATCTGGGGTGGCATCCTCGGTGGGTTCGGGGGGGCGCTGGCATGGGGGCTCTGGCGCGGGTACCCGATGCGCACCGCATTCGACATGGGCAGCTTCGGCATGATCACCGGCATGGGGATCGGCCGCATCGGCGACCTCATCAACGGGGAGCACCTGGCGAAGGCGACCGATCTGCCGTGGGGCGTGATTTACACGCACCCGGATTCGCCGGCCTTCGCGCACTCCCTCCTGGTGGGCGCACATCATCCTGCGACCACCTACGAGATGATCGGCGACTTCCTCATCCTGGGGCTGTTGTTCGCTGTCTTTTTCCGCCTCGGCTGGCGCTACCGGCCGGGGATGACCTTCATTACGTTCTTCGTCACCTACTCCGTGATGCGATTCTTCCTCAGCTACCTGCGGCTCGATTCCCAGGACGCGTTCCTCGGGCTGACGATGCCGCAGGCCGTCTCTCTGATCTCACTACTGGTCGCGATCCCCTTTGGCGTCTATTTCTGGCGCAATCCGATCCCCGAGGATGAGCGCGACGAGGGTGAACGAGGGCATCAGTCCGCTGGAGTCGCTACGGGATGACCCGCGCGCCGCTGGTTCCCTCGGATGCCCCGGAGGTGATCCTCTACGAGCGCCCCGGCTGCCACCTCTGCGAGGTTGCCGCGCACCAGCTCCGCGCGTTGCAGGCGAGCGTGCGGTTTCGGCTCACGACGGTGAATATCGAGGATGACGAGGAGCTCGAGCGGCGCTTCCTGCTGGAGATCCCGGTGGTGGCGGTGGCCGGCGAGGTGGTGACACAGGCGCCGATTGACCTGGGCGCGGTGCGGGCGGCTGTGGTCGCCGCGACCACCTGGCGCTAGCCGGTCGCGCTCCCGAGATCACACGACTGCTAGTTCCCGCGCGCGACGGGCGCGTCCTTCGATAGGCCCAGGATGAACGGGAACGAGCGGACTCCGTTCGATCACGTGCGAGGGGGGGGGCATATCCGAGCAGCCGTCGTTAGCCCGCTACGTCTCCGCCGGCCTCAATGCGGCCATGCTCAGTTTCCCCAACGCGATCCCGGTACCGGCGAGGAGCAGGCGCACCAGCTGCGGGCGGGTCTCCAGGTCGCCGGTCCGCGCGATGTCTGCGGCCAGCACGCCGAGCGGATCGCGGTTCGGGCCGCGGTCCATCTCGACGAGTGCGGCGCGCAGGAGCTCCGCGAGGAAGGGGTCCGCGTAGGCCATGCGGCGGAGGCCATGGAGGTCGAAGCCGGTGGCGTAGTGGCCCGACACGCGTAGCTGCCAGCCCTGGTCCACCTCGATGCGGCGGTCCACCTGCACTGTGCCGTAGATCTGGGCGATGTCGGCCTCGGCATCGTAGTCGAAGGTGGCGTGCGTGAACGCGCGCAGATCGAAGCGAGGGAGACGGGCGGGCGCGGTCATCGAGACTCCGCTCACAATTGGCACGGCCGCGGGAGCATGGGCGGCGCCGCGTCAGTATCGCACCGTCCGTCCGGAGGAACAGGGCTGGAGCGAGATGAGGGGCCGGGCCCTCGACGAGCCTCGTACGATCCCCGGGAATGGTGACTGCGGAGGTGGGAGGTTGGCATGCCGCAATCAGATGTGGCCCGCGCGGTCCTGGGGATCACTGTCTGGCTGTTGATCGGGGTGCTGGCGCTGGTAGCCACGGAGTTCTGGGATCCCTTCTGGGGCGCACTCCCGGTGCTGGCTGCGATCGTCGTGGCCTGGCTACTGGGCGAGCGAATCCTGACCCCTCGCGACTCGAGTGAGGTGGGTGAGCGATGAGCCTGGAGCGCCTACAGCGAATCCGGCCGGAGCAGTTCCCGGACCCGGGCTGGTATACCACCCTCTTCGCCACCGCATACGCCGCGCCGATCTGGCTGCTGGTGCGCTTCTATCTCGGCTGGCAGTGGCTGCAGTCCGGCTGGGGCAAGGTCCGCGGCGACAACTGGCTCAACAACGACGGGGTGGCGCTGCAAGCCTACTGGGAGCGCGCCGTAGCGGTCCCGGAGCAGGGCCGTCCGCCGATCACCTACGGGTGTACCGCGACTTTCTCCAGTACATGCTCGATCGCGAGTGGTACACGTGGTTCGCCTGAATCATCGCCTGGGGCGAGGTGGCCGCAGGCCTCGCGCTGATCCTCGGGCTGTTCACCGGCCTCGCCGCGCTCGCCGGCGCCACGATGAACTTCAACTTCATGCTCGCGGGGACGGCATCGACGAACCCGGTGCTCTTCGTGCTGGCGATTCTGCTCATCCTGGCGTGGAAGGTGGCGGGCCGTATCGGCCTCGATCGCTGGGTGCTCCCGGCGGTGGGTACGCCGTGGTCACCGGGGGCGATAGTGCAGCCGCAGGGAGTGGCCCAGGATCGGGATGGCCCCGCCGCGCCTGCATGAGCGGGTGAGGCCTCGGAAACTCCCCCTACTCGTGCAGGATGGCGTCCAGCACGTCCGCCTCCGCGGATGGGCCCACGACGGCGAGTGAGAAGTCGGCGTCTGCGAAGAGGCGCGTGGCGACCCGCTGCACGTCCTCCGCGGTCACGGCGCGGATGCGCTCCACCGTGGTGTCCGGCGTTTCGATCTCGCCGTCGTTCAGGAGCTGGTTGCCGGTGCGCTGCGCGAGGGCCATGGGGGTCTCGAGGCTCAGGCGGAAGGAGCCGGCCGCGTAGTCCTTCGTGCGCTGCAGCTCCTCCTCGGACATCGGCTCGTCCACCAGCTTGTGGAGCTCGGCGACGATGACGCGGAGGGCCTCCTCCTGGTCCTTGCGGGTGACGCCGGCGCTGATGGTGACGC
>JBJHDC010000215.1:0-3335 GCA_050486345.1 Dehalococcoidia bacterium | reverse complement strand
GTGGTGGTCACTACCAACGGCGCATCCCAGTTTTCGGCAGCCAGCCTGGTCCACAACGCCTGTCCGCTCGCGTCGTGATCCTCGTCGTGGTCGGGTGGCTCCTCGATCCCGCTGTGGTGCTCCAGGACCGCGCGCTCGAGGCGGGCGCCGAACACCTGACGGTACGCCTGCGCAGTCTGCTCAGTGATGCTGATGAACGGCACCGCGACCACCACCCGACGGAGGCCGTGCAGCGCCGCATGGCGGAGCGCGAAGGCTAGTCCGGAGCGGGTCTTGCCGCCACCGGTCGGCACCGTGAGCCGGAACAGACCCGGTGGCAGAGCAGCAGCATCTACGCATGCCTGGTAGATCGCCTCGCGCGCGTCATTCACAGGCGACGGCTGCGCGCGCTCCATCAGCGCGCGCTGATCGCGTTCGAGCACATCGAATAGCTCGCTCATCGAGACGCTGTCACCGTCTCGGGCGAGCGCGAGGCCGCCGTTGAAGTGCTCCTCAGTGTCGAGGAAGTCCGCATCGACCAACGCCGAGAAGAGCATGCGCGCGAACAGGTCCGCCGCCAGCGCGTCGCTAACGTGGGTCGGCGCGTCCGGCGTTGGGAGCCGGTCGAGTTCCGGGAGCAGCGTTCGCGCGTGCTCGAGGGCGACCCCGGCGCGCTCGTGTTCATCGTGTAGGAGCTGGCGCAGACTGCGATACGAGCCGCCTGCGACCGAGTGCCGCGCGGCCGGCAACCCCCGTGGTGTCCGGCGATCGCGAGCGCGACGGCGGGGAGGCCTCGATCGAGCGCGACCTGCGCCCCCACCGCCTTGTGATCCCCGCCACTGCCTCGGCGCTGGCGTCCGGCGTGCGATGCCCGCAGGTAGTCCTGCCACTGTGGATGGCACTTGCCGAGATCGTGCATTAGCCCGGCGAGTCGCGCGAGCTCCCCTGCATCGAACGCTGCGCCAAACGCCTGCGCGCGCTCCGCGGTGCCGTGCAGGTGATCGATGAGGTCGTGCCAGCGCCCGTCGCCGCCGGGTGAGTGTGCAAACATGCCGCCCCCAATGCCGCGGGCGGATGATAGCAGAACGAGTGTTCGATGCGTCTGCCGAGACGGTCGCCACCGGTTCTGTGCATGATCATGGTTGCGAGATGGCCGGCAATCCTCGCACTGCGCATCCAGGCTATCGGCGGACCCTCTGCCTCCTAAGCAGATGCTCTGCCAATCGCGCCAATTCGCGCTCCGATCTGGCGGGAACCGCGATGCCAATGAAGCAGAGGGTCTCCGCAGCGCGGGGGCGTTCCTCCTAAGTAGACATCCAAGCGCCGCGTTGCACCGAGCACAACACGCGGGAGTTCTCCTGACGCCATCCAGATGAAGTCATCAAGTGCTGGTCGACGTCTGAACCTAACCACCCGACTGCTGGGTTTCCGTTGTCCCGCCTACGAGGTTTCCGCGAGGGAATCCGGCTCCTCATCTCCTAGCATCGGAAGCAGATGGGATGGAGCGCGGAGCACACGATGCGGAGCGCGATAGCTGGGGGCTCGGGGCCGGCTGGCACAACGCTGCGGGCTCAACCCATTCGGTGCTGTGCTGCGACACTCAATCGCGGAGTCAATGGAGAAGTCAGCATGCCTATCCCGCGTCTCGGACTGTTCCTGCTCGTTGCCTCCATGTTCGTCGCGTTGGCATGCACCGACCATGAGGAACGGAACGCCGGCGATTTCTATGCGGAAATCCGAGTCGAGGTCGGGCCACCTCCGGGTGATCCTCTCGCTCACATCGATTCAGGCACCATCTCGACCGATATCCGCTGGTGGTACAGCAACGAGCCGCAGCGATGGCGCTGGGAGTTTGAGGCCACCGAGGCCAACCTGGAGGCAGGCACACGCATCACGGGTGTTTGATGGCGTCTCGACCTGGGGATACGACGACCGCTCGCTGACATACTCAGAGCAGGACTTTGGCCTTCCCGCCGGTGTGGTGCCTTCTCCTACGTTCAGCGCCCCCGTCGGCCCCGCGGGCGTGCCGGACATCGACGCCTTCATCGAGGACTGGCTCAACCGAGGCCGTGACGTGGAGGTCCGCCGAGCCGGGGAGGACACGATGCTCGGGCGCCGGGTCGAAATCGTCGAGATCCGCCCGGCGTGGAGCTCCTCCTCCGAGTCGGCCGCCGCTCCCAGCGAGGGCACGGCAACCTCGACGCCTACCCAATCCAGTGCGGACGAGGCGGGTGGCGTCGTGCGCGTGGCGATCGATCCTGAGCGGATGTTCGTGATGCGCTGGGAAGTCGACGGCGAAGGTGGCGGGCAGTCATACCACGCCGAGGTGGTGTCGCTCGACTATGGCGCTTCGACTGACGCGTCGCGCTTCGCCTTCGATCCCCCGCCGGACGCCATGGAGGCGCCCGACGGCGACGACGACGCATGTTCAGAATCGAGCACGCTCGGAGGCCCAACGGTCTCCGTTCCGCCCGGGTTCCTCACGCCGGCCGTTATCCCAGCGGGGTTCCAGTCCGTTGGCTCCGGATCGGAGAGCGGCATAGGGTGCGCGATCGCGGCTACGTGGACGCTGCTCGAGCGAGATCGCCCTGGCTACCTCTTGCTGCGGCAGCGGACGCGGCACGCCCTGCCTGACTCGCTGCTCGCATGGGAACCGGTTCCGCTCGACGGCGGCGACGGATACCGCGACCCAACCGGCTCCACCGAACGACTCGCGTGGCACCAGGGAGAGGTCGCCGTGATGCTCGAGAGCGATGTACTGACCCTCGAGGAACTGATCGAGGTCGCCAACTCGATGGAATGAATCGCGGGCCCCGAGCAACGTGCAGTGCGACCGAGCGCGGCTGGCCGCGGGGGCACGCTACCTTTCGGAGTCTGGTTGTTCGTCTCATTCGAGTCGCCGCCACGATGACGCGAACGTGGGGCTCGACCAGGGCCCGCCTCCGGGTGTGACGCTGCACTGGATGCTCTTGGACGAGGAGCCCCTCGCAATAATCCACGGGATGGAGTGAGCGCATCACCTCACAGCGCGTTGTCTCGCACTGATTGCTGCCCTCTGGACGTGGTTCGGTGAAGATCGCAGCGGGTCGGGGCGCCATCGCCAGCCATCGTGACGATGGTCCTTGCTGTCGTCGCCGTCGAAGACACGGAGTAGCGGGGCGAGGAAGTCCGCATCGGGGAGGTTGCGGAAATCGATAGCGCGTGGTGCAGCCCACTACCACAACACCCGCTTCGTTGAGCCCGAACCCGGCGAGGTCCCGGTCGTCTTCTACGGCTTCACCACGCATGGCTGTTTCCGCGCAGGCTGCTGCTCGGTCACGGCGCCCCGCCTGTGCCGAACTGCCGCTAGGCAGGGG
>JBJHDC010000214.1:0-3360 GCA_050486345.1 Dehalococcoidia bacterium | reverse complement strand
CTCGCGGCCTGGGGTGCCTGGGGGGCCTCGGGGGTTTGTCATGGGGGGAGTGTCGGGGTCGTCTGGGCCCCGCCCCGTCTACTCGTTCGAGTAGAGGGGGAGGCGGAGCGCGCGACGCGCGGGGGCGAGGGGAAGGGGGAGACGGAGGCGGAGGTAGTGGCGGGACGAGGGCACGGGGCGAGAGGCAGACCATTGTGGTGTCTTCGATTGCCTCAACGATGCCGGGGGAATGTTCAGGGACGTAGACGAATTCGCCCGCTTGCACCGCCTCGGTCGCGCTGGCGTCGCCGACGCGGATTGCCCCGCTCAGCACCACCCAGACCTCCGCGTTGGGTGCGGGCAGGTCCGCCCGTGCCCCCGCGCGCAGGAACGACGTGTACGCGGTCATCGGGA
This sequence comes from Dehalococcoidia bacterium, assembly GCA_050486345.1. Lineage (GTDB taxonomy): Bacteria > Chloroflexota > Dehalococcoidia > UBA2979 > UBA2979 > JBJHDC01. The sequence goes on along the minus strand of JBJHDC010000214.1, from coordinate 2,967 downwards.
CGCCCTCGTTCGTGTTGAGAGCGGGTGTGATGTGGATACCGTCGCTGAACCGGATGGCGTCATCGCCGACTGCCGTGCTGAACTTCCGGACTCGTGGAGGTCTCAGAGCCATGTGTGAGCACCGTTCCGGGTGGGGAGCCTTGCGGCCCGGCCTGCTTCAGGCATCGTATCTGGCGGTGAGGGTGGCCAGCGCAGGTGGCGCCTGGAGCCGCAGGCTCTGTGCGATCGCGGGGATCTCAGGGTCCTCGAGGAACCGGCTGTAGTCCTCCTCGTCCCAGTCGAAGATAGCCCAGACTCGGTGCGGGTCCTCGGGATCGAGGTACAGCTGCGAGCCCCGGCAGCCATGTTCCTGCCGCTTTGCTACGCCGGTCGTCGCAAAGACCTCGAGGAACCGATCGAGATCGGTGACTCTGGCGACGGTCACAATCATGCATCTCACCCTTTCCCGCGTCCGATCGCTCTGGATGTCCAGGGTGCGGCCTCAAGTGCACTTGAGGTCAAGAACTCACATTCGGCGGATGGGGGCTAGCGGCTCCATAGCCGGGGGGCTGCCGACATTGCAGACTATCGATGGGCGCAACTAGGGTGGGGCGGTCCCACTGCACCCGGGCGGCGGGTGAGGTGGTTGCGTTGGGTCGATGCGATGGTGACCGATCGTTTCACAGCAGTCGTGGCCTCGGGGCGCTGGTTCGTGCTCGTGGTGTTCTCGCTTGCCGTCCTGATGGCGGCGGGGTGTGGCGATGGCGGCGGGGATGGGGCGTCGCCGCGACCCACGGCGCAGGCGCCGATCGGCGCGCCGACGCCGGGCGGGGTTGCGATACCGACTGGCGCTCCGGACGACACTTCGGATCCGACCTCAGATTCGACCCCGGATGCGACCTCGGACAGTGCAGCGGACGGTGTGCTGCGGGTGGGGTTGGAGGAGGTGGCGAGCGGGCTAACCGCGCCGGTGTACCTGGATGCCCCGGAGGATGGGTCGGGACGCCTGTTTGTCGTTGAACTGACTGGCAGGATCCGGGTCATCGACTCCGACGGCGAGATGCTGGAGGAGCCGTTCCTGGATCTCTCGGACCGCATCATCACGCCGAGCCCCAACTGGGATGAGCGGGGCCTGCTGGGGATGGCGTTCCATCCGGACTTCGCCGAGACCGGGCGCTTCTTCGTCTACTACAGCGCGCCGCTGCGCGAGCGAGGCCCCGAGGGGTGGAATCACACCAGTCACGTCTCTGAGTTCCGGCTTTCCGAGGTCGATGCGAACGTCGCTGACCCCGACTCGGAGCGGTTGGTGATGCAGATCGACCAGCCGCAGTTCAGCCACAATGCGGGGCACCTGCGCTTTGGGCCGGACGGGTACCTCTACATCCCGCTGGGCGATGGGGGAGGCGGCAGCGATGTGGGGGACGGGCACACGCCGGACCTGGGGAATGCGCAGGACACCTCAAACTGGCTCGGCTCCGTGCTGCGCATCGATGTGGACCGGGAGGGGGAGGACGGTCTGGCGTATGCGGTGCCGGACGACAATCCCTTCGTGGGGCAGGACGGGTACCTGCCCGAGATCTGGGCCTATGGCCTGCGCAACCCGTACGACATCAGCTTCGATCCGGCCGGGGAGTACCACCTGTTCATCGCGGATGCGGGGGAGGTGCTCTACGAGTGGGTGAACCATGCGACCGGCGGCGAGAACTTCGGCTGGAACATCCGCGAGGGGGCCGCCTGCTTCAATACGGAGAACGCGCGGAACGAGCCGGAGGAGTGCCCGGAGACGGGCGCCCGCGGCGAACCGCTGGTGGACCCGGTGGTGGAGTACGCGCGTGCGGACTACGGCACGGTGGTGGTGGGCGCGCAGATCTATCGCGGGCAGGGCGTGAGCGAGCTGGAGGGGTTGCTGGTGGTGGCCGACTGGTCGCTGGGCCGGGGGCAGGAGCCGGGCGGGGGCCTGCTGATCGCGCAGCCGGGCGAGCCGGGGACGACGTGGGAGCATTGGCCGCTGCCGATCGTGAGCGACATGGCAGGCGAGCTCGCCGGGACCGTGGCGCGTCACATTACGGCCCTCGGACGCGACGCAGACGGGGAGGTGTACGTGGTGACGAACGAGGCGGCCGGGAGCGAGGAGGGGGCTGGTGCGGTCTACCGGCTGGTCTCGGCGAGCGATGTGATGGGGGAGGTTGAGTAGCCGCCTCTTGTGTCAGCGGGTGTGAAGGTGGGCGGAACCTCACCCCGTTTCCGCTGTGCTCTCTACGGTCGCGGGCTGACCCCCTCTCCTCCTTCGAGGAGAGGGGGAACAGAAGGAGAGGACGTGGGGCTCGTGGTCGTTGGGGCGGCTGCGGTGCGGAGGGACCTCACCCCCTAACCCCTCTCCTCCTTCGAGGAGGGGGGAGCTCAGAGGTCAGAACGAAGTCGGGCTGGGTGCTGGACTGTGCCCCCTCGGTGTACGGGTTGGGAAGTGATCGGGGCGTGTGGGACGGAGCCCTCTGCCCTCCGTGTAGCATGACCGACGCCCCAGGGCTCTCTCGTACCCTCGGGGGCTCTGAGGCGGAGGTTGGTGCGAATGCCGGAACGGAGTGAGCACGCCGATGGGGCAGCCGGGCCCGGTGTGGGCTACAGGCCCGTCCCGGCGATGTTCGACCGCGATGCCCACCCGACCGAGTTCAATCGCGTGCTGGCGCTCAGCGACGGTGTGTTCGCCATCGCGCTCACGCTGCTCGTACTTGATCTCGCTCTGCCGCTGACCGCGACCGACGGCAGCCTCCGAGAGGACCTCGCTGGCCGGCAGGTGCATTTCATCTCCTTCGCGGTGAGCCTGCTGCTTGTAGGGAGTTCCTGGGTATCGCACCACCGGCTCTTCACCATGCTTCAAGGGATCACCGGCACAACGCTGGTCCTGAACATCCTGTATCTCGGGCTCGTGGTTCTGATCCCCTTCGCACAGAGTGTGCTCGCCGGTTATCTCCACGATCCGCTCGCCTA
>JBJHDC010000213.1:0-3389 GCA_050486345.1 Dehalococcoidia bacterium | reverse complement strand
TTGAAGCGACGATCGTGGTGAACCCGAACGGGACGGCATCGATCGTCGCCCACGTGACGCACTTCACGATGTTTGCAGTCTTCGTGCCGCCCGCAAACTGGGGCACCTTCCTGCCCACGCCGATGTTCGGCGTCACCGTGACGGTCTGGCAGGGAGGCACCTACTCCAGGCTGGCCGACTGGCTGCCCGTGGGTGCGAGCGTCTGGGTGACCTCGGGTGGCCAGTTCTATGGCTACATCGAGGGCGCACCGATCTGGGTGAACGAGGCATTCCTGAACCTCTACCCGGAAGGCATCCCGACTGGGACGCCGACGATCGTGGCGGTCTACACGAACGTCTGACGTTGACCACAGGAACCGACCGGCACCGAAGCCGTAACACGAGGGGGCGCATGGGCGCCCCCTCGTCACGAGCCCTCGACAGGCTCGGTATCATTCGCGCGATAGCTTGCACAACGTGATCACAGCGTGATCGAGCGGGAGGAGTGCTCATGGCACACGAGTATCGGACGGACATGTTCACCGGGGTGTCCGCGGAGACGATTTCTGTCTCAGGACATAACGGAGATGTTATCAACGCGTATTACGCACGACCGCCGGGAGCGGGGCCGTTCCCGGGCGTGGTGCTGGTGCACCACCTGCCGGGCTGGGACGAGTTCTACCGCGAGACCGCCCGACGCTTCGCGGACCACGGGTACATCGCGATTTGCCCGAACCTCTACTACCGCACCGGACACGGCACGCCGGAGGACATCGCGGCCACGGTCCGCTCGGAGGGTGGGGTGCCGGACGACCAGGTGGTGGGCGACCTGGAGGCCAGCGCCCAGTTCCTGCGCGCGCTGCCTCAGCTGAACGGCAAGGTGGGCGTCTGGGGCACGTGCTCCGGTGGACGCCACGCGTACCTCGCGGCGACCCGCACGGACGCATTCGATGCGATCGCGAACCTCTGGGGCGGTGGTGTGGTTGCCGCGCCGGAGGAGTTGAACGAGAACCGGCCGGTTGCGCCCATTGACTACACGGCGGACCTGAACGTGCCGATCCTCGGTCTCTTCGGCAATGACGACCAGTCGCCGACGCCGGCGGCAGTGGATCAGCTGGAGGAGGCGCTCAAGAGTCACGGGAAGAACTACGAGTTCCACCGCTACGATGGCGCCGGGCACGGCTTCTTCTACTGGCACGCGCCGATGTACCGCCAGGAGCAGGCGATGGACGGCTGGTCGAAGGTCTGGGACTTCTTCGATCGGAACCTGTCCTAGCCGTACGCACCGAACCGAGCCGCGCGCCGCACGACGGCGCGCGGCCGCAGAAGGAGTCCATCCGATGTGCACGATGATCGTGGAGAAGTCCAACCTGGAGGGAAGCGGCAAGGGGACCGGAGGGTGGTTCGAACTCAACCGCGCATGGGTGACCTACGACCATCCCTTCCACGCCCGCTGGGAGCACGCGCTGAACATCGACTTCGTGAACGATGAGCAGGGCCCGGGTGCTCGGGTCGCCGTGGAGCTCTCGCCTGAGGCCGCGCGGGAGCTGGCGGAGACAATCCTCCGCACCCTGGATCGGGGTGCAGAGTACGAGGCTGGAGTCGCCGCGTAGGCTCCAGTCGCGCGGGTCCGGAACTGGCCGGCGCGCTGCGGTCGCCCTCGAACGTTGCCATGGGTAGACGGGCAGTGGGGCGACCGCAAGCGCGCCGCGCCGTAGCATGGCCCATATCGCGTACCCACCACGCGAGCTGAGAGCGGGCCTCCCCCTTGCTCACGTTGCTCTGCCCACCCCGCATTGCCATGGCCGCCCTCGCGGGTGTGTTGCTGCTCGCTGCCTGTGGAGATGACGCGGGGAACGGTCAGGGCGTGCAGGTGGTGCCCGGCACCTCAACGCCGCCGATCACCTCGACGCCCGCTGAGCCGACGCCGACCGCGACAATCGAGCCGACGCCCACACCGACCCCGCCTCCGGACCTGCGCCCCGTGCGCTGCAACGGGCTGGACGAGGTAGCGCTGGAATTGCGCCTCGATCGGTTGGCTGCGGACATCGAGGCGACCATGGTGGGCTACAACGGGGAGTGGGGGTTTGGCATGGTGGACCTCGATTGCGACGTCGAGGTCACCGTGCGCCCGGAGTACGTTCAGTACACCGCCTCCGCCGGGAAGATCGTGCCGGTGATCGCTGCACTGCGCGCGATCGAGGATGGCGAACTGACGCTGGAGGCGATCGAGCCGCACCTCCTGCTGGTGATGGAGCACTCGCTGGACGCGGACGCCAACGTGATCAATGCGATGGTGACGCCGGAGCAGGTCGAGGAAGTGCTGCTGCTCTCCGAAGTTTCAGAGTTGACGCGATTCGAGCATGACTGGCGGCAGGCGTTCATGCCGGCGCTGGACCTCGCGCGGGTCTGGGCGGCGCTGCTGGACGGCGCGCTGCTGGGTGATGAGATGACGGAGTACCTGCTGGACCTGGCATCGGCGCCGGCGATCCCGGAGGGGCTGGAGACGTTCCCGCTGGACCCCGGGTTGCCGGAGTTCCAGATCGGACAGAAGGCGGGCTATTACGTCTACGACGGCATCCCATACTATCTATTAGGTGCGGGCTATCTCCGACCTGTGGAGGGCACCGCCGAGGAGGTAGGCGACGATGCGTCAGATGCCGCCGGAGCGCACCAGGGTGTCGCCGTCGTCTTCGCGCTCCGCTCGCTCAATCCAGACCTCTTCGATCCACAACGACGCACGGTCTTCCCGCTGCTCGCGGAGTATCTCGATGGCCAATAGCTACACGAGCCTCGTTCCGTAATGTCCTTCCTCTCGCGCTTCGGGTGGCGGCCTCTGCTGCTATTGGTGGCTGTGCTGGCGGTGTTCGCCGGCGCGTGGGCCGTGGCGGCGATGCTTGAAGAGACCCCGGAAGATGTCGCCTTCGCGCCAATCGAGACACCAACACCCACCGGTACCGCGGAGCCCGAGCCGCCGGCGATGCGGGTGGCACTGCTCCTCGATGATGGTGATGAACGCTCCCGTCTCGCCTCCACCCTGGAGGGCGAGGCGTTCGAGGTAGTCGATGCGCCGGGTGACGGTGGCGTGACAGTATCCGCGCAGGCGATCCCGGGCGCGGCGCCACTGCTGCTGGGTGCATGGGCTGCGGTGACCGATCAGCGCCGCGATGTCCTCGAACTCTCCGCAGACGACGTGCGTGGCATTCTCGCGGGTGAGATCACAGACTGGTCGGAGGTCGGCGGGAGCGAACAGCCGATTGCCGTCTTCTCGCCGCGCGACGCCGCAGAGGCGATTGGCGCGGCGCTTGGTGTGCCCACGGGCTCCCACGTCACGCTGGCGGAGCGACGGGCGCTCCCCGGCCTGATCGAGGGACAGCCCGGCGCATTCGCGTTGCTGCCCGCGACCGATC
>JBJHDC010000212.1:0-3514 GCA_050486345.1 Dehalococcoidia bacterium | reverse complement strand
CGCCTGCTGCGCACCTTCCTGAAGGATCGCGGCGGCGATGACCGGGGTGCCGCCGTAACGAACCCGCACGTCCAGTCCGGTCTCTTCTGCAAACTGATCGATGATCGGGCCGATCAATGCCTCAGAACGGCCGGAGTAGACAATGAGCTGGCCGGAGAGCTCGGGCTCCCCACCGTTCCCCGGCTCCTCAGTCGCAGTGGGCGTACCAGCGGGCGCTGTCTCGGTGGGTGCGGCGGTGCCGGTCGGTGTGCCCGTCGATCCATTGGAGTCATCGTCATCGCCGCATGCTGCGGCGAACAGCAATACCGGCACCAGGAGCAGAGTGAGGAGCCAGAGCCCTCGACGCTGCAGTTTCATCCAGTTCCCCTTTCCGGGAGGCAGTTCTTCCATGCATTCGCGCCGCAGCCCCGGCCACCGCAGTCCCCTCGCGATGGGTGGTTGCATCTGCAGGGTGGACCACCCTGACCAATCATTGATGGCGATGACCGTAAGTTAGCGCATACTAATATGCAAGCACAGTGTAGAAAGTTTTTCCAGAATCGTACTGAGTCGTAAACCGCCAATGCTCACGCACTGCGATCGTTCGCTCGTGTGACGCGCCTGAATAGGGACGTAGGACCTGCAGACGCCGGGACTTGCGTCCCGCGGGGTCCCGTTCGGCTCCTACGCGGTGGGTCGATCGCCCAGCGCAGCCTCAAGCAGGCCACCGTACATGAGCCCCCACGGCGGCCGCAGAAAGCCCAGTGCACGCACGTCCTCGAACCAGAATCCGAAGGGCGAGTGCCGCCCGAAGGATCCACCGCCCATGATGCGGCACAGCCGCTGGAGTACCGTCTCAGCGAGTTCGGCAATGGATGCCTTGCCCAGCAGCGCGTCGGGGGAGGTGCCGGACTCAGCCTGCTCGGCAGCCCGCAGCATTCCCTCGAGCGCCTGGTTCGCGAGCCACGCCTCGGTGCGGGCGCGGGTCCACTCCATCTGCTCGTAGGCGTTGAGCGAGTCGCGGCGCTTCTGCACCTCACGCTCTGCGGCCTCCATCGCACTGTCCAGCACACCAATGATCACGGAGGCAAAGAGGCAGATGACTCCGCCGCCGGCCGCGGCGCCGTGGCCACCCAGATCGCCGGGCCACGCTGCGCGGACGGCCGGGAACCCCTCGAACATGAAGCCGTGGCTCTGCGTGGCGATCATGCCGTGGCCGTCCCACGGAGCATTCATGGTCATGCCGTCGGATCCATCCCAGGACGCCCGGCGGACGTCGAGGGCGAACAGGTCCGGCGCGTCGCTATCACTGGGAACCGCGGTGGTCATCATGAAGGAGGTGATGCCGGAACCGCTGCCGAAGTGCTTCTGGCCGGTAATGCGATAGACACCGTCGTCGCCCAGCTGCGCGACCGTACGGGTGCGAGCGATGTCCCCGCCACTCCCAGGCTCCGAGGTAATCGTCCCCCACCAGTGCCACTCGGCCGCCGACTGATACATCAGCTGGCGCTGTTCATCCCAGGCGACGGCATACTCCGCCGGCGCGTCGTTGTGGCTCAACCAGTACATGATCACGGCCGGGTGCATCGCGGAGACGAGCGCGACCGAGGGATCGCCCTGCGCAAGCGTGCGCAGGATGTCGCAGACCGCACGGATCGAAGCGGGGCGGGACTGCCAGAGACCACCGTGCTCCTCGGGCACCGGCAGCAACGTGAAGCCCGCTTCCGCGAGGGCGTCGAAGTCCTCGCGGTGCAGATCCTGCCGCCGCTGGCGCTCATGGCGGTTGGATGCGAAGTCCTGCGCGATCTCGCGGACGCGGGCGTGGGTTTCTTCGAGCCGTAGTAAGGTCACGCGGCTCCCTCTCCGCGCAGGTCCGAGGCGGGCCTACTCGTCGATCGGGTTGATGAGGAGTACCGCCACGTCCTCCGCATTGCGGACCACATAGTCCGCAACCGATCCTAGCAGCGCACGTCGAAGGCCAGAGCGGCCACGCGTCGCCATCACGATCACATCGATACCCAGGTCACTGATGGCATCGACAATCACGCGCCGAGGCTCGCCCTCGCGCACTTCGAGCTGGATATTCGTGACACCCTCGGCTTCGAGTTGTGCCTGCGCTGCCTCAAGGTTCGCCTGCGCAAGGGTGCGCTGGCCCTCCACCGAGCTCTGGGCGAGTTCCGCGGTGATCTGCCCGGCCGGGAACGGCTCCAGCGACATGCCGGCGGTCTGTGTCAGGATCTGTGTCTCAGAATCGATCACCTGCAGCAGCACAACCTGTGCGCCAGTCGCCTCCGCCAGAGAGGCAGCGTGCTCGATCGCCTCCTGCGCCAGGCTGGAGCCATCGAGCGTCAACAACACCTTCTCGTACATGTCGTTTCCCCAGTTCCGGAATCTCCGCGTGTCCCGCGCATCATAGACCTCGAATCGCGCGAGGCCGAGTGGGTAGCGAGGGTTGAGGGAACAAAATTGGACCGATGCTCTCCCCTGATGGCCTTGCTACGATGCTGCCTCGAACACCTCATGCGCCCCCGTGACACACCCGTCACCCGTGCGCCCGGATCTGGAGAACGTCATGGCCCTCGATCCCCGTCACCGCAGCCGCACCCTGGTGGACGGCCCCAGCCGCGCCAACGCGCGGTCCTACTACTACTCCGTGGGCTACACGCCAGACGATTTGAAGAAGCCACTGGTGATGGTGGCGCACGAGTGGATCGGCACCATGCCGTGCAACTTCAATCAGCGCGACCTCGCGCAGCGCGTGATGGAGGGGGTGCGCCGCGCCGGTGGCACGCCCATGGAGGTGAACACCGTCTCCATTAGCGACGGCATCAGCATGGGCACCGAGGGCATGAAGGCCTCTCTCATCAGCCGCGAACTGATCGCAGACTCCATCGAGCTCTGCGCGATCGGCTACTCGTTCGACGCCGCGGTGATCATCGTAGGATGTGACAAGACGATCCCGGCCGCGATGATGGCGCTTGCGCGGCTGAACATTCCCGGCGTGATCCTCTACTCCGGCTCCATCGCACCCGGCACCTTCGAGGGCCGCGACGTGACCATCCAGGACGTCTTCGAGGGCATCGGCCAGCACGCCGCTGGCAACATGAGCGATGAGCGGCTGCTGGACCTGGAGCTGAATGCCTGTCCGGGCGCAGGTTCCTGCGGCGCTCAGTACACGGCGAACACCATGGCGACGGTGTGCGAGTTCATGGGCCTCTCCCCCATGGGCAGCGCCACCAGCGGCGCTACCGACCCCCGCAAGCACGACGTCGCGGTGGAGGCCGGCGAACTGGTGATGGACGTCCTGAACCGCGGTCAGCTCCCGCGCGACATCCTGACTCGCGAGGCGTTCGAGAACGGCATTATGTGCGCCGCCTCCACCGGTGGCTCTACTAACGTGGTCCTCCACCTCCTCGCGATCGCCGCAGAGGCCGGCGTGGATCTGAACATCGATGACTTCGACGTGATCTCGGAGCGCACCCCACTGATTGGCGACCTGCGGCCCGGCGGGCGCTATGTCGCACTCGACTGGGAC
>JBJHDC010000211.1:0-3526 GCA_050486345.1 Dehalococcoidia bacterium | reverse complement strand
TTCCGGTGCGTATGACCGACCGCTCCCATGTCCTGCGCCTGCTCATGCTGCCCGGCACCACCCTCGTCGCGCTGGCCTACGAGAAGTTGATTCACAGCCTGGAGCACATGCTGGATGTGCGGGCCGTGGAACTGCCGTTCACGGTCCAGGAGACTCAGCGTGGGATGGCCTGGCACCGGCGCAACTCGGACGACGCAGCGCACCGATGGCTCCGCGACCAGATCGCCGAGATCGCCGCGGAGCTCTGAGCCGGCGGCGGTTCCGCTGCACCGGTAGATTCACCAAGACCCCTCTGTTGAGTCGCGATGGCATGCGGCGTACGCTGCCCGCGTCCCTGCGCCCGCTAGTACATCGATCGCAACGCTCATCGATCAGGAGCCACCATGACCTCCAGCACCCCCGTCACGTTACGCACCGCCGTCGGCGTGGACCGCCACTACGCGCCGCTGCGCGATGGCACCGTGACGATTCCGGGGGTGGAGATCGAACCGGTGCAGGTACCGGTGCAGGTGGACATCTTCCGGCGTATGGCACGCGATGTGGAGTTCGATGTCGCCGAGATGAGCGTGGTCAGCTACCTGTGCGCGAAGGAGTACGGGATTCCTTTCTCGGGCATCCCCATCGTCCTGCGCACGCTCTACCACCACCGCGACTTCCTCTACAACGTGAACGCGGGCATCAGTGAACCGAAGGACCTGGAGGGCAAGCGGGTGGGCACGCGTACCTACACGGTCACCCCGGGTGTCCTCGATCGCGGCATCCTCACGGATGAGTTCGGCGTGGATGTGGACTCGATCACGTGGGTGCTGGCAGAGCTGGAGCACGTCCCCCAGTGCCAGGATCGCCTGCCGGCGAACACGGACCCGGTACACAGCGGCGACCTGTTCCCGGCGCTCGATTCCGGTGACATCGATGCCGGCATTGCGGGCTCAAACCTCAACCGCACGGAGTCACCAAATGTGAAGCCACTCTTCCCGAACGCGATCGAGCTCGACCGCGCCTACTATCAGCGCACCGGCATCGTGCAGCCGTTCACGCTGGTCGTGGTGAAGGATGCGGTGCTGGAGGCCCACCCGTGGGTGGCGGAGGCGCTCTACGAGGGCTTCAAGGAGGCCCGCGAGCGCAACGGCTTCGATGTCGACCCGGGCGTTGCGGAGGTCGTCACGGATGGCGATCCACTACCGTACGGGCTGACCGCCAACCGCACTGCGTTCGAGGAGGCGATCCGCCTCGCACACGAGCAGCACATCATTACCCGCCGGTTCGAAGTCGACGAGCTCTTCCCGGCGTTCGATTAGGGCGTATCTGCGACGGCCCGCTGTCTGAGGAGGTCCACAATGAGCAACGCTTCACCCGAGGTCGAACTCCTGCTGCAGCGCGAACAGGAGCGCTGTCGAGCCATCTCTGAGCAGGACTGGGAGTCGCTGGCCGAGATCCTCGACGAGGACCTCACCCACACGCACATGAACGGCCTGGTGCACGACAAGGCTGCCTACCTCGAGCACGTCCAGCGGCGACCGCGCCGCACCGAGCGTGGAGAGTTGAGCGTGCGCCTCTACGGTGACACGGCGGTGGTCAACGGACGCATGTTCAACCACACGACTGAAGGCGAACCGCCGGTCGAGGCGGAAGTGATGCAGGTCTGGCTCCGGCGTGATAACGCGTGGAAGCAGGCTGCGTTCCAGGCCTCACGCGTCAGTCAGCCCGGCGGATAGCCGGGGCTCCTAGCTGGGCCGCTTAGTCGCCCGCAGCGCTGCGACTATCTTCTCCGAGGTGATCGGGAGCTGGCGGATGCGTGCGCCCACGGCATCCTGCACGGCGTTCGCAACGGCGGCCGGCACGGGCGTGCACGGTCCCTCGCCCGCTCCGCGCACGTGGTACGGGCCATCGCCGTTGTCGGATTCCAGCACCACGGTCGTGAGTTTCGGCAGATCGCGCACCGTCGGAATCTTGTAGTCGCCAAAGGAGAGCGTGGTCACACGACCATCCTCCAGCTTGACCTCCTCCATCAGCGCGTAGCCGAGCCCCATCACCACGGAGCCATTGATCTGGCCCTGGAAGCCGACCGGGTTCATGATCACGCCGGTATCGCTCGCTGTCGTGAAGCGGAGGAGGTCTACCTCGCCCGTTTCGGGATCCACGGCGACCTCTGCGACCTGGGCGACGAAGCCGGTGCGATGCGGCCGCGGTCCGGTGATGTGCGCCTGTCCCGTGACCGGCTCACCCGCACGCGCCACGAGGTCTTCCCAGGTGATCGACTCACCCGTCTCCGTGTTGCGGACCTCGCCCGCGCTGAACTCCAGTGAATCGCGCGACCATTCCAACTGCTGCACGGCGAGATCGAGCAGTTGCTCCTTCACCTCCTGGCTCGCGGCGTGGGCGGCGGTGCTGTTGAGGTACGTGCCACGACTACCGGCGATGCCTGAGTCGTACGGGATCTCGTCCGTGTCCCAGACATCGATCTCGACGCGGTCAGGCGCAATGCCCAGCTCCTCGCCGACGACCTGGATGAGCGTGGTGTACGTGCCGGTGCCCTGATCGAGGATCGGCGTACCGATGACGGCGGTGCCATTGGGCCGCAGCGTCACACGGGAGTTCGCCTGCCCGGTCCCCGTGCCGCGCTCGCCGATCGCGATGCCACGGCCCACGTTCGGGGGCTTGGGGTCATGGAACCCCGACGCCTCGATGGCCGCTTCCAGCGTTTCGATGGCGCGCACGTCCTCGAACACCTCGTCCCACGGGGTAGGCTCGCCGTTCTCGATCAGGTTCTGGCGGCGAAAGTCCGCGGGGTCGATGTCCAGCTGACGTGCGACCTCATCGATGTGCGACTCGATGGCGAAGACACCCTGGGCCTCTCCCGGTGCGCGCACGAAGCCTCCCGGCAGGTTGTTCGTGTAGACGTAGGTGGACTCGATGCGGCAGTGCGGGATGCGGTAGGTGCCGGCAGCCTGCTCGGCACCACCGATGCGGCCATACGGCTTGAACGCCGCGTACGCGCCGGTGTTCACCGTGAAGTTCACGTGGTGCGCGGTGATGGTCCCGTCGCGCTTCACGCCGGTCTTCAGGTCGATGATCACGTGGTGGCGGGGGTTGCCCGCCATGAACTCCTCGAGATAGTCGGCGATCATGCGTACCGGCCGCCCGCTGGCCTTGGCGAGGTAGTAGGCGATGTCCTCGCCGATCTCGCCGGACCGCAGCTCCGTCATGCCCTGGTACGCTTCGCGGAGGCCGAGGTCTTTGGTGACCGACAGGTAGCCGCCGGAGCCAACGACACCGGCGACGTTGAGCTTGCCGGGTTGGACGCTCTCCGCGTGCGCGAGCGGGTTGCCGACCAGGCCGCGCTCCTCGCGACGCAGTTCGACGTAGAGATCGAGCTCGCGATCGACCAGCGCCTGATCCAGTGCGACGCGGGGCAGGTGGCGGACACTGACGCTGACCGCAAGGCCCCCCAGCGCATCGCGGGTGACGATCAGATCGGGGTGCGAGAGCAGCTGCGCGGTGTCGCCGGCGCGCACCGGGCGCGGGC
>JBJHDC010000210.1:0-3624 GCA_050486345.1 Dehalococcoidia bacterium | reverse complement strand
GCCGTGGAGCCGTCAGTTCGGTGTCCAGGCCGTCGATCGTCAGCCGCGCGTGCCCGGCGGCCAGTGCGTTGCGTACCCAGTCGGACTGTGACCCGTACACCAGGATGAACACGTAGCCACCGTCGACGGGGTGGGCGTCCAGCGGGGTGCGGTGCTCAACCCCCGAGGTTCGCCCCACGTGGGTGAGCACCGGCCGGACACCTCGGCGCAGTTCGACGGGGTTGAAGACCCGCTTGTTGATGTGCGTCCACCACCGCGGCATCGGCATGGGCGGCCACCTCCATCGGACACACCGGCACGTCCGGCACGTCCCGCACGACGACCGTACGCGACGATGTCCCACGGCGGGCCTACGTTGCGGGAACGGTGAGGAGTGCACATGGAGCAGCGGCTGAGCCTGGTCACCCTGGGTGTCGCCGACCTGGCGCGTGCCCGCACGTTCTACGAGCGGCTGGGGTGGCGCGGGCAGGAGGTCCTGGAGACGGTGTTCTTCCAGGCCGGGACCATCGGCGTGGTCCTGTGGCATCGGGCGAAGCTGGCGGATGATGCCGGCATCGAGGACACCGGCACCGATGGCTTTGGCGGGATCGCGCTGGCGCACAACGTCCGCTCACCCAACGAGGTTGACGCGGTCATCGCGGCAGCTGCGGACGCGGGCGCGACCGTGACCCGGCCACCGGCAGCCACCTTCTACGGCGGGTACGCGGGCTGCTTCACCGATCCGGACGGCCACGTGTGGGAGATCGCCCACAACCCCGGCTTCCCTCTGGGTGACGACGGAGCCATCACCATCCCGGACTTCAGTGCCTGATCACCTGCGTGCCCGGTTGCCAACACCTCAGGAGGCACATCGGACGCGTGGTATCCGTTCCGATACCATCAGGGCATGGACGCTGCCGGTCTATCGCTCAGGATTCAGGGGGGTGCGACCTTCCATAGGCGCCTGGAGTTCTCCACGAGCAGCGGCCCGTGGTCGCTCGTGGGATACCAGGCCCTGCTGCAAATACGGGAGAAGCCCGGCGCCCCCGTGATCGTCGAGCTCAGCACCGAGAACGGGCGCATCGTCATTCCCGCGACGGCGCCCCACAACGCCCTGGTGCTTGCCCTCTCCCCCGCTGAGACCGGCGCGCTGAACTTCCCCGTCCGCGGCCTCGCCATGTACGACCTGCTGCTCATCGCCCCAGACGGGACCCGCTACCGCCCCTTCGAGGGGCCGGTCCGCTACTCGTCCGCGATCAGCTCGCCCTCGTAGTCCCCCAGGGCGGGCCCCGCCCCGCGCGCTCTCTCCCACGCACTCTCGGGGCATGAGCGAGAACATGGACCTATTCGCCTCCTCCGCGGATGTGCGCGTTGTCAGCCACGACGACCGCGTCGTCCTCGTGCGCGATGGCACCCCAGGCCCGCCCGGCCCGCCCGGCATAGCGGGACCCCCCGGAGACGCCCTCTTCTCCTGGGGCGGGGACTGGAGCGCCTCCACCAACTACCAGGTCGGGAGCGTGGTGGCTCACCCCGGAGCGGACGGCGCCGTATCCCTCTACTACCTCTTCACCGAGGCGCCCACGGGCACTCCCCCCACCGACGGGAACCACTGGACCGTGATTGCCGCAGGCGCCGTCGGAGCGGAAGGGCCACAGGGCCCACCCGGAGCGATCACCGCCGAGCTCAACTTCCCCTCCCCCGGCTACTGGCATGCCACCTTCGAGTTCAACCAGAACGATGTCGTCCGCTACGCCCAGAGCCAGTGGCGCTGCATCAACCCCGCGGGGTCCACCGGCGGAGACCCACCCCCCGATGACGACGGCACGACCTGGCAGCTGTGGCTCGGACGCGGCCCGACCGGCCCGACCGGCCCCGCTGGTCCTACCGGAATCCGCTACCGCGGCAACTGGGTCAGCGGCGCGAGCTACCAAGTCCGCGACATCGTGCGCCGCACCGACGGCGCCCCGCACATCTGGATCTGCACGACCAACACGAGCTCCACCAGCCCGCCCAACAGCGCCCACCCCCACTGGGCGCTATTCACCCGCGACGGCATTGACGGACAAGACGGAGCCCAGGGCCCCGCAGGCCCCACGGGCCCCGCAAGCACGGTGCCGGGGCCACAGGGCCCAGCTGGACCAGCGGGGGCCGACGCGGCAAGTGAGGTCTCATTCCAGTTCGACGAGAGCGGTACCCTGCGCTGGCTCGTGGGCGGCTCCTATGTATTGGAGAGCCCCATCCTCACCTACTCGGCATCCGGCTCGCCCACAGCGAGCGTCTACAAGAACGGCGCTGTCGTGTCGCTGCCTGTGAGCGTGGTCGCCGGGGACCGCATCGCCGTCGTCGCAGCGGGGGTGGTCGGCGAACAGACGCCCTTCTTGGCCACGATCAAGGTTCAGAGCCAGTCGTAGTCCGAGCGGGGCGAGGCACGAGAACCCAGCGCCCGCGCCACGGCGCGCCCATCATGGCCTCATGATCATCCACTTCCACAAGGGGGCGACACTCCCCCCGGATGCAAGCGGGCCCTATCCGCAGCTGATTCTCAGTCAAGGCCCCGTGGGCTACTGGCGCCCGACTGGGCCAATCACCAAGCAGAGTCCAGGAGGCCACCCCTGGGATGCGATCCCTGACCTCTCGAGCCTGGGACGCGACATGGACTGGTACTCACAAGACGCTTACCGCAGCGAGATGCTCTACGCAAACGAGGTCCTCAACATGGGCCCGCTGCCCGCCGGTATCCCCGAGATGCAGTGGTATGACAACGTCAGGCTTGCCCCGGACGGGAACTGGCAGACAAACGCTGGGCCTCCCCAGGCGGTGGTCCCTCGCGACCCCGGCGGCCCGTGGATGTCCCCCGCCATGAGCGCATCCTTCTGGTACATGCCAGTGAATCCCCTTACTACTGGTTCCACCTCGCACTCGATCGGGTGGTGGGATGAGACCAGCGACCACGACTGGTCAATGCTCTTCGGTAAGACAACCTCGGGCGCCACCACTACGAACCGCATGGGTATCAGGTTTAGAGCCTGGAACTACAACACGATTACGAGCATTAGCCCGCTTGCTGATCGACACTGGCATCACATTGCCTGGACGGCTGACGAGACGGGCCTGCTCACCTTCTACATCAACGGCTCAAATTGGAGCGTCCAGATGAGCCCAGCGGACTGGTCCCGGCTCCACTCCTCGGAAAATCCCAACCAGCATGTGTGGATGAGAAATCGCAGCGCCAGATACGCCGAGCACGCCTTCTTCAATCGCGCGCTCAGTCCCGCCGAGGTCATCGCTCAATACGAGGTCGGCACGGGCATCGTGTAGGCGCGCGCCCCGCTCCGGCCACGCTTGACCGGTGAGCGAGCAGCACGACACCCCCGGCGAGGACTTCTTCGAGCGCGACTACGCGCACGAGCAGGAGGGCGTGGATCTATCCCCGCCCCCTGATGAGGTAGCGCCCTCCCCTACCCCTCCCGAGAAACCCGCGCGCCCCCCGGCCGCGGCCGCGCCCACTGAGACGCCCGCGCCCCTGCGCAAGACCCCGAGCAAGGTGCGCGCCAGCCAGGTGGATAAGGAGGCCCGCATCCTGCGCGTGATGGGCTGGGTGTCCAACGGATACTCGACAGGGGCGATCATCAAGAAGGCAGAGGA
>JBJHDC010000209.1:0-3677 GCA_050486345.1 Dehalococcoidia bacterium | reverse complement strand
CTGTCGCACTTGGTTGTGTGGGCGGACCGGCGTGAGCGGCCCATCAGCCAGGCGTTGCAGGTCGGGCTGGTGACGCTGCTGCTGGGTTCCAGTCTGTTGCTGGTGAATGCCCTGAATCATCCGTTCTCGGCGACCCCCGGCCGGATCATGCCGGAGGAGATCCAACGTTCCGTGGCGTTCATGGAAGGCTCACTCGCGGAATCCATCGACGCGCATGACCTGTCCACCACGCTGCCGTGTGAGCAGGATGGCAACCCGAAGGATATGACGCCGGTGGCGCGTGACTTCCCTGCCGGATCGACGATGGCGCAGATCGTGGAGCGTGGACGGCTGGTTGTGGGGGTCAGCTACAACATCGCACTGTTCGGGGAACTGGATCCGCTCTCTGGAGTGGTGAGCGGCTTCGACAATGACCTGGCGATCGAGATCGCACGCGAGCTGGGGATGTCGGTCGATCAGATCGAGTTCGTGGACTTGCTGCCGATGGAACGGCTGCCAGCGCTCCAGATGGGGCGCGTGGATATGGTGGTGATGGCGATCACGATCACGGAGGACCGCGCAGAGATCATCGATTTCTCGCGGCCGTACTACATGGCTGGCCAGACCATCCTCGTGAAGAGCAGCGCACGATCGATCAGCGGATTGCGGGACCTCGCCGGCAAGGAAGTTTGCGTGATTGCCAGCTCAACCAGCATCCCCGCGCTCAACCGGTTGGCGCCACACGCCATCCTCGTGGAAGCGCCCTCGCCCGGGGATTGCCTCGCGAAGGTGCTGGCGGATGAGGTGGATGCGATGACCACCGATGACATCATCCTCGCGGGGTTCGCCGCTGAGAATGAGGGTCTCGTTCTCGTGGGCGGCACATTCACCGATGAGCCGTACGGTGTTGGGATTCCCAAAGGTAACGCGGACATGGTGGAGTTCGTGGACGACGTCATCGAGCGCATGCTGGAGGACGGCCGCTGGGGCCGGATCTACTACGAGTACCTCGCCGACATCGCTGGCCTTCCCAGTGTGCAGAACGCGAAGTTGCGGCTGACCGGCGACGATTAGAGCGCACCCAATCGCGCTCGTTGGCTGCCCTCCTCGCGGCTTCTCACTCCGTCGGCGATCGATGGCTGTGCCATACTGGCGGCGCTGAGATCGTAGAGGGTCGATGGCCACAGACAGCACTGCACAGGCGTGGTCTGCGTTTGAAGCGCGCGACTGGGTGACGTCTCGTCGCCTGTTCGCGGCAGCGCGTGACCTCGGCGCACCATCGGCCGACGATGTGGTTGCGAGCGCGACGTGTGCGTGGTGGCTCGGGCTGCTCGACGAATCGCTGACTGCCTCGGAGGAGGCGTACCGGCTCCTGGTTGCGGATGGGCGGCCGGGTGATGCAGCGATGGTGGCGCTTCAGACTGCCTACACGCACGGACTGCGGGGGAAAGAGACGGCGGCTTCCGCGTGGATGAGCCGTGCTACACGCCTCCTGGGTGATGAACCCGAGAGCCCCGGGCACGGGTACCTCCGGTACCTGGCCTTCGAGGAATCCCTCGGCGGGGCTGACCCGGACGCGGCACGGGCGGCGGCGCTGGAGGTGCGTGCGTGGGGCGAGCGCACCGGTGATCGAAACCTGACGGCGCTGGGGCTGTTGGGCGAGGGGCGTGCCCTGGTGAAGCAGGGTGAGGTCGCGCGCGGTGTTCGCCTGCTGGATGAGGCGATGCTGGCGGCGGTGTCCGATGACCTCGATCCCGCGTGGGCGGGCAATATCTACTGTCATGTCATGCTGGCCTGCTATGAGCTCGGCGACCTCAACCGGGCGCGCGAATGGACGGATGCCACGGCTCGCTGGTGCGAGACGATGCCGGGTGCGGGGCCGTTCATGGGGATCTGCCGGGTGCATCGTGCGCAGCTGGCCACCTTGCAGGGTGCGTGGTCCGCGGCGGAGGCGGATCTGTCGCGGGTCGCCGAGGAGCTCGCGGATTTCCACGTGCGCATCGTGGCGGAGGCGGAATACCAACTCGGAGAAGTGCGGCGACGGCAGGGCGACCTGGGTGGCGCGGCGGAGGCGTTTGAGCGGGCGCGGGTGGCTGGGCGGTCGCCGCAGCCGGGCCTGGCACTGCTGGAGCTGGCACGCGGGCGGGCTGGCGAGGCGCTGATATCCATGGAGGCCGTTCTTCCGACGGTCGCGGCTGACCGGCTGGGGGGCGCGGAGCACCTCGCAGCGATGGTGGAGATTGCGCTGGCTGCGGGGCGACTGGATGTGGGGCAGGCTGCCAGTGCGGAGCTGGTCCGTACGGCAGCTCAGTTCGGCAGCAGCGGTCTGGACGCGATGGCGAGTGCCGCACGGGGAGCCTGTCTGCTGAGCGACGAGCGGCCCCGTGATGCCCTCGTAGCTCTGCAACATGCATGCACGCTGTGGCGCGGCCTGAGCGCGGATTATGAGGCGGCACGGATGGGGGTGCTGGTCGCGCGGGCCCTTGATGGGCTCGGTAGTCACGAGCAGGCTGACCGGGAACGCCGCTCTGCCGCCGAGGAGTTGATGGGGATGGGGTTGCAGCCGAGCGCCATCGAGGCGCTGGGACTGGATGTGCACCGCCCGCTGCCTGATGGGCTCACTCACCGCGAGGTAGAGGTGCTCAGCCTGGTTGCTTCCGGGCGCACGAATCGCGAGGTCGCTGATCAGCTGGTGATTAGCGAGAAGACGGTGGCGCGGCATCTCTCGAACATCTTTGCCAAGGTGAACGTCTCGTCGCGGACGGCGCTGGCGGCGTATGCCTTTGAGCACGGGCTGCAAGCAACCGAGTAGGCTCGCGGCCGCTCTCGTTTCTCGAGCTTTGTTCCTTCACTTCCTCGATCTTCCGATGGGTCAGATCACCCATTGTCCCCTGATCGGAATGGGTGTCCCGTTCGATGTTGGCGGGCTCTGAACTCCGTACGGTCGCAGCAGTTGCTGATGACCAGCAGCGGAGTGAAGGGAGTCTCGGGTGACTCGTATGACCCAGGTGAATCTAGTGGAACGACAGAATGGCATCGACCGCGTCGCCCTCGACGAGTTGGTGACCGGGATTGCTCTGCATCCTGAGGCCGGGCATGTGACCGTGCGGACCTCCCACCGGTGGACTGATGGCCTGGCTGTAGAGGGAGTCGGTGAGCAGGCGATCCTGGGAGGGCAGGTGCTGGATCGCCAGCATCATCGATTCCACACGGACTGGCCGGAGCCGTGGGGCACCGATACGGGGCCGACGCCGGGTGCGGAGAGCCTGCTGGCGGCGGCCGGTGCGTGTGTGGCGACGACCTTTGTCCTCGCCGCCACGCAGATGGGCGTGGACATCGATGAGCTGGAGGTGAAGGTCGAGGGTTCGGTGGACCTGGGACGCGCGTTCGATGAGATGGCGGAGCGGCCGGCGTTTTCGAGCGTGCATGCGGCGGTGCGTGTGCACTCGAGCGCTCCGGATGACGTGATCGATGCGCTGGTGCGTACGGCGACCGAGCGGTCGCCGGTGTACCAATCGCTCGCTTCGCCGGTGCCTGTGGGGTACTCGTTCGAACGGATCGCGTAGCGCACGACGGGATGATTCGACGGTGACGGCTGATTGACTCAGGAGACGTATTTGTGACTCAGATCGAAGTAGAAACCACCAGTGCGGAAGCGTTCGCGGGGCGTTTGATCGGAATGCTCAACGATGGAGCAC
>JBJHDC010000208.1:0-3686 GCA_050486345.1 Dehalococcoidia bacterium | reverse complement strand
CTTCCGACCCGACCTCCAGGAACGGCTCACATGGTGACGACGGATCCGAAGCGTGGACGCGAGCTGGCGAGGCGACTGGAAGAGATGTCGCCGGCAGCGCAGCGGCTGCTGACCGAGAACTCGAGGTGGTGGTTCGACGCGGACAGAGGCGTCGAGTTCCGCATGGCAGCGGACGAAGAAGATGCAGACGCGCTCCTCGAGGTGAGCGCCGTGCTCGCCAGCGCCTGCCAGATGGTGAACCAGAGCCGCTCCCAGTAGAAGCGCTCAGTGGCGAAGTTGCGGATGAAGGCGTCAGTCAGTGAGCCATCGAGCGAGATACCGCGCCAGATCAGCGTCCCGAGCGGCCAGAGCAGGAAGATGCCCAGGGCGATCAGCGCGGGGATGGCCCAAACTCCGTAGCTGCGGCCAGCCTGCTGCGATTGGCCACGGCGAGGCTGGCCGGACTCGGCTACCTCTGCGGGCTGTTGCATCGGCTGCCCCTCATCGACGCCACACCTCATCGACCCGGCACGTACCACACCACCATGCGTAGTGCGGTGTCAATCGCCTCGGCGAGCGAAGTGCACCCTGAGCGGCCGATCTGCATGTTCCATCGCTGCTGTACGGCGCGATCTCCGTGCCCAGCAGCAGGTTCGTAGTGTACGACACGGCGTACGTGTGATCGTGGCTGACTGCCGCTGATCTGCTACTGCAGCTTGCGCATCGTTGGCAGGAATAGCAGCGCATAGAGGACGGTGGCGCAGGTCAGCACACCGGTCGTGGCCATCGCCCACTGCGGTCCCACCGAGTTTGCGAGGATGCCCACTCCGAACACTGCGAACTGCATGATGCTCATCTCCATCATGAAGATGCTCATCACGCGGCCTCGGTACTCCGGCTCCGAGTAGGAGTGGATGAGGACCTGTGAGAGCGCCATACGCCCGGACTGACCGAGACCCATGCCCACCAGCACTGCCGCGGTTACCCAGAACCACGTGGACCATGAGAACACGAACAGCAGCAGGCCAAGCACACCTGACGAGATGAGGAGCAGTAGCCCTCGACGCTTGTTCGGCAGGGAAGCGATCACCAACGCGCCGATGAGCGCACCCACGCCCTGCACGCTCAGGAGGATTCCCAGCCCCCACGCGTCTGCTCCGAGCACGTCGTCCGCAAAGCCGGGGAGCATGTGCTGGTACGGCATCGTGCCCACGACCAGCACGACGTTCACCACCAGCAGCATGCGCACAGTGGGGTCGTAGCGCATGTAGCGGAAGCCCTCGACCAGCTCTGAGAGCATCGCACCGGGGCCGGCGGTGGCGCGCCGTGAGGCATCGCGTGGTGGCGCTTTCACCGGGATCAGCGCCACCACTGCAAGCAGGAAAAGGCCTGTCATGACGTAGTAGACGTAGTCGGAGCCGGCGAGGCCGCTGCCGGTCCCGAAGAGTGCTAACAGGCCGCCGCCCACCGCGGGCATGGCCAGCCGGTTCACGTTCATGCCCGCCTGGTTCAGCGCGAGCGCGTTCATCAGCCGGTCGATACCCACGACCTCGGCTGTCAGTACCTGCCGTGCAGGCATCATGTTGGACATGAGCGCGCCCTGGACCGCGGCGTTCACGTACAGGTGCCAGACCTCGATGCGACCCATGGTGATTAGGACACCGATGACCAGGGCGTTGATCACATTCGCGCCGGTCATGATCTGGACCAGCAGCTTCTTGGAGCGCACACGGTCAGCGAGTACGCCGCCCGTAAACGAGAAGATGACGCCCGGGATGCCCTGTGCCAGCGACACGATGCCCAGGGCCGCGTAGGAGTTCGTGATCTGGAAGACCAGGTAGCCACGGATGAACATCTGCATGTTCATCGCCGCGAACCAGCCCAGCAGAGAGACGAAGTACCACCGGTAATTGTCGTCTGCCAACGATCGGAACGTGCTGATGGAGAACTTCGCCTTGCGAGGTGGCCCACCGCCCGGCGCACCCCCGACACCGCCCGCAGGCGTGGGTGCTGGAGGCGCGGGCGGCCCGGCTCCGTCGTGGCCGTTCAGCCGCTCGCCGGGCTCCGAGCTCTCGGCGTCGAGGTCCTCCGTCATGGGGGCATTGGTGCTCGCCTGGTCCGTCTGACCCACGGGTGTGTGCTCGGAACTCTGACCGTTTGTGGTGTCAGAGGGAGAGACGTTGCTCGCCGACGCAGGATCGGCGTCAGCGGGGTGGCGTTCAGAGGTGGACATCAATGCCTCGGGGTGTGCCTCGGGCGGCAATCCGCTACGTCACGCTGACGTTCACGGTAAGAGGCCACCCTATCACCACCGTTGATTGCAGACTACCGGCGGGCTGGAATCGCGAGTTCTCGGCGCCGGAGTCGCAGGTTTACGAGATCAGGCGACCTCTGAGGGTCCGAACAGCTGCGAGCCGGGGCGTCCTGCACTGAGTGCATTGCTGCTGGGCGCGAGCCCCGTGTGGTCACCTGCCTCCAGGGCTTGTTCGATGGCCCAGCGCGAGAGCCCCTGCATTGAGTCGATCTGCGCGATCTGATCCAGGCTGAAGAAGCCGGCGCCAGTGACCTCGTCGTCGTCGTAGGTCGGCTCCCCGGACACGTAGTCGAGCCGGAAGATGACGTAGATGTTCGTGCTCGGCCCGCCGATGGAACCGCCGATGGAGTGGCGGAACGCGATCACATCCCGCGCACGGGCGCTGATCCCGGCCTCCTCCTGCACCTCGCGCTCCACGGCCTCCGTGAGCGGTTCATCGTGTTCCGCGTAGCCGCCGGGAATTTGCCAGGAGCCAGCGAATGGCTCCCAGCCACGCTGCACCAGCAGCGCTTTGCCGTCCCGCAGCACCACCCCGGCGCATCCGATCGAGAAATTGCCGAAGTGCACAAAGCCGCATGAAGTATCCGGACAGGCCAGTCGCGGACGGCCGCCCTCTTCGCGTGTGACCAACTGCTGGGTGCATTGTGGACAGAATCGCATGGCGTGTCGTTTCTATGATGTCTCGGGCTCGTGATCCGGGTATGCGGAAAGCATGCCTGCAGTCATCGAATCGAGTACTCTTGCGCTCCGATAGTGGTTGTAGCAGAGGAGCGACTGATGTCCATCCCACCACCCGCGTTCCGTTCGAAACGGACTCGACGCGGGGTTGCGACGATTGGGTTGCTGCTTGCGGGGTCCCTGCTGATGGCAGGCTGCTTCCGCATGGAGTTCAGCATCGAGGTGAACGACGACGGAACCGGTACCATCAGCGTTCTCTCCGCGATGGAATCCTCCGTCCTGGAGATGTTCGGTGATGACGAGGACATGATGGGCGGGCCGGGCTTCTTTGACGATGACCTCGATGTCTCGGATCTGCCTCCCGGCGCATCGATCGAGCCCTACGACCGCGATGGCTTCGTCGGCCAGCGCGTGACGATTCCGTTCACACACGACGGTGACGTCGTGGCTGCCCTGAACGCGCTGGATGGCGAGGATGTGCCGGTGAGCGGCGCTGACGGGCCGTTCGAGGATTTTGAACTGCGCCGGGACGGTGATCTCTGGATCTTCAACGCCTCGATGAATGTGGGCGATGAGCTGGGCTATGAATTCGGCGATCCGAACGACGAGTTCGTGCGCGGGTTCTTCGAGAGCGCCTCGTTCACGGTGCGCGTGAAGTTGCCGGGCCGGGTCACCGAGCACAACGCGGACAGCGTTGCCAGTGATGGCGCGCTGG
>JBJHDC010000207.1:0-3758 GCA_050486345.1 Dehalococcoidia bacterium | reverse complement strand
CGCACGGTCGGGTCCGGCTGGGTGGGGGGGGTGGTCGCGACCACCGCTTCCTCACGCCGCTGTCCGTCGCCGTCCTCGAGCTGCAGCTGGTACCGCACAGTCAGCGAGCGACCAGGCCGCCAGCTTGTCTGTGCGGCGTGGACATCGATGAGTTGCGTGGCCGGTCCGAAGAGCGCAGGTACCGCTGCGCTCATGGCCTCGCCGGCGTCGCTGCCGAGGAGGTGTGGCAGGAGTGGGAGGGCCTCGTCGGAGAGGTGGGAGGAGGTCTCTAGTGGGCCGGATGGCATGGTCATAGCGCCAGCATCCGGCTCACCACTGAAGCGATGATGAGAGTCAGATGAGAGTGCTCTCATGTTCGAGACAGTCGCACGGCACGCCGCACTGTGAACACTCTACTCGGGTCGCTCGGCTGCCTCGGTATCATCAACCTCGCTGGGTTCAGTGATTCGACTGTTCGGACCGTTAGGAGAGGTGTCCATCTCGCGCAGCAAGCGATCGAGGCCGCTCACATCGTCGCCCTGCAGGAAGAGGCGACGTGCGGGGTAGTTGATGGTGATGCCTTCCTGGCCCAGGCGTGCATGGATTCGTTTGACCATCATGTGCCGGAGCATGAACGAACTGATGAAATCGATGCCCCGGAGTTTCGCCATGACATCGATGTTTGAGTCTCCGAACTCCTGGAACCGGATGATCGGTTCGTAGCTCTTCACGGCACCCTCGAACTCATCGCGGAGGTGGGTGAGCTCATCCACCATCACATCCTCCACGTGCTGGAGGTCCGCCTCGTAGGCCACGCCGAACATGAGCCGGGCGTCCGCCTCGTAGCTGGTGCTGCTGAAATTGGTGAACGTGGATTCGGCCAGTTTGGAGTTCGGGACCAGCACGATGTTGTTGTCGAAGCTGCGAATCCGGGTTGCGCGCCAGCCGATGTGTTCCACGGTACCGATGAGGCCGTCTTCGATCTGGATGAAGTCGCCGACGCGGATCGACGCATCCGACATCATCGATGAGCTCGCGAAGAGGCTGCTTAACACCGGTTGCAGCGCCAGGCCGACCGCGAGACCGCCGATGCCGAGACCGGCAATCAGCGGCGTGATCTCCAGGCCGAGTACGTCCAGGAGAACGAGTCCACCGATAAGAAGCAGGGTGACAGTGGTGGCGCGCCTCAGGATGTTGAGGATGCGCGGTTCCATCACCCCGGGGCCGCGACCATCCTCGGATCGCCGCTGATACCAGAAGAACCACTGTCCGGAGACGCGGACCAGGCCCGCCACGACAGCGACGACAATGGAGGCGATCCAGAGCCGATCGATGAGCTCCAGATGCGGTTCCATGTAGGACGGATGGCGAAGTGCGAGGAACAGGCCCACGATCACGATGAGCCAGAACACCGGGCGGCGAACCGACTGGACCAGGTCATCCAGGGGGGAGTCACCGGACTCGCGGAGCAGGCGGTGAATCAGTTGCGGGATCACCACGGCGAGGACCCAGGCAAGGACCAGCGCGCCCGCGAAGATGGCGAGCGCGACGAGGGTGTCGCCTATGTCGGAAGCCGTGATCTCCGGAATCAGCTCGTCGTCCATCCGACCATCCTAGCGGAGGTGGCGAACGCACCCAACGCGGCTAATGACGAAGGCGCCCGGCTGCATGACCGCAGCCGGGCGTCTTCGAGAGCCTCGTTCGGTGTTTGCGCTACGCGTCCCTACGGGTGAGGAACACGAACGCCGCGCCGAGGAAGATCACCATCCACCCGAGGGTGATTGCGCCGCCAACCCAGGGGTCGCTGTAGGTGGCCGAATCCACGATATGACCGATGGCGATGCTATCCATCGCTGGCCCCGGCAGCAGACTGATGACGTTCTCGCGCCACCACAGTGGGAGCAGCCCGCCGAAGATCTCGGGCAGCCAGAGAATCGCGAGCACTGCGGTGATCGCTCCGGCCGCACTGCGGAGGATGAACCCGAGCGCCAGTCCGATGAGCGGGAAACACCATCCCAGCAGGGTGAGGCCCAGCACCGCACGCAGTGCGTCGCTCTCGCCGAGGCCCACCGTGGGCATATCGAACGAGTCGTAGATCACCTGGCCGACCAGGAACATGCCGACGGTCGTGATGAGCGTGAAGATCGTGACGACCACCGCAACGATCAGAGCCTTGGCAGCGAGGACGCGACCGCGTTTCGGGGTTGCAGTGAGCGTCTGGCGGATCATTCCGCTGGAGTACTCGCCGGTGACCGCCAGGACGCCGAAGACGCTGTAGATGATGCCGCCGAAGATGATCCCAATCATGGAGAACATGATCGGTTCGAAGTCAGCCTGCTCAGCCGGCTGCCAGTCATCGAAGGTGCTGCCCACCGCCAGGCTCACCAGCGCGGTCATGCCGATGGAGAGCAGCAGGCCAAGCGCAAGCGCGATGTACGTCGAACGCACTGAGAAGAGCTTCGACCATTCAGAAGTGAGTGTGTTTCCGAATCCTGGGGCTCGCACGTGCTGTGCAGTCGCCGCGCCAGTCGTCATGAGCGGGACTCCTCTTCGGTGGTGGCGGACTCAGCGTCGCTCGGTGTCGCTACGGCTGAGGTTTCGGCTGCCGCCAGTTCACGCATCGTTTCGGCAACCGCCTCGCTATCCGCACCGCTGGCACGGAACTCCTGGCTACTCTGCGTGAGTTCCATGAAGGCGGTCTCCAGGCTCGCGCGTTGCGGTGCGAGCTCGTACAGCACGATGCGGTGTTCCGCCGCGATCTCTGCAATGCGCGGCGTTTCCAGCCCCGTAACCAGTAGTGCGCCATCCATCGCGGTCACGTTCGCTCCGGCTCCTTCGAGGACAGGCACCAGGTCGTCTCCCTGTGGGGAGACGACGCGGACGTGATTCCCGGTGCTGCGGGCAGTGAGATCCTGGATGCTGGCGTCCGCGACCAGTTTCCCGCGTCCAATGACCAGGATGTGCTCGGCTGTTTCCTCCATCTCGCTCATCAGGTGGCTGGAGACCAGTACGGTGCGTCCCTCGTTCGCCAACCCCTTGAGCAGGCTGCGGATCCATCGGATGCCTTCGGGATCCAGGCCATTCACTGGCTCATCGAACAGCAGCACTCTCGGATCCCCGAGCAGGGCGGTCGCGATGCCGAGCCGCTGCGCCATGCCCAGTGAGAATCCGCCTACCTTGCGACCTGCGACGTCGCTGAGCCCCACGAGGTCCAGCACTTCATCCACCCGTCGCTTCGGGATGCCGCCGGCTTTCGCGAGCCAGGTGAGGTGGCGGTGAGCAGTGCGGTTGCCCTGGATCGCCTTCGCCTCCAGGATCGCGCCTACTTCGTGCATCGGTGCGGACAGGCTGGCGTACGGCTGACCGTTGACGGTGATTGAGCCGCTATTGGGATGATCCAGGGCCAGGATCATCCGCATGGTCGTCGTTTTCCCGGCCCCGTTTGGCCCGAGGAACCCGGTAACGATTCCTGGCTTCACCTCGAATGAGAGGTGGTCCACCGCGGTGGTGTTCCCGTACCTCTTGGTCACGTCGTGTACGGCGATCATGCGGTACACCTCCTATCTCTCTGCTCGTCTCTTCCCCGGCACTGGATTCGATGTTCGGTGAAGTGCTTGTTCGCTACCCAGTCTTGTTGCGGATGGCCACGCGGCGCACGGTACGCCATGTCATCCACAGCACGAGCGCAATCAGTGCAATGTGTACGGCGACCGCTGCTACGAGATCGAGCGAAGCACGATCCGCTAGCCATTCGTGCGCCTGTGAGAATGGCCCCAGTT
>JBJHDC010000206.1:0-3758 GCA_050486345.1 Dehalococcoidia bacterium | reverse complement strand
GGACCAGAGCGCGCGCGCCGCCTCGATCTCGGCGGGGTCATCCAGCGCGTGACCGAGGGTGATCTCGCCGTAGTCCAGGTGACGAATCTTGCCCTTGCGGGTGCGGTTGATGCAGGTGAACGCCAGCCCGCCGAAGACGCGTTCGAGGCCAAACCACCCGCCGAGCTGATCCTCGATGCCCAGCCCGTTCATGAGTGCAAGAATCCGCGTCTCGCGGGAATCATTCGGGTCGATACAGGGCGCGATGAGGTCGCGCGCCTCCTCGAGGGCCGTGCTCTTGAGCGCACAGATCACCCAGTCCACCGGGCCGATGCTGGCCGGGTCCGCATGGACCGAGGGCGCTTCCAGGTGCAGGTTGCCATGCGGGCTCTTCACGCGCAGTCCCTTGTGTCGCACCCGATCGAGGTCGCGGCGCATGAGGAAGTGCACGTCGTGTCGGGCCTCGGCAAGGCGTGCGCCGTAGTAGGAACCAACGGCCCCCGCGCCGATGATGGCGATGCGCTGTGCTGCTGACTGCGTCATGCGCCCTCCTCGCGTACCCGCAGCACCACCTTACCGGTCGCCCGCCGGCTGGTCAGGAGCGTCATCGCCTCTACGGCATCCTCCAGCGGCAGCACGCGCGAGACGTGCGGACGCAGCTCGCCTGCTGAGTACCACTCGAGGAGCTCCGTCATCGCCGCCTGCACCACCTCCGGTCGGTGACGGCGCAGCTGCCCGAGGCTGAGGCCGAGCGCGGAGGCGTCCTTCACCAGCAGGTGGTTCGCCGGGATCTGCGGCACGGTGCCGCTGGCAAAGCCGATCACCAGGATGCGCCCACCCGGGTTGATGCAGCGCAGCGAGGCTGCGAACGCGTCGCCGCCCACGGGGTCGTAGACCACGTCCGCGCCCTTGGTGAGTTCCAGCACGCGCTCACGGATGTCCTCCTCCGCATAGTTGATGAGGTGCGTCGCGCCATGCTCCTGCGCGATCGCGAGACGCTCCGCCGAGGAGGCCGTAGCGATCACCGTCGCACCCAGCGTGCGGCCGATTTCCACCGCGGTGAGACCCACGCCGCCGGATGCACCGTGCACCAGCAGTATCTCGCCCGCCTCAAGCTGGCCACGATGCCGTAGCGCGAGGTGCGAGGTGGCATAGACCACCGGGAACGCCGCCGCTGTTTCGAAGTCCATCTCCGCCGGGATCGGGACCACATCAACGCCGCGTGCGACGACCTCCTCCGCGTAGCCGCCGTGCCCGAGGAACGCAGTGACCCGGTCGCCCGGCTGCACGTGAGTGACGCCCGTCGCAACTTCGAGGACGTGGCCAGCCGCCTCCATGCCCGGTGAGAACGGGAAGTCCGGCTTCTCCTGGTACTCGCCACGCACGATCAGCGTGTCGGCGAAGTTCACCCCTGCCGCATGCACAGCAACGCGGACCCCGCCATCGATCAGTGGTGGTGAGGGGAGCTCCCCCAGCCGGACATCTTCGATGGCGCCAAACTCACGACAGATGATTGCGCGCATGGGCAGCCCCGGGCTACGGGTAGCGCCCGCCGTCGCGGTCGCCGGGCCGGTAGTCAGGCCGCCGGTAGAAGGCGATGATCTCGCGCTCTTCGTCCTCGATGCGCTGCGCGGCGGCAGCGACATCCGGGGCGATGTCGTGCGGAATGTGAATCGCGCCGTGCTGGTCCGCCGCCAGCAGGTCGCCGCTGCGCACCGTGAGCCCGCCCACCGTCACGGGCCCGCCGAACTCCACCATGTGGATGTACGCGTGCGACACCAGCACAGCCTTCGAGATCGCGTTGAAGCCCATCCCGCGCATCTCATCGAGGTCGCGCACGCCACCGTCTGTGATCACACCCAGGCAGCCGAGGGCCTTGTGGCGTGTGGCGTTCACTTCGCCCCAGTAGGAGCCAATCGCGGGCTGGTCCATGTCCTGCATCACCACGATGCGCGGGCCGGGGACGGTGAGCAGGTAGTCCACCCAGTCCTCGCGCGCGACGGTTTCCGGGTCGTCGGCCGCGGGGATGCTGGCGCGGATCTTCGTGGTCACCGCGTAGCCGGCCATCACGCCGAGCTCCGGGAAGCGGCCCTGGATATCTGACGACATAAAACCCGTCGCCCAGGAGCGCACGTTGAACGTCTCGATGGCATTCGAGATCGCTGGGGTGGGCCAGCGGCTCAGCTCAGCCAGTTGCTGCTCGTTCAGTGTCACCAGCGCCTCCCGGTCATGCATCATCCTCGACAGGTCCGAGGCGCATGCTACCGGATCGGCGCGCAGGGGCGAGTGATCAGGTGGCTTGGCCCGCCTCCTTCACCAGCTGTGTGTCCACGTACAGCTCGACCTCCATACCGACTGACGGCGCGCCCGCCGGCATCAACTGGCTCCAGGGCATCGCGAAGGGCTGCCGATCGAGCGTGCCCCGCAGCGATACACCGGCGCGCTGGTTCCCCCACGGATCTTCCACGGGCCCGCCGACCTCCCCCTCCAGCACCAGCGGACTCGAGGCGTCGCGAACCGTGAGGTCGCCTGCCACCCGCAGCCGGCCGTTGCCGTCATACGTGACCTCGCGGCTCTCGAACGCGATCACCGGGTGCTGCTCAGCATCGAAGAAATCCTCACCGCGCAACGCGTCGTCCCGGGCCGGGTTGCTGGTGAGGATGCTCTCCGCCTCGATCCGCGCCGCCACGCGCGACCGCTCCGGGTGTTCCTCGTCCAGTTCCAGGTCCACCCCCACGTCCATGAAGCGCCCGCGGATCGTGGCGATCGTCATGTGCTTCACGGCAAACCCGACCTCGGTGTGTCCCGTGTCCACGGTCCAGGCCATCTCAGTCCTCCTCGCGCCGGTAATGTGTGTCTATCTGTTCCGCCGACAAGTGAATCCATCATATCTGTGGTAGCAACCGGGCTCCCGCTTGCTACTTACGCCTGATAAGGAGTCTGCGGTACACTGAGGGCATCCGCTGCGAACCATGGCGGGTGGAGGAGGGCGCCCCTCGATGATGGAACTGTCTGCGACGCAGCACGCCCTCGACCCTGGTCCAGCGCACGATGACCACGCACTCGCGGCCTTCTGTCCGCGCTATCACCACGCGGTGGAGCTCATCGGGCGGCGCTGGAGCGGTGCGATCATCCGCGCCATGCTGGCCGGCAGCCTGCGCTTCAGCGACATCGCGGCAGCCGTGCCCGGCCTCAGCGACCGCCTGCTCTCAGAGCGGCTGAAGGAGTTCGAGGCCGAGGGCCTCCTGGTGCGCACCGTCTTCCCCGACACCCCGGTGCGCATCGAATACCAGCTCACCGAAAAAGGCCGTGACCTGGGCCCCGCCGTCGAGGCGATCTCGGTGTGGGCAGAGCGCTGGCTGCCAGACCCAGAGCACGAGGACTAGACACGCAGGCTTCGAGGCCGCCCTGCGAGCGCCTCCAATGGAGCGCGCTGAGCCCGTGAACCGCCTCCCCCTCTCCTCGAAGGAGGAGAGGGGGCCGGGGGGTGAGGTCTCCCCCTACCGCGTCGTCGTCAACCAGCCAAACTTCTGAGGCCGTCGCCGCGCGTCCGGGTCCAGCGGCACGTTGATCAGCGAGGGCCCCGGGTGCGCCATCGCCTCCGCGATGCATTGCTCGAGGCTGGCGGAGTCCGGCGCGTTGAAGCCGCGGCCGCCGAGGCCCTCCATCATCACGTCGTAGCGCGCGTTCAGGTTCATGCCGCCCACCGGCAGCTGCTCGCCCTCGAACAGCTCCGCCTTGTGCCCGCCGATGCCGCCGTTGTTGAAGACGATCCAGGT
>JBJHDC010000205.1:0-3808 GCA_050486345.1 Dehalococcoidia bacterium | reverse complement strand
CCAGCGATGATGCGAGCACAGTGATACGTTGTGCGCGCGGTGCGCCTGAGCATCGCGCGGAACCGAAACGGAAGCGATCGTCCGATGACGCCCGACGGCTTCCCAGTGGTTGGCATCGTGGGTGCGGGGCAGCTCGCACGGATGATGTACCAGGCCTCGATCGCGCTCGGCATCGGCGTGCGCATCCTTGCTGAGCGGTCCGACGACAGCGCCGCGCTCGTCTGTCCTCACGTCGATATCGGCTCACCGGACTCCAGTGAGGACCTTCGTGCCTTCGGGGCGCGGGTGGACGTGGTGACGCTCGATCACGAGCTGGTGAACCTCGATGGCCTCGCCGCGATCGAGGCGGCCGGGGGTGCGGCACGTCCGGGGCCGGCGACGCTCGAGTACGCGAAAGACAAGCTGTACCAGCGACGCGGCTTTGCGGCGGCCGGCCTGCCCGTGCCGCCGTTTGCGCCGGTGGAGGATGCGGGCGACATCGAGCGTTTCGCGGCGGACCACGGCTGGCCGGTGGTCGCGAAGGCGCAGCGCGGCGGCTACGACGGCCGTGGTGTCTGGATGCTCCAGGACGCTGAGGAGGCGCGCGCGCTGGTGGCGGAGGCGTCTGCGAACGGCGCGGTGCTGATGGTGGAGACGTTCGTGCCGATCCGGCAGGAACTGGCGGTGCTCGTCGCGCGGCGGCCGAGTGGCGACCAGGTGGTCTACCCGGTCGTGGAGACCGTGCAGCGTGACGGGATCTGCCACGAGGTGCTCGCACCGGCGCCAGTGGACGCGGACGTCGCGGCGCGTGCATGTGAGATCGGGCTCGCGATTGCGGAACACACTCAGGCGACCGGGATCGTCGCTACGGAACTCTTCCTTGATGAGGGCGGTTCGTTGATCGTCAACGAGATTGCGACCCGTCCGCACAACTCCGGGCACATCACCATGAACGCCTGCCGGACCTCGCAGTTTGAGAACCACCTGCGTGCGGTCCTCGATTGGCCGCTGGGGCCGGTGGACCTGCTGGCGCCGTCCGGGGTGATGGCGAATCTGCTGGGCGCGGATGACCAGTCGCTCGCGCCTCGCCTGCCGGGCGCGCTCGACGGCGTGCACCCGCACCTCTATGGCAAGGGAGTGCGTCCGGGGCGCAAAATCGGGCATGTGAACGCACTGGGCAGCGATGCGACCGAGACGCGGGCGCGCGCTGTGCGTGCGGCGGCGATGATCACCGGGAGGGCCTCGTGACCAGTAGCCACGGCGACCGTACCCCCGTCACTCCCCGCGTGGGCATCGTGATGGGCAGCGATTCAGACCTGCCGGTGATGCGCGCGGCCGCGGAGGCGCTGGCTGAGCTCGATGTGCCGCACGAGGTCCGCGTGGTCTCCGCACACCGCACGCCGGAGCGCATGATCGCGTACGGGCGGGAGGCGGAGGCGCGAGGGCTGCGCGTGATCATCGCGGGCGCCGGAGGGGCGGCGCACCTGCCGGGGATGCTTGCCTCGGTGACGCCGCTGCCGGTGATCGGTGTGCCGGTGCCGTTGAAGTACCTCGACGGCATTGACTCGCTGCTCTCGATTGTGCAGATGCCGGCCGGGGTGCCGGTGGCGACGGTGGCGATCGGGAATGCCCGTAACGCAGGGCTACTGGCGGCGCGTATCCTCGGCGCGAGTGACGACGCGCTGCGGGGGCGCGTGGCGGATGCGGCGGCGGCGCTCGCAGCCTCCGTAGATGAGCGGGATGCGCGGGTGCGCGCGGAGATCGAGGGCCAGGCGGAGCCGAACGCGGGGGCGTAGCGGTCGCGGCCCCGGGCCGGCCGCATTGAGAACGCATACGGTCGCCGGAGCGATGGGTTCCGGCGCATGGAGGAGGATGGTGTGATGCAGGAGCAGCCGGAGCGCGTGTACCACCAGCCGCAGGGTGACTCAAAGCTCTGCATCATCATCGTCCCGGCCCGGGACGGGGACCGCCTGCTGGAACGGCTGGCGGAGCACGGGTTCGGCGCCACGAGGGTCGGCTCGTCCGGCGGCTTCCTGCGCCGGGGGAGCGCCACCATCTTCACGGCGGTCGAATCCTCGCAGGTCTCCTCGTTACTCACGTTACTGCGCACGGAATTCCCCGAGGTGGTGGAGGCGATGCCGATCGCCAGCCTCCCCTTCGCGGATGAGGTGGAGATGCCGTCCTCGGCGACCGTGGACGTGCGGATCGGCGGGGCGGTGGTGTTCGTGCTGCCCCTCGATCGCATGGAGCGGGTCTAGCGCACAGACAGGCTCTCTACCAGGCGTGGTTCGCGAAGGCCCACTGGAGGAGCGCTGCGGCATCCTCGTCACGGTCGGGTGCGTCCAGGAGGACGGCGAAGAGCCGGCGCCCGTCCTGCGTGGCGGAGGCGGAGATGGTGCGTCCTGATTCGGACGTGTAGCCGGTCTTGACGCCGTCCGCGCCCGCGAGCGAGTTCATGAAGGTGTTGATGTTGTAGAGCGTGAGCACCCGCGATCCGTTCGCGGTGTGCAGCGACGTGCCGACCACCTCGACGAAGGTTGGCAGGGTCATCGCGTACCGGGAGAGCATCGCGATGTCGTAGGCGGACATGCGGTGGGAGAGGCTGCCGAGGCCGTGCGGGTCGGTGAAGAGGCTGCCTGTGAGGCCAAGTTGCTGCGCGCGAGTGTTCATCTGCGCGACGAAGGCGTCATCCGTGCCGGCCATGTGGCGTGCGAGCACCAGCGCTGCATCGTTTCCGGAGGGGAGCATGAGCCCGTAGAGCAGATCGCGAACGGTGAAGCAGTCGCCCGGGCGGACGCCCATGAGGCTGCTCTCGGTCATCTCGCGCCCGTCGACGTCCGAGGTCACCCACTCGTCCAGGTTCGCGCCCTCGATGACCATGATGGCGGTGAGGATCTTGGTGATGCTGGCGGGTGGTAGCGGGTTGTAGGCCTGGCGCTCGTAGAGCACCGCGCCGCTTGCGCCGTCGATGACGATGGCGGCTGTGGCGGTGATGTCGGGCGGGGCCTCGGAGCCGACGAGCTGTGGAGCGCTGGCGGTGGTCAGCGGAGCCTGGGTGGAGGCGCTCTGGCTGACGTTGCCGTCCACCGGGGAGCAGCGCACGATCATCATCTGCCCGGGAGGCACGTCGCCGCCGGGGAAGAGGTCGTACCAGCGCTCGTTCACGAAGTCCGGCGCCCCGGCCAGGTACCCGACCAGCGAGCCATTCGAATGGCTGACCCACGCCGACTGCAGCTGGCAGCCCTGGTTGATGGAATGCGAGAGCATCCCGGCCGTGTTGCCGCCGCCCCACATGGCGATGGAGAGCCCGCCGCCGGCGTAGAGGCCGGTGAATCCGGCGCTGTGCGTGCCCTGCCCGATGTCCGCGCAGGAACCGCCTGTTGCCGGTGGTCCCTCGTACGGGCGGAGGTAGGCGTCTGCGACCCAGCCGGTCATGCCGGCCCACTGGATCTGCCGCCAGTGGTAGCCGTCCACGTCCTGCGCGCCCTGGAGGATCGTGACGGTGGCGCCCTCGTTGATGCATTCGATGTGTTCGGTGTCGAAGCCGGGCGCGGTACGCAGGCGGAGGCAATCGCCGTCTGCACGCACGATGGCGGTCATGCCGGGTTCTAGATCGGTGTTCGCAGGAGCCTGCGCGCCCACCTGCATGAGCGGGGTCGCGAGTGCGATGGCGAAGAGGATGAGCAGCGCTCGGGAGAACGCGGCAACGCGCTGACGTTGCACGGACAGCTCCACACCCCCGACCGCCACAGACAGGATAACGCGTCACGAACGCAGTGCCACCCCGGAGCGGCGCCGAATGGATTGCAGATCGGAGACATTCACAGCG
>JBJHDC010000204.1:0-3878 GCA_050486345.1 Dehalococcoidia bacterium | reverse complement strand
GGGCTCGCCGATGGCCTCTGCCTCCTTCGGCGTGGGTGACGTTTCCATCCCGTAGGCCGCCCGCATGCCGTTGCGGACGCCAAGATCGCCTACCGGCAGCACGTCTGGCCGGCCGAGGGTGAACATGAGGAACATGTGGGCCGACCATTCGCCCAGCCCCTTCACCCCTGTGATCCGCTCGACGACCTCATCGTCGCTGAGCGAGCGAGCATCCTCGAGGGCCAGGCGGCCATCGATAGTCCGTTCTGCGAGATCGCGCAGGTAGCCGGTCTTCTGGCGGGAGACGCCAGCACTGCGGAACGCCTCGTCTGTGGTGGCGAGGATCTCCGTGGGTGAAGGAGTCCGTTCGAGATCGGAGGAGCGTGCGAGCCAGCGGCGCTCGATGCTGCGGGCGGCGGCCCCGGCCAGCTGCTGGTAGAGGATGGTGCGCACCAGGCTCGCGTACGGGTCCGCACCCGGGCGAGGCCGGTACGGCCCGTGCTCCTCGATCAGCGCGCCCACGACTGGATCGACGCTGCGGAGGTGCTGGTACGCTGCCGCTGCTGAAAACCGCAGCCGCTCTGCCATGCGGGCCTCCTCGATGGCTTGTTGATGCCCGGATCAGGGTACTCCCCGTCAAGGGACGAGATGTTACGAGGGAGGGTGCGCCAACGCGATCTCGCTAATGAGTTCGTCCACGCCTCGTTCCCCGGTCACGCGGATGAAGCGCAGCGTTCGCCAGCGCGGGGACTGCATCGCGTCGGCGTAGCGGCGACGTCGCGAGCGATGTCGGGTGATGTTCCATGCCAGGAGGGATTGCTCTGGGCTCCAGAGCTTCAGGTGTTTGCGGAACCGCTCCCGGTTCGTGCCCCAGAGCACCTCACCCGATCGAGCGCGCCGCCATGAGCGCTTCACGAGCCGGGGCAGCGTGACGTGCAGGGGGAGGTCCAGCCAGATGACGGTGTCGGCGCCCTCCCATGTGAGGTCCTGGACCAGCGGGTAGTTCCCGGCCACCACGTAGCCGTGTTTCGCTTCCGGCGCGAGCAGGGCGCTCTGGACGCGGGTGCGGAAGACCTCGTCCAGTGGGGTGGGCCAACCAGGCTCGTGGTAGAGCGCATCCAGCTCGATCATCGGCACGTCGAGGTGCGCCGCAAGCGTGCGGGCGAGGCTGCTCTTGCCTGATCCCGACGGGCCGATGACGACGATCCGTTTGCCCACATCGAGCATGGCTGGGCCCGCCTACTGCCCGCTGCCGCGCATGGAGCCGGTGAGCATGTCCCCGAAGAAATCGAAGACGTAGCAGAGTACCTCGCGGTCACCTTCCTGCCAGCTCTCCCGGGTGGGGTAGAGTGCGCCCGCGTCCAGGCCGGAGAACTCGTAGTCCATGCCGACGAACGGTTCGAACTCCTGCAGGCAGCGTTGCTCCCAGATCGCTGCCAGCTCTGCATCGCCCGGGTACGGGGCTTCCGGACCGGCAACATCGAACAGGTAGTAGACCTCGAACTCGTGCGGGAGCTCGCAGGGGACGACCCATACGTCGTCGGTTACGATCCCGCTGCCGTCATCGGGTGGGAGCATGAAGCAATCGCCATCGCGCAGCTCGAACACCGAGATGAGTTCGCCCTCGGTGGGGATATCGTTGGCGAAGACGAGCGTCCATTCACCGCAATCGAGCGCGAAGAAGCCTGCATCGGTCGGTTGAATGGCGACGGTCTGGATGTCGTATGAGACCTCGACAGTAATCACATCGGCAGCCAGGTATCCGATGCCGCTGACCGTGTCCGGGCGGAACCCGCGCAATCGCTCCCAGTAGCAGTATTGCGAGGAGTCCGAGTTCCGGTAGACGCCGGGTGCGATATCAACACCGACGCGCCAGGTGCCGTCCGTGAAGCTGGTAGCGAGCGATGAGCCACCGGGCACCGGTGGCTGGCCCGAGGCGAGCGAGTCCTGCGCCGAGTCGAACGCCGTGGCGTAGGCGACGCCCTCGATGCCAACCTCGTTCCACTTCGCGACGACGACGCCGATGACCTCGCCACACTCGTTGAAGAGCGCGCCGCCGCTGTTGCCGGGATTGATGGGCGCGTCTGTCTGGATGACGGTGAGGCCGCTTTCCGCGGTGACGATGCGGGAGACGGTGCCTCGCGTGACCGACGCGGATCCGGTGACGTCCACCGGGTAACCCGCGGTGCCTGTGAACTCGCCGAGGCGCACTCGTTCACCGCTGAACCATGCGAGGGCAGGCAGATCTCCGACGAGGTCAGGGTCTACCTGGAGCATGGCGACATCGGCTACCGGCTCCACGGCGAGCACTTCGGCTTCACCCTCGAACAGGTGTGACTCCAGGTCCACGATGAGCGCGCCGGTCACGACGTGTTCTGCGGTGACGAACTGACCGCCACCGATGTGGAACGCGGTGCCGAAGTTGTTGCCGCTCACCACGAGCGCGGAGGCCTCTACCACCAGCTCAGCGGCGTCCTCGAACATGCAGGTGACCTGCGGCGTGGGTGTTGGCGTGGCAGTGGCGGTGGGCGTGAGGACCGGCGTTGGTGTCGCCTCAGGCTCACCGTTCCCGTTGCAGGCGACCGCCAGCGCAATCGCGGCGAACGCGACCCAGATCAGTGTGAGCGGGGTTTGAGAGGGAACCCCGCGGCGTCGGTGAGATGATGCCCCGGACATCGAGCGTCCTGACCTTCCGGTTGCCCCGCCTCATCGACCCGCCCCAACGAGTTTGGACTGAGCAGCCGCCGGTCACAACCGCGCCGCCCGAAGCCCAACGACCAATCACACTACCTACTGTGCGATCCCTTGCATAGGACCGACCAGTGGCTCGCCGAAGAAATCGTAGAGATAGCAGAGCACCTCGCGGTCGCCGCGGCTCCAGGTCTCCGGGGTGGGATACAGGGCGCCCGCACCCAGTCGGGATTCCGCATACGGGGTGCCCACGAACGGCTCGAACTCCTCGAGGCAGCGGTCCTGCCAGATCTGATCGATCTGCTGCTCGCCCGGGAACTCAGTGTCTGTATCGCCGATGTTGAAGGCGAAGTAGATCTCGTAGCCGTGGGGTTCGGTGCAGGGCAGGATTCGTACGTCACTCGCGACCACCCCCAGCTCGACGTCCTCAGTCGGGTCGAAGCAGTCACCGAGGGTGAGGTCGAAGACGGAGCGTGATTCACCGCTCACGGGAGGTGTTTCCGTTTCTACGGTCGTAGCGGTGGCCACCGGCGTGCCAGTGGTCGGTGGTGTGCTGTTGCCGGGGACTACGGCGCCATCGGCGTCATCGTCCCCGCCGCAAGCCGCGAGCAGGAGCAGCGCACTCGCTGCGATGCTGAGCGCGAGCAGTCGCCACCAACCACCGCGCGAACCTCGATGTATCTCAAGCGCCATTCCACGGTGCCCCTTCGCTGGTTCTGTAGTGTCTCTGTTCGGTTTCACGCTGCGCGGTTCTGCGACCGGGTGATCGCTGTGGAACCGACCTGAGTGGGAGTTCGACGGACCGGCGATTGACCGGCGGCGGAGATGCCCGAGCGCACACCGGGATCCCCTGCCGTGTCGTCTGTGGCAAAGGAGGCAGGCGCGGCCCCTGGCAGTCGCGCTACATGTGCTGGCCGCCGTTGAGGCTCATCTCTGCGCCCGTGTAGAACGCGCCGCTGGGCCTCGCGAGGAACACCACCGTGTCTGCTACTTCCTCGGCGGTGCCGAAGCGACCGAGGGGGATCTGTGCGATGAGGGCCGCGCGAACCTCGTCGGAGAGCTGGGAGACCATGTCGGTCTCGATGAAGCCGGGGCAGACGGCGTTGGCGGTGATGTTGAAGCGGGCGAGTTCCTTTGCCGCCGACTTGGTGAAGGCAATCATGCCGGCCTTCGCAGCGGCGTAATTCGCCTGCCCCACGTTACCCATC
>JBJHDC010000203.1:0-3902 GCA_050486345.1 Dehalococcoidia bacterium | reverse complement strand
AACCCTGGGACATGGACGTGCGGCTCAACCCGGACCGCCACCCGCTGCGCTCATTCGACAAGGCGCTGCGGTCGGACCCGTGGTTGGGTGACCAGTATCGCGAGCTGAGCGCAGGCTCCGCCGGGCGGACGTGCGGCGGCGGATGAGGGCGAAACCATGAACGAGACAACGGCGTGGGTAGCGGTGCGATTCGAGGATCCCGCAGGACTCCTCGAGACACCGCGAGCGGACGACATCCTCCGATCACACCACGCCGCCGTCGCCGCCGCCCGGGGCGTATCCGGGGGTGACCCGTTCGAAGCCGCCTTCCCTGCTGGTCGCGGCCTCGAGGCCGTCCTGCTCGCGATCCGCGTGCAAACCGAAACCCGCCTCGCCCGCGCCACCGCGATGGCTACCGACTCCGGCCTCGCAACCGCGCCTCGTCTCCAGGTCGCAGTCGCCGTCGCCGCCACCGAGGCCGAAGCAACCGCCCTCAGCCAGTCCGCCGGCGGCGGCCAGATCCTCTGCGCACGCGAGGTCCAGCGGACAGTCGCACGCGAGCCGGGCGCGGACCATCTCGCCTGGGGCACCACCAGCCGCGCCAGCGTCCTCGAATGCCTCTACGACGACGCCGCAGCCCTCCTCGATGAGCCGTTCGAGCGCATGTTCGCGGCAGAAGTGCGCGGCTGGATCGAGCCCTATCGCCGCGCGCGCGGCATCGAGGAGGGCCTGCCCGTCCCGGAGCGCCCCAACACGCGCAACGAGTTGTTCGGCGTGGCGCTCTCCGGCGGCGGCATGCGCTCGGCCGTGTTCAGCCTCGGCGTCTTGCAGGCGATGGCGCGCAACGGGGTCCTGAAGGACGCCGACTACCTCTCCACCGTCTCCGGCGGCGGCTATGCCGGAGCATCGCTCACCAGCCTCTGCCTGGAGCCGCTGCCGTATACCTCGCCGGAGCGCCTCGACTGCTCACCCGAGCGCTTCCCGTTCGCCTTCCCGCGCACCCGCTTCGGTGGCCCGGTGGACAGCGCCGGCGAACGCTCCACCAGCCTCCCCGTGCACGGCAACGAATCGCCCGCGCTCCACCACGTCCGAGGCCACGCGCGGCTCCTGGGCCAGTCGATCGGCCTCTTCTCCGCCTACACCTGGCAGATGGTCACCCGCTACGTCCTCTCCGCGGTCGCGCTCTGGGTGCTCTTCCTCCTCCCCCTCCTCACGCTCGTCACCCTCGCCGGCATCGCCCTCTGGCACCCGGTGCGCGAATGGGACACCGGCTGGCGCATCGCCGCGATGTTCAGCCCCATCATCGTCGCCGCCCCCGCCGTGATGCTCGGCTCACTCACACTCCACGAGGGCCATCGCGCCCCCATCCGGCGCGCAGCCATCCGCTTCGCACATTGGCTCCACCTCGTCGCCGTCGTGCTCGCGGTGGCCGCAGTCACCACCGGCCTGATCTGGGCGGTCGTTCGGCTACAGCAGGAGAGCGACCGAGGTCTGCTCGGCGCGGGCGGACTGCTCGCGGGCATCAGCTCCAGCATGCTGGTCGTCGGCCTACGCAAAGTGCTGACGCCAGGCGTAGCCACGCGGATGATCTGGCTCCTCGCGGTCGGCATCGGCGGCTACGTGCTCCTCGCGGTCATCGTCTTCGCCTGGCACTGGCTCCTCTACGACTGGACCGAAGGCGAGTTCAGCGGGCTCTACTGGGTCGCGCTCGCCGTGGCCGCAGTGCTCCTCCTGCTGGCGAGCTTCGAGGCCGTCGGCAAGCGCGCACTCAACGTGCTGTCCCTCCACGGCCTCTACCGCTCGCGCATCGAGGCGACCTGGGTGATCGCAGCACGGCGCGAGCCTCCGCGCCCCTCCGACGATGGCCCCCGTTCCTCCATCTGGCGCGCCGTGTGGCAGCGCCCGGACATCACCATCGGCGATCTCGCCCGCGCGTCCGAGGCCTACGGACCGGCCGCGCCCTATCCGCTTATCTGCACCACCCTCAGTTTCCCGGGCAACCAGGGCGACCCCAAGCTCCTCGACCGCCGCGGCGAGGCATTCGTCATCGCGCCGTTCTACTCGGGCTCCGCGCTCAGCCGCTGGAAGCCGACGGCGGAAATGCCGGACGTGCAGTCCATGCCGCTCAGCGGCGCCGCCGCCGTCTCCGGCGCAGCGGTGAGCCCGAACATGGGCGACCGCACCGTCGCGACCATCAGCGTGCTCACCACGCTGCTCAACGTCCGCCTGGGCCAGTGGGTCGACAACCCTCGCCCCAGCCGCCGCAGCCCCGCCCACCGTCTGGTGATGGGCCGCCCGCTGGTGCTCTACCTCAAGGAGATGCTCGGCCTCGCCTCCCGCGACGACGGCAACGTCTACCTCTCGGACGGCGGCCACTTTGAGAACCTCGGCCTCTACGAGCTACTCCGGCGGCGCTGCAAGTACATCGTCGCCATCGCCGCGGACATCGAGCCCGCACCTGGCGAGCCACTCGGCTTCGGCAACATCGGCACGGCCATCCGCTACGCGCGCGTCGACTTCGGCATCGAAGTCTCGATGCCAGACCTGCGCCCCATGCTGCGCGATCCGGCCAGCGGGATGGTGGCCTCGTACTACTCGGTGGGCACAATTCGCTACCCCACGCCCGGCGGGCACTCGGAAGAAGGCGTGCTCGTGCTGGTGAAGTCCGCCGTGGGCGCACAGGATCTGCCGGCGGACCTCCTCACCTACTGGCGGCGCGCCAACCCCGGCTTCCCGTACGACCCCACCACGGACCAGCAGCTCGATCAGCCGCAGTTCGAGTCCTACCGCCAGCTCGGCTTCATCGCCGGACGCCAGGCCTTCCGCTCCGCGCGTGAAGAGGCGACCGTCGCCGAAAAATTCGCGCAGGTGCAGGAAACCTTCGCCACCACCGAGTGGTGGTCGGGCGAGATGGTGGACGCAGTACGCGCGCTGCGCGGCGACCTGAGCTAGCGCCTCCACCTCCGAGCCCCCACGGCGCCGGAGGGACTCGCGGCTGCAGCATCCCAGTCACCGTTCATCCTGAGCCCCGGCGCATAGCGCCGGTCGGAGAGGTCCTGTCGAAGGACGCCGCGAAGCGGCGCGGTGACTGGGGATCTGCGGTCAGGTGGCTACTAAACCCGCCGGCAGGTCCACGAACGTTTCCGGGTCTGTCGAATGGGTCACGCGATCCCAGCGGTACGACTGAATCGCGCCCCTCGGCCCGCTACTCCCCGCGGAAGACCGCCTCACGCTTCTCGAGGAACGCCGCAAAGCCCTCGCGGGAGTCAGCCGTAACGCGCATGCGCTGCTGGTAGGACTCTTCCTGCTCCATGAACTCGCGCATGCCCGTATCCATCGATTGGATCAGCAGCCGGCGCACCGAGGTGTACGCAAGCGGCGGACCCGCCGCAATCCGGCGAGCGAAGCCGATCGTCTCCTCCAGCAGCTGGTCATCCGGGTAGACGCGGTTCACCAGCCCCACCTCCAGCGCACGGTCCGAGTTGATCACGTTGCCGTCATACATCAGCTCGAACGCCTGCGCCGTCCCCACGATCCGAGGCAGCCAGTACGACACCCCGTAGTCCGTCGCCAGCCCGCGCTTGAGGAAGATCGTCCCCATGCGCGCGGACTCCGCCG
Source organism: Dehalococcoidia bacterium (assembly GCA_050486345.1). Lineage (GTDB taxonomy): Bacteria > Chloroflexota > Dehalococcoidia > UBA2979 > UBA2979 > JBJHDC01. The sequence goes on along the minus strand of JBJHDC010000203.1, from coordinate 305 downwards.
CGAAGCGCACATCGCACGCCAGCGCCAGCCCGAGCCCCGCGCCCGCTGCTGCGCCGTTCACCGCAGCGAGGATCGGCACGTCGCACTCACGCATGCGCATCACGATCTGCCCCGCGAGGTTGAGCGCGTCCATCCGCTCGTGCCGCGAGCCCTTGCGGCTGTGGTCTTCCGTCGAGTTGCGAGCGACCGCGTCCGCCCCGGCACAGAAGGCACGCCCGGCCCCCGTAATCACCATCGCCCGCACATCGTCCTCGCGGGTGGCGACATCCAGCGCCTCCAGCAGGCCGTGGCGGATGCCCGGGCTG
>JBJHDC010000202.1:0-4052 GCA_050486345.1 Dehalococcoidia bacterium | reverse complement strand
CCAGAGGAAGATCGCAAACGCCGTCAGCGCGTACCACTCTGAGAACCCCATCACCGCCATCAGCGGCCCGGCCACCATAAGGTTGGAGAGGAACCAGTAGCCCTTCCGTCGTACCTGCGAGCGCATGGCGAGCGTGGCGGAGGTGACGAACATCCCGAGCCCAATGAACGCCATGAGCGTTCCGTTCAGCGAGGCGCTGACCTCCAGCTTGGTGCGCGCGAGTTCCGGCACCAGCACAAAGATGGGGCCGATCATGAAGAGGCCCGACACCACGGACATGATCACCAGGCTGCGCAGGCTGGGGTTGCCGAAGATGAAGCCGAGCCCGGCCCGTGCCTGCACGAGCATCGAGGGCCGGTCCGAGCGTTGGGGCGGCGTCGCCGGGAGGCGCACCAGCGCCATCGTTGCAATCGCTGCGACGTAGATGATCGCCTGCACGAAGAATGAGCCACCGAAGCCAACGATGCCGATGCTCACCCCAGCGATGGTGAAGCCGAAGATCTGCGCCATGTTCTGACCCATGGTGCGCAACGCGATCCCGCTCATCAGGCGTTCGCGTGGCACCAGCATCGGCACAATTGCGGTGATCGCCGGCTGCACCACGGCCGTGAGGGTCCCGGCAATCAACGCCATGCCGAGGGCGACCCAGGCGTTCAGCGCACCGGCCCACCAGAGCAGCGCTACCACCCCCGCCACGGCTGCGCCGCCGGAGTTGGCGAGCATGATCAGCCGCCGGCGATCGAGGCGGTCCGCCCACACACCAGCGGGGATGGTGATGAAGAACGCCGGGATGCCGATTGCGAACCCCGCCAGGCCGCCGAGGCCGGCGCGATCAGTGAGCTCCAGCACCAGCAGCACGAAGGCGAATCGCTGCGCGCCAAAGACCAGGAAGTAGAAGAAGTTCGACAGCCAGTAGGCGGCGTAGTTGCGATCCCGCACCAGGGCGAGGACCACCGTGCGCACGCCCTCGGCGCCACGACTGTCACCGTGTGCGCCGCCCCCGCTGCGCGTGTCCCCTGGGGCGCCGTGCACAGGCTCGGTTGCGGCACTCGCAGGCGTGGAGGCCCCGGGCGCGGGTTCGGAGGCGGCGGCGGAGGGCTCGTGCGCCACGGGAAACTCCTACCGGCCCAGCAGAGCGCTCCCGGATCAGCCGGGGTACAGCTTGCGGCCGCGATCATCCATGCGCAGGGATGTGGTGAACATTGCCCATGATAGGCCTCGCAACGGGGTGTCGCACGCCGTCGTGCGAGGAGCCAGTCCGGCTCGAGACCTGTGCCACCTCGGCCCTCACCCTCACCTTCGCGTGAGCGGAGGGACTAGACGCCCCCCACTACGATGCAGGCGAGATCCATTGGGATCCGTGATCAGGGCGATCAGAGGGATCAGGAACGCCGTGCCACGCTGAGGGGAGCGGATGAACCACCTGGTGGTTCGTGCGCGCAGCGTTGCGGCGTCACGGAGGGGACCCGGCCATGCGGCACAAGCCCTTGCAGCGCAAGGATGGCCTCGGCATTGACTGGAACGCTGTCCACGCGGAAGCGCTGGACATCCTCCGCCAGTACATCCGCATCGATACCTCAAACCCACCGGGAAACGAACGCCCCGCTGCGCGGTTCCTCGGCAGCCTGCTGGAGGCTGATGGCATCGAGACGCGCTACTTCGAGACCGCGCCAAATCGCGAGATTCTCTACGCCGTGATCCCCGGGGACGGGAGCAAGCGGCCGTTCATGCTCTGCAACCACACGGACGTAGTGCCAGTGGAGACGGAGTACTGGACCGTGCCCGCTTTCGAGGGTGTGGAGCAGGGTGGGCGTCTCTACGGCCGCGGCGCGGTGGACATGAAGGGCTTCGGCGTCATGCAGTTGATGGCGGCGCTGCTGGTGAAGCGCCTCGGCCTGCCACTCAAGCGCGACCTCATCTTCTGCGCCGTACCGGACGAGGAGGCCCTGGGCCGCATGGGCATGGAGTGGCTCTGCGACCACCACCCGGAGCTGCTGGAGGACATCGAATACGAGATGAACGAGGGCGGCTCCGGGGCGACGGAGTTCCAGGGGCAGCCCGATCGCCAGGTGTTCTCCGTCGCCACAAACGAGAAGCAGGTCTGCTGGCTGCGGCTCACCGCGGTCGGTGTGCCCGGACACGGCAGCATTCCCCACCCAATCGAGCACAACTCCGCGGTCCGCCTCGCTCGCGCGGTGCAGCGGCTGGCAGAGTGGGAGCGCGAGATCACGTTCACGCCGGAGACGGAGGTCTGGGTCGCACAGCTCGTGGAGGCCGGGATGCTGCCAGCCGACCGAGGTGAGGTGATGGAGATGATCCGCACCTCACCGCAGCTGAAGGCGATGTTCATCAACACTCTCAACGTCACGATGCTCGACAGCGGTATCAAGGCGAACGTCATCCCGGCGAAGAGCACCGCAATCATCGACTGTCGCCTGCTGCCCGGTCAGTCCCGCGACGCCTGGCGTGAGGCGGTCATCGGCGCAATCGACGATGACCAGGTGACGGTTGAGTTCCACGAAGACCTCGACTCCTTCGAACCGCAAGCGGTGCCGTGGGACACCGAGTTCTACCGGGTCATCGAATCCGTGATCAAGGATGCGATCGAAGACGCGGTCGTGGTGCCCTCGATGACCGTCGGTGGCACCGACAATCGCTTCCTGCGCTCGCAGGGTATCCCCGCCTACGGCTTCGCCCCGTGCGTCCTCAGCGCCGCCGAACGCGCCGGGTTTCACGGCAACGACGAGTTCATCACGCTCGACAACCTGCGCATGGGCAACGAACTCACCTTCGAGATCGTGCGGAGGATGTGTACGTAGGGCGCGGCTCAATCCGATGCGAGCGTCAGATTGGCCGCGACCATCGGATGCTTCCGAGCGCGCGAAACGCGCTTACGGCCATCTGTCCGCGCTCGTTCCGCGCCCGCGATCCGGGTCGGATGAGGTGGGTCTCGATGAGCGAACGTGGCGCTTCGAGGATCTCGATGGTGTCGTAGTGTTCATCGAGCAACACGAGCATCACAGAGTCGAACTCCTTCTTCAGGTCAATCGCACCCACGCGTCCCCAGGGAGCCCTTGTTGAGGGCCTTCGGCGCCCCTTCACCTGGATTCGCTTGATGCCGCCACCATCGCGTTCGATCGCATCGAACCCGGCGGAGCGGACCTCTGCCAGTTCCAACCCGAGCAGGCGGCTGACCTCATACTCAGCGACCTCGCCCGTGATCCCGAGCGGCCGCCCCGTGAGGGACGTGTACTCGACGGCAACCCGCTTTGCGTCCTCAAGAAGAGCGACTAGCCGATCACTCATGGGGCCCCTCCCTCCGCGTGTTCAGCGCCCACATCTGTGCGTAGAGCATGGTCATGCGCGGGACCTCGATGCCCAGCGCCTCGGCGCGACGGACCGGTTCGCCGAAGATGGTCTCCACCTCCATCGCACGGCCCTCGACGAAATCGATCATCGTGCTGGGGCGGTAGTCGGCCATCGCATCGGTGCGCGCCATCATTGTTTCGACCACCGTGTCTGGCTCCAGGCGGCTCGTGTAGCCGCGCTGGGCGAGGTCCGCGTTGGCAGCGCTCACGATCTCTCGAATGAGTGCCTCGGCCTCCGCGCGCAGCGCCGGTGTGTGCATGATGCGGTCAGTGGTGATGCCACCCGCGGTCACGGCCAGACCGTTGAACGGGATGTTCCAGCAGAGCTTCACCCAGCGGGCGGCGAGCAGGCAGGGTGTCGTCAGGATCTCGACTCGCGCCCCTTCCCACAGCGCGCGCGCCACCGCGATCTCGGCGGGATCGTCCTGGTAGTGACCCAGCGTCACGGCGCCGTAGTCGAGGTGGATGACCTGCCCCGGCTCGCCGCGATTGATGCAGGTGAAGCCCAGCCCGCCGAACACGCGTGAGCCGCCGAACCACTCCGCAAAGCGATCCTCGATGCCCAGCCCGTTCATCAGCGCCAGCACCCGCGTCTGGGGACCGACCGCCGGCGCGATCAACTCGCGCGCAGTGTCCAGCGCCGTCGCCTTCAGCGCGCAGAGCACCCAGTCCACCGTCCCGGCC
>JBJHDC010000201.1:0-4092 GCA_050486345.1 Dehalococcoidia bacterium | reverse complement strand
CCGACGACCCCGCCGACCACCCCGCCAACAACGCCTCCGACGACCCCGCCAACGGCTCCGCCGCCCGCGAGCACTGGTCAGGGTGGCATCGCGTCCGGCACCGCGTTCCCGGCCGCGCTCGCGCTGCTGGCAGCGGTGGCAGTCATGGGTGTGGCTGGCGCCCGCCGCATCACGGCGACCCGCCGCATCGACTAACGCGCTGACGCCCTGGCGTCTCGCAACACCTCACCGGGCCCCCGGCAGACCGACATTGCGTCGGCCACCTGCCGGGGGCTCGGTGTATCTCCCACGACGGGCGCTGAACTGCGAGTAGGGCGTGGTAGATTCTGCGTGAGTCGTACCGGATGGATCGAGGACCTGCGCACCGCCTGTTGGCGGCACTCGACCGGCGGCGAAGTGCGTCCTCAACGTTCGTTGGACGGGTAATCGATCGATGTGTGGAATTGCCGGTGCCATCTCACTGCATGGCCGCCAGGTCCCACCCGACCTGGGCGAACGCATGGCCGCGCCGCTCGCGCACCGCGGGCCAGACGACTGCGGCGATCACGCCAGCATGCTCGCATCCCTCGGGCACCGCCGCCTCTCGATCATCGACCTCTCCCCCGAGGCCCGCCAGCCACTGGCGAACGAGGACGGAACGGTCGTGCTCGTCTGCAATGGCGAGATCTACAACCACGAGGAAGTCCGCGAGCCGCTCCGCGCACGCGGGCATCGGTTCGTCTCACGGAGCGACTCAGAAGTCATCGTGCACCTGTACGAGGAACACGCAGACCGACCGCTCGACCTCCTGCACCGGCTCGATGGCATGTTTGCCTTCGGAATCCACGACCAGCGTCGGGAGCGGCTGCTCCTGGCTCGTGACCGCCTCGGCATCAAACCGCTCTACTGGGCGCAGGTCGGCGACCTCTTGCTCTTCGCATCCGAGCCGAAGGGCATCCTCGCTTCCGGCCTGATCGAGGCCCGCGCGGACCTCGCGGGGGTCGCCAGTTACCTCTCGTTCCGGCACCCCATCGCCCCCGGGACGATGTTCGAGGGCATCCACGCCCTGCCACCGGGACACGCGCTCATCGCGGAGCGAGGCGAAGTACGCATCGAGCAGTACTGGGATGTCCCTCCTCCGCAACACGACCCGGCCGCGAACGAATCCACCTACCGTGAGCAGGTCCGCGCACTGCTGGAAGAGGCCGTCCGCAAGCGGCTGATGTCAGACGTCCCGCTGGGTGCGTATCTCTCGGGCGGCCTCGATTCCAGCGTGGTGGTCGCGCTGATGGCGCAGATGCTCGATGCGCCCGTGAAGACGTACTCCATCGGCTTCAGCGACGGTGACAATGAGTTCCCCTACGCGCGGCAAGTCGCGGATCGTTATTCCACCGACCACCACGAAATCGTGCTGGACGCGCCCGACTACTTCGACCTGCTGCCCCGGCTCATCCGTCACCGCGACGCCCCGCTGGCCGTCCCCAACGAGGTGCCGCTCTACCAGATGTCGCGCGAGCTGAAGCAGGACATCACCGTGGTGCTCTCAGGTGAGGGCGCCGATGAGCTCTTCGGTGGCTACGGCGACTACGGCCGCATCCCCTTCGACTGGCAGAAGGGCAAGGTGCTCTCGCGACTACCCGCGCCACTCCGCCCGTGGCTGAGCGGCGGGATGGAGACGAAGTACGGCGCAGGGGCGTACGAGGCCGACCCTCTGGCACACTTTTTCGCCGGGTACCACTGGTTCCGCAGGGGCGAGATCGAAGCGCTCCTCACACCAGACGCGCTGGATGCCTCCGGCGCAGGTGGTCGTGACCATATCGAAACGCTCTTTGCTCGCACCGAGGGATGGGAGCCGTACGACCGCGTGCACTACCTGCTGCAGCGGATGCATCTCGTGAACCTGCTGGGACGCGTGGACTCGATGACCATGGCGACCGCCGTTGAGGCGCGCGTACCGTTCGTCGACTACCGCCTGGTCGAGTTCGCCTTCGGGATTCCCATGCACTACAAGATGCGCTGGCGCTCCCAACTACATCGCGCGCGGGCGGCGCTGTCCTACTCGGATCGATTCTGCGAGCGGGACGATGTCACCAAGTACATCCTGCGGCGAGCGGTTGCCGACCTGGTCCCACCCGATGTGCTCAACCGCCGCAAGGTGGGGTTCAAGGTGCCGCTCGAACAGCGCCTCGCGAGTCAGGTCCAGCAGTACGCGCGGGGCCTGCTCCTGGATCAGCCGGCCCGTGCGCGCGGCGTCTTCGAGATCCCGGCCGTCGAGACGTGGCTGGATCGTGGTGCAGCGAACGGCGGCGAATTCGGGCACCGCGCGTGGATGCTTGCGAACCTCGAACTGTGGTTCCGTCTGTACATCGACGGCGAGGACGACATCGACACGGAGCGCCTGACCGCGATGGGAGCGATCTCGTGAGCGCGCCTCCCCCGCTGGTGAAGTCGAGTGACGGCCCGGTCTCGATCCTGCTCAATCGGCGAATCTCGCAACTCATATCCGCGCGCCTCGCCCCGCTGGGGGTAACGCCCAACATTGCCACCTTCGCCGCGCTCGCCATCGGCGTGGCGGGGTGCGCAGCGCTGGCGGCGCAGATCTGGTGGCTCGGCGGTCTGCTGATTCAGTGCTCGTCGATCTTCGCCGGTGTGGACGGCGAAATCGCACGCCGCACGGGCGCATCAAGCACCTACGGCGACTTCCTCGACACGGTCACGGACCGCCTCGTGGAGTACCTCACCTTCATCGCCATCGCCTACGGCCTGGCGCAGACGGATCGGTGGGAGGACTGGGCGTGGCCGCTGGGCGCACTCGCCATCGGCGGCACGTTCATGCTCGCCTCGGCGTCCGAGAAGTACCGCTCCGTCATGCATCAGAACTACCCGAAGCGCCAGTTTGAGCCGCTCTTCGCCTATCTGGCCTCCGGCCGCGATGTGCGCGTCTTCTGGCTCGCCGCCGCGGCGATCGTCGCGACGTGGTACCTGCAGGTGCTGGTGTGGGTGCTCATCGCCACCATCGTGGTGATGCACCTCAACTGGATCGTCCGGCTGATCCTCCTGCGCACGCGCATGGAGAGGCCCGAAGCGGTATGACGTCGCCTCCGTTCCGCATCCGCGCACTCACCTTCGACCTGGGCGATACGCTCTGGCACTTCCCCCACCCGCCACCACCGGAGGCCATCGAAGAGCACTTCGCTTCCCGCCTCCGGCTGCTGCTGGGCGGCTGGGGCGTCGACTACGACGTGACGCCCGACGACCTCCAGCGCCGCATCCGCACCACGCGCGCCGAGGCCGACCGCGCCGCTGACGCAGGGGATTGGGTTAGTCCGGACTACCTCGCGATCACGCACGAGGTGACGCGGGACGCCGGGCTCAACCTCACTCCCGGACAGGTGAGCGAGGTCTGGCAGGCGATGAACACCGGCGGGGACTTCCTCGGTCGCGTGATGTTCGAGGACACGTTCGAGACGCTCGACTGGCTGAAGGTGCAGGGATTCCGCATCGCCGCGCTCACGAACCGCACCCACGGTGGGGCCACGTTCCTGGAGGAGATGCGGCAGGACGGGCTCCTGCCCTACTTCGGTGCGGTGATCTCGTCGGACCAGGCGGGGTACCGGAAGCCGCACCCGGAGATCTTCCGCATCACCCTCGATGCGCTCGCCGTCCAGCCGCACGAGGTCGCGCACGTGGGCGACCGCCTGGACATGGACATCAGAGGCGCACGCAGCTCTGGGATGGCTGCGATCTGGATGCGTCGTGTGCACCCTCCAGAGACTGTCCCGCACGATCCAACCGAGGAGCCGCATGCGACCATCGAGCGTCTCGTGGAGCTGCGCAAGCTACCGCTCCTCCACCAATGAACCCGGCGATGCGGGCGTGATCTTGCTCACACAGCGCGCTGTGATGAACTGATCTCGGCTGAGAGCAATTCTCCCGGGCTGACACGGGCCCAGACGTGTTGATGCTTATCTGACAGCAGAATCCTTCCGCGCGTTGACGATCGACTTTACGTCCTGCTAATAATGGCTAGTCGAATCTCGTCACTCGACGGGAACGGGGGAACCACCAGGTGAGGCTCCGGCTTCAGCTGGACTGGGAAGCAATAGCTTCCTC
>JBJHDC010000200.1:0-4198 GCA_050486345.1 Dehalococcoidia bacterium | reverse complement strand
GGGCAAGACTCCGTCGCCTGTGGCCTCGCCGCGGCGCCCGAGGCTGCCTGGTACCTGGTGCACGATGCAGCGCGACCGCTGGTGACGGTGGACCTCGTGCGTCGCGTACTCGATGGCGCTCGGACCCACGGCGCAGCGATCCCCGGCGTGGCCGTATACGATGCGCTCAAGCGCGTGGACGGCAACGGGCGGGTGGTCTCCTCGGTCGATCGGTCCGACCTCCGAGCCATCCAGACACCACAGGGCTTCGCGGGACCCCTCCTGCGCCGCGCACACGCCACCGTGCAATCTGACGTCCTGGACGACGGAACAATGGTGGAGGCACTGAGCGAGCCGGTGCAGGTGATCGAGGGCGATCCGGAGAACATCAAGATCACAACCGTGCACGACCTGGCGGTCGCGCGGTACCTCCTGGCACAACGCCGGGTCACGACGGCGGGGTAGCAACGTGCGCGTAGGCATCGGCTACGACATCCATCGCTTTCGGACGGAGGGCGACTCCACGCTGCGGCTGGGTGGCGTGGACATCGAGGAGGCTCCGCGCCTCGACGGGCACTCAGACGGCGACGCGCTGATCCACGCAATCATCGATGCGCTGCTGGGCGCGGCCGGCGAGGGCGACATCGGCCGCCACTTCCCCCCCGGGGACAGCGCCACCCGAGACATCGACAGCCGCGAGCTCCTGAAGCGCGTACAACGCCTGCTGATCGCCCGTGGCTGCGCCATCGTGAACATCGATGCCACCGTGATCGCGGAACGGCCACGCCTGAGCGCGCACATCGACCGCATGCGCGAGTCGATCGCCGTAACGCTGGGCCTGCGCATCAGCGATGTCAACGTGAAAGCGACCACGAACGAGGGCATGGGCGAGATCGGTGCCGGCGAGGCCATCTCCGTATCGGCCGTGGCGCTGATCGAAGAGGATGTACCATAACGATCTGAGATCGGGCGATCCTCAGACCGAGGGAAGCCAGATCGGGCGTCCTCAAGGAGCTCCGCGTGCAGTGGCTGCAATCGATCCACGATGACATTCGCGCCGCTCGACGGCTGGACCCGGCTGCGCGCACGGACCTGGAAGTACTGCTCACCTACCCCGGTGTGCACGCTCTGATCTTCTATCGCATGGCCCACCGCCTGCACCACGCTGGCTTCCGCCTGCCCGCGCGCCTCGTGTCGCACTTCGCGCGCATGGTCACCGGCATCGAGATTCACCCCGCGGCGCGAATCGGGCGCGGGCTGTTCATCGATCACGGCATGGGCGTGGTGATCGGCGAAACCACGATCATTGGCGACCGCTGCCACCTGCTGCAGGGGGTCACCCTCGGCGGCACCTCCACCCGTCACGAGAAGCGCCACCCGACACTCGAGGATGACGTCGTTGTCGGCGCGGGTGCGAAGGTAATCGGTGCAGTAACGCTCGGCACCGGCGCGACCATTGGCGCAGGTTCCGTGGTGGTCTCCAGCGTGCCCCCTGGCGCGACCGTGGTCGGCGTCCCCGGCCACGTGATCGCCTTCACGGACCGCAGCAATGACACCGTCGTCCGTCTCCCCGACCCCGAGTGGAACCGTATCGAGGAACTGGAGCGCCGCGTGGATGAGCTCGAGGCCGAGCTCACCCGCGTGCGCACGGAATCTGAGGCCAAGGCCGAAGAACGCGAGCGGACCTCCACGCAGGCGTAACGTGCGCGTGATCGCGTGACGTCACCACCTCAATCCCCCACCATGGACAGATCATGCGCGCGAGGAAGCGAGACGGTCGATGCGGCTGACGAACACGATGACAGGCGGACTGCAGGAGCTAGTCCCGGTACAGCCGGGGCGCATTGGCCTCTACGTCTGTGGCGTCACACCGTACGACGCGGCCCACGTCGGCCACGCGATGTCGCTCATCGTATACGACGTGCTGGTGCGCTACCTGCGCTGGAGCGGCAACCCCGCCGGCGGCTATCAGGTCACCTTCGTCACCAACTACACCGATGTGGACGACAAGCTCATCGACCGCGGCCGTGAGCTGGGGCGCGACCCCATCGAGCTGGGTGCGGCGAACATCGATCAATGGGAAGCAGAGCAGAGGCTCCTCGGCCTCATCGAGCCCGACGTGCGTCCCCGGGTCACTCGAGAGATCGAGAACATCGTGGGGATGATCGAGGAGATCGTTGCAAACGGGTACGCGTACGCGACCCCGACGGGTGACGTCTACTACCGTGTGCGCGCCAAGGAGGATTACGGCAAGCTCAGCCACCGCGACATCGAGCAACTCCGCACCGGCACCAGGTTCGAACCGGGCGATGGCAAGGAATTTCCGCTCGACTTTGCGCTGTGGAAGGCGGCGAAGCCGGGCGAGCCGAGCTGGCTCTCCCCGTGGGGCGAGGGTCGTCCCGGCTGGCACATCGAATGCTCCGCCATGGCGCGGCGCTACCTGGGCGAGCGCTTCGATATCCACGGCGGTGGGCTGGACCTCATCTTCCCCCACCACGAGAACGAGATCGCTCAGGCCGAGGCCGCCCATTCCGCTCGTCCTGAGCCTGTCGAAGGGCGCGAGGTGTTCGCGAACCTCTGGATGCACAACGGCATGGTCCAGCGCGATGGCGAAAAGATGTCCAAGTCGCTGGGTAACGTGGTCGGCGTCACCGAGGCGCTCGAGCGCTGGTCGCCGGACGCCATTCGCCTCTTCGTCCTCAACAGCCATTACCGCAGTCCAAACAACCTCACAGACGCCGCCATGGACGCGGCGACAGCAGCCGTGGAGCGGCTCTCAACGGCACTGCGCGAAGCGCCATCCGGCGGGGCCAGCACCATCGAGCGCGACACCTTCCGCGCCCGCTTCGTGGATGCGATGGAGGACGATCTCGCGACACCACAGGGACTCGCCGTCCTCTTCGACCTCGCGCGCGCCATCAACCGCGCCCGCGACGGCGGGGAGGACATTGCGGAGGCGCAAGCGTTACTGCGCGAGCTCGCGGGGGTGCTGGGACTGACCCTGGACGAGCCGCCGGCTGAGACGCTGGTGGATGTCGCCGCCGTCTCGCGACTGGCGTCGGACCTCGGTGTCGTCTGCGGCGGCAAGGACGTCGCATCCACCATGGACGCGCTCATCGAACGCCGCGCAGCGGCACGCGCGGAGCGCGACTTCGCGATGGCCGATCGTATTCGCGATGAGCTGGCGGGCATCGGCGTGATCCTCGAGGACACGGCGGAGGGCACCCGCTGGAGCGCACGCCGATAGCGTGCCAGGAGCGCCACGGCACCAGCGGACGAGGCAATGGCTCGCGCCAGCGCAGGGAGGAATGCCTGTGACATTCTCAGAAGACGATCTGAAGGCTTGGTACCGCGCCGGCGGCGAATCGATGGTCGCGTGGGTGCAGATCGCGGAGGAGCTCCTCGATCCCGCCTCCAACGCGCCGGAGGAGCTCCGCCAGGTCGTGACCACGGCCGCCACGGCAAACCTCGTCGGCGATCTGAGCACGCTGATGGAGGCGAGCCGGGCGCTCTACGAAGTGTTCGAGTCCATCGACCCGGACAGCACCCCGGCCGGCCGCCTGCGCGGCGTGCTCAGCCTCATCGATGTGTACGGCTCCGTGCAGGCGGACGCGGGGCTCATTCCGTTCGACCCTCGCTTCACGCGCGGGCCGTCCCCGGAGTAGCGGGGCAACGCAATCTGGACGGGTGCTCCGTTGACCCTGCGAGACGGGGATTCATATACTGATTGTTGGCCGCGCTCCGCATGGCGGAGGGCGGTCGGTTTCTCTGGCGACCGTGCCCGAGTGGCGCAACGGCAGCGCAGCCGATTTGTAATCGGAAGGTTGGTGGGTTCGAATCCCCTCTCGGGCTCCACGCTCTCATCGAGCGGGTCCGAAGGCAGCGGATCCGCATCCCTGGGCTCGCAAACGGTCGGTTCAGCGTAATCATCCCGCACGGGTGGGAGAGTGGCTAAATCCAGCGGTCTGTAAAACCGCCGCCTAACGGCTACGCAGGTTCGAATCCTGCCCCGTGCACCATGACGAGAACGTGCGGCCCCCACGTCAGGACGGGTGGGGCCGCTCGATTCGCCCCCATAGCTCAGTGGTAGAGAGCATTCTTGGTAAGAATGAGGTCATGAGTTCAACTCTCATTGGGGGCTCCATCCGGTAACCATCCGCCTCGGCGGATCAGCAACGAAGATCGACGGCAGGCCTGATTCCTTTCGGGGAACGCGGCA
>JBJHDC010000199.1:0-4219 GCA_050486345.1 Dehalococcoidia bacterium | reverse complement strand
CGCCTGCCGCGAGCGCGCCATGAGCCAGGTGAAGCCGATCACGACGGCCACGGCGATGAGCGCGGAGATGGTCTGCGCCTGATTGACGAAGATGCTGATGCGGTCGCCGTACAGCGGTCCCAGCTCCCACGCGCTCCACGACAGCGGCGTGGTTATGGAGACCGGCGTCGAGCCGAAAACGAACAGCCCGCCGTTGTGCAGGATCAAGGCGATGCCCAGCGTCAAGATGAGCTGCGCGTAGTGGCCTTCGGCCTCGAGCCGCGTGCCGCTCATGCCGGTCACTTTACTGACGAGCAGCTTGTGAATGCCGTAGCCGAGACCGAAGATGAGCGGGCCCGCGATCGCGCCGATGTTCTGCGTTGCGGTGTCCGTGCTCACGGCGAGCATGATGTGGCGCTCTGGCACGGTCAGGGGAATGAGTGCCGCACGCGCGGGCGACCCGAGCACCTGCGAGAGTGAGGTCAGCCCCACCAGGAGGTAGACGTGCCAGGGCTCGAGCATCCCGCTCACGGCCATCACCGCCGCGATCCCGAAGAGCAGCGTGGTGCTGCCGTTGGCTGCCACCATCAGCATCTTGCGGTCGAGCTGATCCGCTAGCGTGCCGCCGAACAGGATCGACGGGAACTGCACGAGGAGCTGCACGAGGCCGATGAGGCCGGCGAGGGCGGCTGACTCGGTGGCGTCGTATAGCCATGCCATCACCAGCAGGATGCGGATCTGCTGTGCGATGGTGTGGGAGAGGTGGGTCATCCACAGCAGGCGGTAGTCGCGGTACGCGAGCGCGTGCCACGGTCGGGTGCGGCGCGCGCGAGGCGCGCCGTCAGGATTGTCCGATGCAGGTTCGTCCGAGGGTTCTTCGGGCGAATCCTCCGGGTCGTCGCCGGGTGAGGTCACGAAGCCGCCTTGAGCTGATCGCGCAGCGCCTCCACGGTGGTCGCTGGCAGGCCGCACACGAGGTTCTCGCATACATATGCCACAGCACCGGTGCTAACGTCACGTCCCTCCAGCACGGGAAGCCCGCCACCGCTGTCAGCCGGGGCGATGACCGCAGCAGGCAGGAAGTGGTGGGCGACCTCGCGTTCGAAGGGGGCACGGGCAGTGGGATGGCCGACGATCGCGACCTCGCGTCGTGTGGAGAGCACGAGTTCGAGTGCCTGCAAGGTCGCTCCAAACCCGGTGGCGGCCTGCGCGAGTTGGTCGGAGACGAGCCCGACGACCTCGGTTGCCAGCGCCTCCCACTCGTCACGCTCGTAGTAGCGGCCGAGCCATGCCGCGAGCTGCGCCATGGCGCCGTTGCCGCTGGGCGTGGCGGCATCGAAGAAGGGCTTCTGCTGGAAGATAAGCTGCTCGCCGTCCGGCGCAGCCTCGTAGAACCCGCCGTGCTGGTCATCGTGGAAGTGCTCAATCGCGACCCGCAGCAGATCTGCGGCCCAGCTGAGGTATTCGAGGTCCCCGGTCGCGCGGTAGAGCTCAATCAGTCCGAGGCCGTAGTACGCGTAGTCCTCCAGCATGCCCGCGATCTTTGCCGTGCCTTCTCGGTATGTGTGGAGGAGGACACCGTCGCGCCAGAGGTGCTCGCGCACGAACGCGGCGTTGAGGCGTGCGACCTGCACATATTCCTCGTCTCCGAGCACGCGGCCCGCCTCCGCGAACGCTGCAAGGGCGAGACCGTTCCACGAGGTGAGCACCTTGTCGTCCAGTCCTGGGTGCACGCGCTCCTCGCGCACCTGGAAGAGGCGCGCACGGATGGCCTCCACGCGCTCTTCCAGTTCCTCCGGCGCCAGTTGGAGCTCGGTCGCGAGGTCACTCAGCGGGCGCGGGCGGCTGAGCACGGATCGCACACCGAATTCCGGATGGTGCGGGTCCTCAAAGTTCCCCATCGCTGTCACATCGAAGACTGCGCGGGCGATGGCGCCTTCCTCGGGGCCGAGAGCGTCGTCGAGCTCCTCGGGCGTCCAGACGAAGAACTTACCCTCGATGCCCTCGCTGTCCGCGTCCTGGGCGGAGTAGAAGCCGCCCTCGGGCGACTGCATCTCGCGCAGCAGGTAGCGGAGCGTCTCGCGCACGATGCGCTCATGCCCGGGATCGCCGCTCAGCTGCCAGCCGTGGAGGTAGAGGCGGACGAGCTGCGCGTTGTCGTAGAGCATCTTCTCGAAGTGCGGCACCAGCCAGCGCCGGTCAACGGAGTAGCGCGCGAAGCCGCCGCCCAGGTGGTCGTAGATGCCGCCGGCGGCCATCTTCTCCAACGTAAACAGGACGATCTCCATGATGCCGGGCGAGCCGCCGTCGTTCCCCATGCGGTGATGGTGCATGAGCAGGAATTCTAGGTTGCTGGGCGAGGGGAACTTGGGCGCGCGTCCGAACCCACCCCACTCATCGTCGTAGGCGGAGCGCATTGCCTGCACGACCTGCTCGGGGAGGGCCGCCGAGATCGTGCTCACCGATGACCCGGCCCGCTCGGCCGCGTCGCGGAGCTGCTCCGTGATCTTGGCGGCGGAGTCCAGAATCTTGTCACGCTCGTCGCGCCAGGCGCGCTGGATGCCCTCCAGCAGGCGCGGGAAGCCGGGGCGTCCGTGGCCGTCCTGGGGCGGGAAGTAGGTGCCCGCGTAGAAGGGCTCGAGGTCGGGCGTGAGGAAGACGGTCATGGGCCAGCCACCCTGGCCGGTCATCGCCTGCGTCACGGTCATATAGACGGAATCGACATCCGGCCGCTCTTCGCGATCGACCTTGATGTTGATGAAGCCCTCGTTCATCGCGGCAGCGATCTCGGGGTTCTCGAACGACTCGTGTGCCATCACGTGGCACCAGTGGCAGGTGGAGTAGCCGACTGAGAGCAGAATCGGCTTCTGCTCAGTGCGCGCGCGCTCGAAGGCGTCTTCACCCCAGGGGTACCAGTCCACAGGGTTGTCCGCGTGCTGGCGCAGGTAGGGGCTGGTCTCATGCGCGAGGCGGTTCGGCATGGGCGGCTCCATCAGAATCGGGTCGGGGGATGGGGCCCACGGTACCACGAGGCATGCGCCGAGGGCTGCCGCGGGGCTACGGCAGAAGACGGTGGCCAGGCGGACTCGACTCGATCGCGTTCGTCGGTCGGGGACCGGCGGCCCTACTACTTGGTCGTCACTCCGGCATGATGGGCGCACCCTCAGCCAGTCTCGCAATGGCGTCCGCATCCATGCGGTAGGGGAGCCATTCCGCCTGTTGGGACATCCCGTGCCCTTCGTAGAACGCCCGCGCGGGGTTCCAGTCGAGGACGGACAGCTCGAGGCGCGCCCAGCCGCGCTCGTGCGCGATGCGTGCGCACGCGGCCAGGAGTGCGTGTCCGGCACCGGAGCCGCGCTCCTCTTCGAGTACGAACAGGTCTTCGATGTAGAGGCCGGGGCGGCCCTCCCACGTCGAATAGTTGGGGAAGAAAATGACATAACCGATGACGTGGTCACCGCGCTCTGCGATGAGGGACTCGAAGTAGGGGCGGTCGCCGAAGCCGTCACGCACGAGGTCCTCTGCGGTGGCGTGCACCCGGTCGGGCGACTCGCGCTCGAAGACGGCGAGCCCGCGAATCAGATCGATGAGTGTGGGCGCGTCCTCGGCAGTGGCACGACGGATGTGGAGTTCGGGTGAAGTCACCGGGCTTCTCATTCCTCGGGTAGGTGGTGTTCCGGCTGCGTCAGAGTCTCGCGCAGGTACCACACGTACGCGACGAGGAACATCGCACGCTGCAGTGCTCCGGTCACGTCCTCGAACAGCATCATGCCCATTGGCAGGATGGCCGCTGCGAGGAGTGCGATGACGTCCAGCGCTCGTGCTCTTGCCTGGCGCCGCCACCGAGGAAGCAAGAGCGCGAGCACACCCAGCGCGAATGCGAAACCCATCACCGTTGCCGCGATGGAGTGGAGAAGATCCTCGGTCGCGTCGAATGGGACACCATCGGTCCACGGCCGCACGGAGAACGCTGCGACGGCCAACATGCAGACGGCGAACGTGCCGTGGGCGAGTCGCGCCGGTGGGTTCCAGCGCGGCGGTGTAGCTGATGCGAGGGTGAGCACCGCGAGACCGAACAGCAGGAATCCACCACGAGTGAGCCAGGCTCCATCAACCCCCTGCGCCCCCGACTCGCTCGTGGTGTGCTCCAGCCATGAGTAGCCCTCGGGCATCAGTGCCGGGGCAATCACGAGGGCGGCAATGGAGGCAGCGAGCGCGGCCGTGATGAGCAACATGCGCA
>JBJHDC010000198.1:0-4251 GCA_050486345.1 Dehalococcoidia bacterium | reverse complement strand
GTGGTGGCGGGGTAGCGGAGGTTGGCGGGCTGCGCGGTGGCGGGGAAGTTGGCGTTGATCCCCGTACCCAGCAGCACGTAATGCACCGCCTGTTCCTCGCTCATCGCCTCAGTGAGGATGCCGGTGACCTTGCGGCCATCCACGAGCACGTCATTCGGCCACTTCAGCGTCATCGGCAGCCCCGTGACGCCATCGATGGCTCGCGCGGCGGCAACACCGGCCGCGAGGCTGACGTAGGAGGCGACAGTCGGCGGCAGGGGGCCGTGCAGGATCAGCGTGCACCAGATACCGCCGGGCGGGCAGACGTACGCACGCGCCAGCCGTCCACGTCCGGCAAGTTGCTCCTCCGCGACCACTAGCGTGCCGTCCACCGCGCCCGCCCGCACCAGGTCGCGTGCGACATCCTGCGTGCTCTCCACGGTGTCGAGGTGGTGCACGGCGTGTCCCAATCGGCGGGTCAACAGCCCGTCGGTAACCTCGAACGGCAGCAGCCGATCGGGGCGGCCCACCAGCCGGTGGCCGACGTGGGGCGTGGACTCGATGTCGTAGCCGAGGTCGCGCAGCCCGCCCACCGCCTTCGCGATCCCCGCGCGGGTAAGGCCCAGTTCGCGGCTGATCGCCTCCCCGGACAGCGGGACATCACTCGGTGAGAGCAGTGCCAGGATGCGGGTCTGCGTCTCGTTCACTCGGCGCCCATCGTCAACTCATCGATACTGGTCGGTTGACGATGTTCCGACGGGATCGGCGCGAGGTCAATCCTCGAGGTGCGCGTGGAGCGCGGAGTAGTCGATCTTCCCCGTGCTCGTGATCGGCATCTCCGCGACTGTGATGATGCGTCGCGGCCGCTTACGCGGAGGCAGGGCGCCACGGCACGCCTCGAGCAACTCGCTCGTGTTGAGTGTCGCGCCAGACGGCTGCACGAGGGCAGTGAGATGCGTGGGGCGGTCAAGCGGCTGTGCGACCACGGCCGCCCGCGCGATGCCGGGCTGCGCAGTCAGCACGCGCTCGGTCTCTTCCGGATAAACGTTCTCCCCGCGGATCACCACCATGCGGTCGCGCCGCCCGGCCAGGTACACGAATCCATCCGCATCCGCCCACGCCAGGTCACCCACCGTCCGCCACCCGTGGTGGTTGAGGGCGACATCGAGGTCGGTGTCACTCGTCTCGTCCGCGACCACGTAGCGAAGCCCGCCGTACGGGGTGCGCGCGCAGAGCAGCCCGGCCTCGCCGGGCGGCAGTGCCGTGCCGTGTTCATCGAGGATCGCCACCTCGCTGCCGGGGAAGACACGGCCGACCGAGTCGGGGTGGTCGGCAGCATCCGCGGGCTCAAGATGCGTGACAAAGCCGAGCTCGGACGCCCCGTAGTACTCGGAGAGGGCGGCCGCAGGGCAGCATTCCGCCACGAGCGCACGCGTCGTTGTCGGCAACGCCTCCCCGGCGCAGATGATGCGCCGCACTTCGGTGAACCGCCGTTCGCGCCGCGAGGCCAGCAATAGCGCCTCGTGCAGCAACGAGGGCAGCACGTGCGCCACATCCGCGCCCGCCTCGAACGCATCGAGGAGCCCGCGCGGGCCATCGCGATCCGGCACCGCTACTGTGCCGCCAGTGTGCAGCGCGTGCAGCGCCGCGATGAGCGAGAACGAGAAGAACAGCGAGCCCGGTACCAGCACGCGCGAGCCGTCTGCGATGGCGAACGCTGCGGACATCGCCTGGAAGCTGCGAACCCACGCCTCATGGCTGCGTACGACCCCACGTGGCGCGCCCGTGCTCCCGGAGGTGAACCCGATGTAGAACGGCGCATCCGAGGGCGCTACCAGCGGCGCGGGGTCCGCCGCGCCGGAACCCTCGAGCCCGGCGAGCGTCCTCTCTTCGATCACGTCAATCGGCTGCGCAACCTCCGTCGCGGCCTCCACCTGTGCAGGTGACCACGAGGTGCTCAGCGGCGCGGCGATCCCGCCGGCACGGACCACGCCCAGGAACGCTGCGAGGAAGTCACCGGGGTCATCGAGGAGCAACGCAACGGTGTGGTCCCCGGGCGTGCCCAGCTCCGGGTGCGCCCGCCGCAGCGCCGCAGCGACCGCCTCAACTCGTTGATCGAGCACGCCGTACGTGATCGCGGCGTCGCCGTGCAGGATGGCGAGCCGGTCAGGCGAGGTGGCCGCAGTCGCGTGGACTGCGTCTCCGACGAGCATGGTGGTGGCTCCTCGCCGCCTGCCGCCCGCCGGTGGGCGCGGGATGGTGTGGCTATCGCTGCGGCCAACCGCTCAGCGAGGATGCGCCTCGCCGTCCGGACTGCCCTCGGCCTGTGGGTGCCGGGTGCGCAGGAACGATTCCACATCACCAATGAGCTCGTCCACCGAGAGTGTATCCAGCGGGTTCGGCTCCGAGAGCACCGTCTCTCCCGCGTCCGACTCGTCGTACTGCTGCTCCAAGTTCTGCACGAACGTGCGCAGCTGGTCAGACCGCACCATGGCGCCCGCAGCGTGTTCATCCACTTCGGCCACGCGGTGTTCAATCTCGTCAGTCGGCGTCGCACTGCCGAGCGCGCCGTCGATGACGCGCACCAAGGAGCGCACAGCGTACGGGTTCGGGTCCACGCCGATGTAGAACGGAGCGATCGCCGTCAGCGTACCCACGCGCAGCCCGGCCTCGCGCAGCATCACACCCAGCGCCATGTTGTAGCTGGCGGGCCCCTGGTACCGCGGCGCACGCGCCGGGACCGCGAACAACGCCTGCAGCGTTTCGTGCGCGCCAACAAGGTGCACAGGCGTCGGGCGCGTGTGCGGCGTCGCCCCGGTGAACGAGTTCACCAGTACCGCATCCTCCACACCCAGTGTGTCCAGGATCTCCCCCACCGCAGCGGCGTACTGCCGCCACTGCAGATGCGGCTCCGGACCTACGAGGAGCACGATATCGCGATCGGCGCCCTCAGGGCGGGCGACCGCGATCGTGGTCTGGGGCCACTCGATCACCCGCTCGCCGTCCTCCGGGCGCACGATGGGACGCGTCACGATGAGGTTGGTGAACGGCTCCGCATCAATGGTAGCCAGCGGCTCCGCCTCCCACTCCGTCGCCAGGTAGGTGACCGTTGCCGCAGCGGTGTCACCGCCCACGCCGCCGAAGGCCGCCAGGAGCAGCGGTCGCTCCAGGGGGCGCGGATCATCGGTGAGCCACTGCACAGCCGGATTCATGGATGCTCGCGATTCCATCGGCGGGTCCTCTCCCAACGTCGTCCGTCGGTCTGATCGGTTACGCGGCCTCGGCCGTCAGCGCCGGTGCAGCGGTCTCATCGCCCCCATGCTCCGGGAACAGCACCCGCAGGCTCTCCTCGGACCGTAGCCACGGCACGATGCCGCACAGGGCGCGGAACTCGCTGAACCGCAGTCCATTCATCATCGCGGAGCGCTCCGCAGCCAGCCGCAGCTGTTGCTGCGCCGTGGAGCAGCGCGCCATCGCCTCCTCGAAGGCCCGCGCGATGATGCGCGCATCCTCCCCGTCCAGCGTCAGCCACGCGCGCAACCGCGAGTACGTGAACTCCAACCGGTCCTGCTCGGGCAGTGCGAACTCCGCGCGGATCATCTGTCCCAGCGCATCGCGCATCTCGTCGTCAGGGCGGTTGAGCAGGAGATCGTAGCGATCGATGAGCTCGCGCACGCGGGCGCCGAGCACCGGCGTGGACGCTTCTGTTGAGTGCGCCGTCCGAGGGCCCGTCCGAGGGCGATGCGCGTCCGGTGGGGTGTTCCCCAGGTGCGCCGGTCGCTCAATGGTCTCAATCGTGATCGGTCGGGCAATCGTGGTCATCGCGGTACCCCTCCAACTCAACCTCTCAGTCGGGCTGATGCGGAAGAGGGACGTCCGCACGCCCGGTTCACTGTCGTAGCGTTACTTTAGCACTCTGCGGGGGAGAGTGCCAACATCTGATTAGGCAGAAGTTCGAGGCGGCATGCGATCCCGCCGCGGCGCCACCCCACGGCGGCGCCAGAGAGGGAATGCTCGTGACATAAGTTGAGCTAGATTCGCTCCGCGCGGACCACGACCCGGTGCGAGTACTCGTGCGAGGTGAAGTCGAATTCACCACCGCAGGTGAAGAGCGTGATCGAGTCCACGGCGACGTCGTCGCTCCAGATCGCGCCCCAGTCCGTGCCCGTGGTGTGCAGGTGCTCGACCCATGTCACGGCGTAGCGAAGCGTCTGCCCGCCGGCGTCCACCTCGACCACATCGCCCGTCACAAGGCGCTCGAGTTTCCAGAAC
>JBJHDC010000197.1:0-4261 GCA_050486345.1 Dehalococcoidia bacterium | reverse complement strand
GATGCGTGCCCGGCTGCCTCGGCAATCACGGAGCTGTCCAGCGTGCGTCCGACGAGGAGATCCTCGACGGCTGGCAGGCGGGTGGCGTGGCTGCCGAGACCGGTGATGGCCACGCGCGCGGCACGGCACTCGCTGCCGTCCATCTCGAGCGCCGCGGCCACGCCCACGAGCGCGTAGTGCGAGGCGCGCTGGTGGAGCTTCGCGTAGGCGCTGACCGGCGAGGGGCTGAGGCGGACCGCGGTGATGAGCTCGTTCTCCGCCAGGTCCACGGTAAAGAGGTCCTGGAAGAAGTCAGCCGCCGCCACGGTGCGTTCGCCACCCGGGCCGGTGACCACGATCTGGGCGTCCAGCGCGATCACGGCCGCCGGCAGGTCACCCGCGGGGTCGGCGTGGGCGAGGCTGCCGCCCAGCGTGCCCCGGTGGCGCACCTGCGGGTCACCGATTTCGCCCGCCGCATCTGAAAGAGCCGGAGCCTGCGCCTGCAGCACCGGCGACGCGGCGACCTCGGCGTGTGTGGTCGTGGCACCGACGCGGATGGGGTCACCGTCGTCGTTGCCGCTGAGGCCGGGGAGGCGCGCGATGTCGACGATGACGCCGGGGGCACTGAGGCGGAGCTTCATCAGCGGGATGAGGCTGTGGCCGCCGGCGAGGGGGCGCGCCATGCCGCTGTGCTCGCTGAGCAGCGCGATGGCTTCCTCGAGGGTCTCGGGGCGTTCGTAGTCGAATGCGACGGGGATCATGACTGGCCTCCCTGGGATCCGTCGTTGATGAGCCGCCAGACCTTCTCCGGCCGCAACATCATGTCCACGTGCTTCACACCGAACGGCGAGAGCGCGTCCACCACCGCGTTGACGATGCAGGGGGTGGAGCCGATGGTGCCGGCCTCGCCGACACCCTTCGCGCCCAGCGGGTTCACCGGCGTGGGGGTGACGGTGTGATCGAGGTTCATGCGCGGCATGTCGCTGGCGCGCGGGATCGCGTAGTCCATGAGCGAGCCGGTGACCAGCTGGCCATCCTCGTCGTAGACGACCTCCTCGATGAGCGCCTGACCGAGACCCTGCGCGATGCCGCCGTGCACCTGGCCGGCGACGATGAGCGGGTTGATGACGTTGCCGCAGTCATCGACGCCGTAGAACTTCTTCACCTCGATTTCGCCGGTCTCGCGGGAGATCTCGACCATGCTGATGTAGCAGCCGAAGGGGTAGGTGGCGTTGGAGGGCTCGAAGAACGCCTCCTCGCTCAGTCCCGGCTCGGGGACATCCGGCGGCATGGGCACGGGGCGGTAGGCGTACTGCACGACATCCGCGAACGGAATCGCGCTGTCCGGCACGCCGCGCACGTAGATCTGGCCGTTCTCATAGACCATGTCCTCCGGCTGCGCCTCCAGCATGGCGGCGGCGAAGCGGGACATCTTCTCCTTCACCTTCGCGGAGGCCATGTGCAGCGCCGCGCCGCCGACCGCCTGCGAGCGGCTGCCGTAGGTGCCGAGGCCGTGGCGCACGATGGCGGTGTCGCCGTGGAGGATGTTGATGCTCTCGATGGGAGCGCCGAAGTCATCCGCCAGCATCTGCGCGAACGTGGTCTCGTTCCCCTGGCCGTGCGGCGATGCGCCGGTGGTGGCGGAGATGGTGGCGTCACGCTCGATGGTGACGCTGGCGTGCTCCCAGCCGCCGGTGGCGAGCATGGCGGAGGGGCCGAGGCCGCAGATCTCGACGTAGAACGAGAGGCCGAGGCCGACCACGCGTCCCTCGGCGCGGGCGGCATCGCGTTCTGCCTTGAGCTGCTCCCAACCCGCGAGCTCCAGCGCACGGTCCAGGGTGGGCTCGTAGTTGCCGGAGTCGTAGACGAGGCCAGTCTGGGTCTGGAAGGGGTACTGGTCCGGCTGGATGAAGTTCTTGCGCCGCACCTCGCCCGGGTCCATGCCGATCTCACGAGCGAACATGTCGATGCCACGCTCGAGGAAGTAGATGCCTTCGGGGCGGCCCGCACCGCGGTAGGCGTCCGTGGGGACCTTGTTGGTGAAGACCTCGGTCACTACGGACCGGATCGCGGGAATGCGGTAGGTGCCGTTGAGCATGCCCTGGGTGAGCGTGGGGATGGCTGCGGTGAGCAGCATCTCGTACGCACCGATGTCGGCGATGATCTCGAGACGCACGCCGGTGATGGCGCCGTCGTTCTTGCCAGCGATTTCCACGTTGGCGACGAGCCCGCGCCCGTGCGTGGTGGTCATGAAGGCCTCTGAGCGGTCCTCGATCCACTTCACCGGGCGGCCGAGTTCGCGGGAGAGGGCGACGGCGATGAAGTCCTCGCCGTACATGTTGATCTTTGCGCCGAAGCCGCCGCCGACCTCCGGGGCGATGACGCGCACGTTGCGCTCCGGGATGCCCATGAGGCCGGAGATGAGACTCTTCACGATGTGCGGGTTCTGGGTGGAGTTCCAGACCGTGAGCTGGTCCTTGCCCGGCTCCCAGTGCGCCACGATGCCTCGAGGCTCCATGGCCGTGGGGGCGAGGCGGTTGTTGGTCATGCGCTGCGAAATGACCACGTCGGCCTGCTCGAAGGCGCGGTCGATCTCGCTGTCGTCCACGGTCCCGGCCGCCATGTCCACGCCGGTGCCGGAGGAGATGTCCTGCAGCGCGATGTTGTTGGGGAAGTTGTCGTGCACCAGCGCGACGCCGTCATCGGTGGCGTGCTCCGGGTCGATGACCGCGGGGAGCTCCTCGATGTCCACGATGATGGCGTCGGCGGCATCGCGGGCGATGTAGCGGTCACGGGCGACGACGACGGCGATCGGCTCACCCTGGTAGCGCACCTTGTCGAAGGTGACCGGGTAGTGCTCTGGCGCGGGGAACGGCGTGCCCTGCGGCATGAGCGGCTCGATGGCCTTCAGCTGCTCGCCGGTGTAGACCGCCTCCACGCCATCCATCGCTTCCGCCTCGGAGGTGTCGATGCTGATGATGCGGCCGTGGGCGATGTCGCTGCGCTTGAAGGCGATGTGGAGCATGCCCACCAACTTGATGTCATCGACGTAGGTGGCGCGGCCCTGGATGAGGCGCGGGTCCTCTCGTCGCTTGATGCGCTGGCCGACGAGCAGGCCGGGCGTGGCGCCGGCCATCCCCTGTGAGATGGTCGAGGTCATCAGGCACCTCCCTTGCTGGCGGCGTACTGGATCGCGTTGACGATGTGCTCGTAGCCGGTGCAGCGGCAGAGGTTGCCATCGATGCCGTGCCGGATCTCGTCCTCGGACGGGTTCGGGTTCTCGGTGAGCAGTGAGGTTGCCGCCATGATCATGCCCGGGGTGCAGTAGCCGCACTGGAGCCCGTGCTCCTCCCAGAAGCCCTCCTGCACCGGGTGGAACTCCGTTGTACCATTGGAGGTGTTCGCCAGGCCCTCGATGGTGGTGATGTCGGCGCCGTCCGCCTGCACGGCGAAGACGGTGCATGACTTCACGCTGAGGCCATCGACCAGCACAGTGCAGGCACCGCACTGACTGGTGTCGCAGCCGATGTGGGTGCCGGTGAGGCCCAGGTGCTCGCGCAGGTAATGGACCAGGAGCAGCCGCGGTTCGACCTCCGCCTGCTCCGTACGGCCATTGACCTGTACGGATACCGATCTTGTGTTGCCCTCTGCCATCGTGTCCTCCACTTGTGTTGCTTGATCACTGCCGCCGGATCAGGCCGTCCGGCCTTCCAGCTCCCGCTCGAATGCCTCGAAGAAGCGGTCGGCCATCATGCGTGCGGCCGAGCCGATGATGCGGCCACCGAGGCGCGACATCGCGCCCTGAGCACGCACGGTGGCGTCGTATGTCAGGAGCGTGCCGTCGCCGTCCTCGGTGAGGGTGATGACGGCGTTGCCCTCGGCGGACCCGGCCATGCCGGAGCCCTTTGCGATGAGCCGGTATGAATCGAACGGCTGCGACTCCGACATGGTGACGGAGCCCGTGTACTTGCCTCGGATGGCGGCGATGCCGACCTGGACCGTGAGGTCGTAGGAATCCGGACCGCTCTCCTCCAGCCGCTCACAGCCTGTAATCGAAGCCTTCAGGACCTCTGGATCGTGCAGCGCGTTCCAGACGCGTTCCCGATCCGCCGCCAGGCGTCGTTCTCCGCGAATATCCAACCGTTGCTCCCCCCGCCGCGTTCCTGCCGCCGCCAGCCAGTGGCTCACTACAGCAGGGTGATTACGAGCGGGATACTACATGATCCGCATCAGGGCCGGGTAATCAGCATCGCTCCACAGACACAACACGACGAACACGAGC
>JBJHDC010000196.1:0-4278 GCA_050486345.1 Dehalococcoidia bacterium | reverse complement strand
GCCCTTCTGGGGCGGCACCTATTTCCCCAAGGAGACGATGTACGGCCGGCCGGGCTTCAAGCACGTCCTGCGGGAAGTGGCGCGCATCTATCGCGAGGAACCGGACAAGGTGCGCCACAACGCGACGCTTATCGTTGATCGCCTGCGGCCGCGGGCGGATTCGGTACAGGGGCAAATCTCCGAGCCGCTGATCGCCGAGCACATCACGTCGAACATCCGCGCGCTCGAGGGAGCGCTCACCCGGCTCGTGGCGGCATCGCGTGAAGGTATCGAGGATCGCGGCGCGGTCCTCGCTCGCGCCGGAGCGTCAGTACAACGACTACGGGATGCGTGTGTACGCGGATGCCGTGAACTTGGGCTAGCGATCACCGCGGGTGATGATGGCGCGGGCGGCCACCGAACCGATGAAAAGCCCGGCGATCGCACCGGCGGCGTTGGCCACCCAGTCGTAGGCATCCGTCTGGCGATCTCGCACGAGGCCCTGCCCGAGCTCGGTCGCACCGGCGAAGATCCACAACATCAACAGGACCGCGAAGAGCGTGCGGCGCGGCGACTGACGGGCCAGGTCAGACGTCGCGTACCAGAGCGCGCTGGTCACACCGAGGAAGAAGAACAGGAGGAAATGCCCCGCTGTTGGTGAGATCGGTCCCCCCGACGGAGGATTCGGGGTCATGGTGAGCCACAGGATCAGCACCGCCGCAATGACGGTCGCGATCTGCCCAACGCGTCGCAATTGCTCGCGGGTCATCAATCGAGGGTACGGGTCAGGCGCGGCAGGCGCACGGATCAGCGCCAAATTCGTGATCGATCGACCCAGGTCGGGATGCCCGATCGCCCGTGTGATGGTCGCCGTATACTGGATGTCGAGGGGCGATCGACTGCTGCTTCTGCAGTCGTGGCCCATAGGTACAGGAACCATCCGCCATGACCACGCGCGCATCCGGTGCCATCGTCGTCGAACCGTGGCACGAGTGTAACCCTGCGGAAGCAGCCGCCCGCCTCCGCCACCGACCAGGACTGGCCTGGCTCGATTCCGCGCTGACACACGCTCGTATGGGCCGGTGGTCCATCGTTGCAAGCGATCCTCGATGGCGGCTGACCGCGTATGGCGACGATGTGTTCTACCAGGGGCCGGGAGGTCCGCGACGCCTCCCCCCGGGTGCGCTGCACGCACTGGCATCACTCGTGGATTCGGAATCGGTGGGGCCAATCGAGGGTGACCTGCCCTTTGTTGGTGGCGCCATCGGCTATCTCGGCTTCGAGCTCGGTCGGGAGATCGAACGCCTGCCTGCCACCACGCACGATGACGTGGGCGCGCCGGACCTCGCCTTCGGCTGGTACGACGCAGCGCTGCTCTGGGACGGCATCGCGGGTTCAGGCTGGCTCGTGGGGCGCGTCGAGGCAGTCGATGCCTTGCGCGCACGGCTGCAGGCGGGGTCCGAGTGGCCTGGGAGCGGTTCGGAGGCAGGTAGCGCCGGCGTGCTGCGTTCGAACGTCACCCGTGCGCAGTACCTCGAGCACGTGCAGCGCGTGCGTGCCTACATCGCGGCTGGCGACATCTACCAGGTGAACTACGCGCAGCGATTCTCGGTACCCGTGCGTGGCGAAGGCTTTGACATCTACCGCCGTCTCCGTCGCCTCTCCCCCGCGCCGTACGCCGCCTACCTCGACCTGCGGGACGAGGTATCAGGGTTGGAAGTGCTGTCGTCCTCCCCGGAGCGCTTCCTGCTCGCGGATGGCGACCACCTGGAGACCCGACCGATCAAGGGCACACGTCCCCGAGGTGAGACGCCGGACGAGGACGATCAGCGCGCGGCGGATCTGCGCCTGAGCCGCAAAGATCTCGCTGAGCACGTCATGATCGTGGACCTGGAGCGCAACGACCTCGGCCGCGTGTCCGAGGCAGGCAGCGTGCGTGTGCCGGAGTTCGCCGCACTGGAGACGTTCGAGCAGGTGCACCACCTGACCTCCACCGTGGTGGGGCGGCGGCGCGAGGACGTGGGACTGGAGGCGCTACTGCGGGCCACCTTCCCCGGCGGCTCCATCACCGGCGCACCGAAGATTCGTGCGCTGGAGATCATCGACGAGCTGGAACCCACGGTTCGAGGCGTCTACACAGGCTCCATCGGCTACCTCTCCGCGCATGGGCCGCTGGATATGAACATCGCGATCCGGACCATCACGCTCGCGGACGGCGTCGCGCATCTGCACGTGGGTGGCGCCATCGTGCACGACTCTGATCCGGAGGTGGAGTACGTGGAGACGCTCGACAAGGCGCGCGGAATGGCCCGCGCGCTCTCCGTCGTCCTCCCGGATGAAGCGCCGGGCGAGACTGTACCCGGTCGACGCACGAGCCGTTCCCGGACCGCATGACCCAGGGGACGCCATCGGTCGCGTGGGTCAACGGCACCCTCACGCCGCGCTCTGAGGCACGCATCTCCATCGATGATTTCGGTGCTCGTTACGGAGCCGCATGCTTCGAGACGATGCTCGCCCGTCACGGGCGGATCTTCCGGCTCGGCGCGCACCTCGACCGTCTCCAACGCGGCCTACGAGGGATGCAGGTGGAGCCTCCCCTGCGTACCCAGTTGCGCGATGCCGTGACGGAGACGCTGGCCGCAAATGGGCTGCGTGATGCCTCGGTGCGCCTCACGGTGAGCGCCGGGCATGGGCACGCCCCCGACCTCGCAGCGGCACGGGAGCCAGCCGTCGTGGTGACCGCGGATGTGCTGCCCCCTCCCGCACCCCCGGCGCGGTTGCGGGTGGTCTCGGTGCGGCTCGATGAGCGCCGTCCGTTGGCGGATGCGAAGGTCGCCAACTTCCTCCCGTACCTGCTTGCGCGCGCCGAGGCACGCGATGCTGGTGCGGACGATGCCCTGATGCTGAACCACGACGGGGCAATCGCTGAAGCTGCCACCGCGAATCTCTTCGCCGTCATCGCAGGCACCCTCTTCACGCCGCGTGTCGAGGACGGCCCGCTCCCCGGCATCACCCGAGCCGCGCTCATCGAGGTCGCAGCTGCAACGGGCCTCGCCTGCGAGGAGCGCACGCTGCACCTCGGTGAGCTGGCGGACGCGGAGGCCGTGTTCCTAACCAGCAGCGTGCAGGGAATCCGTGGGGTGGTGTCGATCGTTGGGGAAGGCATCGACTGGCAAGCGCCAAGCGAGGAGCATCCGCGGGTTGCGCAGCTAGCGGTCGGCTACGAGGCACTCGTGGAGCGGGAGTGCGGCGGGTAGCGTGTCGTGCCCGCTGGAAGTGACGGCCTACGAATCCTCGGCCAACAAGTGCACCACGCCCGCGGGGTTCTTGATCCAGTGGCTCCGGAACCCGGGATCCTCATCGAGCGGCTCGACTTCATCGCACGGCGCAATGCCGGCCAGCCGCAGGCGCTCCGTAGCCGCATCGAGGTCATCCGTGCGTAGCTCGAGCCACACATCAGGCTGGCTCTAATTGTCCACGCAGTCGAGCCAGAGCGTCATGGGGCCGAATTGCAGCGAATGTGACCTCGAGATGGTGCTGGCGCCCGGCGGCTCCTCACGGAGCGTGAAACCGAGCACATCGCGATAGAAGGCCACCGTCGCGTCGTACTGCGCCAGCGGAATCTTCATCGCGATATTCACGCCTGCATTGAACGACGGTTCCGTCATGTGATGTCTCACCGCTATGAAACTTCGAGTTCCTCTGGCATGCGGAACTCGACTGTCTCGGTTGCGACGACAACCGATTCCACGGTCGTCACACCGCGGTCGCGCAGGTCGCTGATGATCGGCTCCAGCAGCTCGTCCGGCACGGAGGCCCCTGCCGTCAGACCTACCACGCCCACACCCTCGTACCAGGCCGGGTCGATTTCATCGATGCCGTCCACGCGATACGCCGGCGTCCCCAGCGACTTCGCCACCTCGCACAGCCGCACCGAGTTCGAGGAGTTGGCCGAACCGATCACGATCACCAGGTCCGCCCGCTCTGCAATCACCCGCACCGCCGCCTGTCGGTTCGTGGTCGCGTAGCAGATGTCGTTCCGGATCTCTGCCTGCGGGAAGCGCTCACGGATCGCATCAATCGTCTCGCGCGTGTCGTCCACGGAGAGCGTGGTCTGCGTCACTACAAACACCGGTCGCGTGACATCGCCCAGCGCCTGCACATCGCGAGGCAGGTCCACCACCCGAGTGCGGTCCGGGGCCTCGCCCTTCGTCCCTTCCACCTCGTCGTGACCTTCGTGGCCCACCAGCAGGATGTCGTAGCCGTCTTTGGCGGCCTTCTTCGTCTCCAGGTGCACCT
>JBJHDC010000195.1:0-4340 GCA_050486345.1 Dehalococcoidia bacterium | reverse complement strand
CGCACAGACCGACGGCGACTACTCACTGAGTGGTGGCTTCCGCATGCTCGCATCCGAGGGCGCAGCGACCGCGGTCTCCTCCAACGGGCTCTTCTGGCAGGACGTGGACACGCCGGAGGACCTCGCACTGGCTGAGCGACGGCTGGAGGCCCGTCGCGCTGCGCACCGAGTCACCTTCGACCGGCATGTCCCCCCACTGGATCAGCTACGGCACTAGGCCCTCCACCGGCACGCGCCGCACCGCTGTGCGCGTACATGATGTTCGCCCTACGCTCGATCTTCCTGAACCGGAGGCAGCGTGACGGCGATCATCGAAGCCCGTGACCTCATCAAGCGCTACGGCAACTTCCAGGCCGTGGACGGGATGACCTTTGCCGTCGAAGAGGGTGAGTTCTTCGGGCTGCTCGGACCGAACGGCGCAGGCAAGACCTCCACGATCCGCATGATCTGCGGCGTGCTGCCGATCACGAACGGTGAACTCTATGTGGGCGGCCACGACGTCTACTACGAGGACCGCCAGGTGAAGCGTCTGCTGGGCATCGTCCCGCAGGACGACAACCTGGACGAGGACCTCACGGTGCGCCGCAACCTGGAGGTGTACGCGCGCTATTTCGAGATCCCGAGGCCCGTGGCGCGCGAGCGGATCGACGAGGCACTGGAGCTCATGCAGTTGAGCGATTGGGCCGGGTCGAAGATTGATCACCTCTCCGGGGGCATGAAGCGCCGCCTGGTGATCGCACGGGCGCTGATTAACGAACCACGACTGCTGATCCTCGATGAGCCGACCACCGGGCTCGACCCGCAGGCGCGCCACCTGGTCTGGCGGAAGCTGCGACTGCTGCGCGAGCGCGGTGTGACGATCCTGCTCACCACGCACTACATGGACGAGGCGGAGTTCCTCTGCGATCGCCTCATCATCATGGACGACGGCCGCTCTCTCACGGAGGGCGCACCGCGGGAGCTGATCACGCGCCACGCTGGCCGCGACGTACTCGAGATTCACCTTGCCGAGGAGGAGCGCGCCTCCGTGGTCGAGGCGCTGGAGCGCACGCTGGGCGAGAACGGGCGCATGGAGCACATCGAGGATGTGACATACGCCTTCGGGGTAACAGACGCGCACTTCCGCATGGCCGCCACCCTGGTGCAGGACCCGTACCGCATTCACTTCCGCCGCGCGAACCTGGAAGACGTGTTCCTGTCGCTGACCGGCCGCGCGCTGGCGGAGTAGGAGTGACCTCGTGAGCACCGTCCCTACCACCACGCGTCGCCGCCGTGCCCGAGGCGAGCTCCCGTTCGTGCGGGTCGCCATGCCCGGGCGACTCACCTATCGCGTCTGGCAGCGCAACCGCGATGTCTTCTTCCGCCTCTGGCGCGCCGAGTTCCTGCCGCCACTCATCGAACCGATCGTCACGCTCCTCGGCCTCGGGCTGGGCCTCGGCGCCTACGTGCAGCTGCAGGGCGACCTGGAGTACGTGCAGTTCCTGGGCCCCGGCATCCTGGTGGCGTTCCCGATGTTCATCGCGACGTTCGAAGCGTTGTACGGCGCGTATTTCCGCATGACCCAGCACGGCACCTACCAGGCGATCATCTCCACCCCGGTACGGCCCGAGGAGCTCATCGCCGGCGAGATCACCTGGGCAGCAACGCGCATGACGATGAATACGATTCTCATCGTGGTCGTGTTGTTGGTCCTCACCCCGTGGCTGGAACTTGTGCAGTCCCCGCTCATCCTGCTCACGATCCCGCTCGCGTTCCTCACCGGACTGCTGATCAGCAGCCTGGCAATCTCATTCACGAGTCGCGCGCATTCGGTGAGTCAGCTCGCCTACTTCTTCAGTCTGTTCATCCTGCCGATGTTCTGGTTCAGCGGAGGCTTCTTCCCCACGGACGAACTGCCTGGCTGGGCGGAAAGCCTCGCATGGTGCTTCCCGCTGTCTCACGCTGTCACGCTCAGCCGCGCGCTGGTGACAGGAGATGTCAGCACGGAGCACCTCGGCAACCTCGCGTGGCTCATCGTTGTAACGGTGCCTGCGTTCTGGCTCGGCCTCGTCTCGATGAAGCAACGCATCGTCGGATAGCAAACCGGTTGCACATGCGAGGGGACCGGCCATCACCGTATGCTGCGTGCGCGAGGCGTCTGGGCGTGCGGAAGGAGCCACCATGCGGTACGTGATCTATGGAGCCGGGGCCATCGGCGGCGGCATCGGCGCGAGGCTGACGCAGGCCGGTCATGAGGTCGTGCTCATCGCTCGTGGCGCGCACCTCGAAGCGATGCGACAGAACGGTCTGCGCATGCGCACGCCGGACGAGGACGTGACATTGCCGGTCCAGGCAGTGGGGCACCCCTCCGAGGTCGACTGGCGCGGCGATGAAGCCGTGATCCTCTGCATGAAATCACAGGACACCACCGCCGCCCTCGAGGACCTGCGCGCGTCCGCCGGGAGCAGTGTCCGCGTGATCTGCGCGCAGAACGGCGTCGACAACGAGCGCCAGGCCGCACGTCGTTTCGAGCACGTCTACCCCATGCTGGTGCTGGTGCCGGCCACCCACCTGACCCCCGGCGAGGTGATCCTGAACGGCGCCGGGATCAGCGGAGTGCTGGATGCCGGCCGCTACCCCACGGGCACCGACGACTTCATTGAACAGGTCTGCGCGGACATCAGCACCAGCCGGTATGCCTCTCAGGCCACTCCCACGATCATGCGCATGAAGTACGCCAAGCTGATCCGCAACCTGGGCAACGCCATCCAGGCCGTCCTCGGCCCCGATACGCGTGCCGATGAGCTCCGTTCGATCTTGCGAGCGGAAGCCACCGCCGCGTTCGAGGCGGCAGGAATCGATGCAGCCTCGCAGGAGGAATTCGACAGCCGCGAGTTAGTGGAGCGCGGGCAGGTGCCGGGCATCGAACGATCCGCGAGCAGTACGTGGCAGAGCGTGGCACGCGGACTCGGCTCAGTGGAGACGGACTACCTGAACGGCGAGATCGTACTGTTGGGGAATCTGCACGGAGTGCCCACACCCGCGAACCGGCTGATGTGCGACCTCACTGATCGCGTGGTCCGGGAGCGCCTGACTCCGGGCACGATCACGCTCGACGAGGTGATGGCGCCGCTGCTCCCAGCGTAGGCACGGGCCGTGGCCGGTGCGCGGACGCTCTGCTAGGCTCGGTGGCACACGGAAAGGACGCTCGATGGCCTGCCCCATTCACATCTGGGTCCCGCTGGTCGCTGCCGCCGCACCCGTTGTGCGCATCGCCAAGCACCGCGTCCAGGGCTGGCGCGCCGTCCGTGCCTCGAGACAGCAGCCGGATGCAACGCCGCGTGAACTGAAGCGCTGGGCGCCGGTCGCGTCGACAACTGCCGCAGCCGAGCACCACGTAGACCGACCATCGAGCTAGTCGCACCGTGAGCCCTGCCCACCACTGGACCCCGCGTGACTGACGCGCTCTTCCGCCGTGACGGCGATGCCTTCGTGCCCTCCGAAAGTGCCGGCAGCCCCTGGACTGCGGATGCGCTCCACGGCGGTCCGCCATCCGCGCTGCTCGCCTATGGAATCGAGCAGCACGTGAACGATCCGGAGATGCAGGCTGTGCGCCTCACCTTCGATCTCTTCCGCGCAGTACCAAAGGCGTCGCTGCGCCTGCGCACTGAGACAGTCCGCGGCGGCCGGCGCATCCACGTAGTACAGGCCTCCCTGCTTGCCGGCGACGTCGAGGTCGCCCGCGCCCACGGACTCCTCCTGCGCCGCTCGGAGGTGCCGGATGGCCCCGCCCCTGCAATGGAGCACCCCGTACCACCTGGACCGGACGGCATTCCCACCCGCACCGGCATCGCCCACCGTCGCGAGGACGGCGATCAGCGCCCGGTGGACACGTTCCGGCCACGGTTCTCCGGGTTCCACACCTCCATCGAGACTCGATGGGCCACGGGCTACGGCGTCGAAGCGCCCCCGGCCGTCTGGATCCGCGTGCCGATGCCCATCGTCGAGGGTGAGCCCACGACGCCCACGATGCGCGTCGCCGCGATCGCCGACTTCGGAAACGCCATCGGCAACCAGACGCTCGGGCTGAGCGGCACGAAGCTCTCCTACATCAACGCCGACATCACGCTCTACCTGCACCGCGAGCCCGAGGGAGAGTGGCACTGCCTCCAGGGTCACTTCCGCGCCGAAACCGCGGGCGTCGGATTCATCGACTCTGCCTGGTATGACCCCAACGGGCGCTTCGGGACCGGCGTCCAGTCACGCCTCTTGAACGCGCGGTAGACACGCATCGGTCCGGATGCCGCGTTCGCGTGGCAATATCTCCGACATGATCGCATCCGCCATTAGCTCAACGCATT
>JBJHDC010000194.1:0-4548 GCA_050486345.1 Dehalococcoidia bacterium | reverse complement strand
AAGCAAGAGCACCTCGACGACGTGCTCGCCCACTTCCGCCACTGGGAGCTGCACGCCGACGTCATTGGCTATGTCACTGACGATGGTATGGCGACGGTGCGCGACGGCGACGAGGTTGTCGCGCGGATCCCGGTGGCCGTGCTCACCGATCCGCCGCAGTACCCGCCCGAGGGCGTGCGCGCCTCGGACCTCGACCGCCTGCAGGCAGTTGATCCTGGCGCGCAGCCGGATGTGGTGGACCCGAGCGCAGTGCTGCTGGATCTGCTAGGTGCCGAGAACATCGCCAGCCGGCGCTGGATCTTCCGCCAGTACGATCACATGGTGCAGAACAACACCATCGTGCGCCCGGGTGGCGACGCTGCCGTGGTCCGCGTGCGCGGGACCGGGCTTGCCTCGCGCAAGGGTGTCGCGGTCTCCACGGATTGCAACGGCCGCTTCCTCGCGCTCGACCCGCGCCTGGGCGCGCAGCGCGCCGTCGCCGAGGCCGCCCGCAACGTGGTGGCGACCGGTGCTCGTCCGGTAGCGCTCACCGACTGTCTCAACTTCGGCAACCCGGAGAAGCCCGAGGTAGCCTACCAGCTCGAGCAGGCGATCATCGGGCTCTCGGAGGCGGCGCGCGCGATGGAGACGCCGGTCGTCTCCGGCAATGCCTCGCTCTACAACGAGACGCCCAACGGTCAGATCTACCCCACGCCCAGCATCGGCATGCTCGGTGTCCTAGAGGATGTCGAGGACGCCCTCACCATCGCGCCGGAGGTGGGGGACACGGTGTTGCTACTCGGCGCGACGCTGGAACAGGACGCCGCCACGCTCGCGGGCTCCGAGTACCAGGTGCGTGCGCACGGCAGCATCGGCGGGATACCGGCGATCGACCTCGATGCCGAGATCGCAACGCAGCACCTCGTGCTACAGGCGCACGCCGCAGGCCACCTGACCGCCGCGCACGACATTGCGGACGGGGGCCTCGCGGTCGCCCTCACGGAGATGTGCATCGCCGCGGGCGTCGGCATCGAGGCGGGCGCGGCGGAGCTGGGCGACCGCCTGGACGCGGCTCTGTTCGGGGAAGCGCCATCACGCTTTCTCGTCGCGACGCAGAACCCGGATGCCGTCACGCTGCTCGCGGCGGCAGTCGGTGTTCCCACAGCGGTGCTCGGTGTGGTGGGCGGCGATCGCCTGTGCCTCGGGCCCATCGATATAGACCTCGACTCCGCGCGCGAACGGTACGAGGGCGAACTGGGCGAGATCCTGGCGCAGGTATAGCGCGACGCTCGCCAGCGTACGCGGGGAGAGGCGCGAATCACCTCGGTAGAGAGCCTTGTCCCTTGTACGCGTGGATGCCCGCCAGCACGGTGGAAGGAGCCCACAACCACCGCTGCGAGGCGACCGGCGCGACTGCGTCGCCGTCCACGGACCGGACCTCACCCCTATGACCCATTCATACACTGATGCATCCGCGCGCCCGCGGCTGCTCCGCCGACGCTGGATGCTCGCGCTCGGAGGCATCGTCGCCTCATTCGCCCTCGTGGCCTGCGGAGGGAATGGCAACGATGTCGTCGATGCCAACGGAAACGGGATGGGTGAGCCTACCCCCGCCGGGACGGTGCCCGCGCTACCGACCGAGCCGCCCGCCCAGCCGACTCCGCCCGCGATCGATACTTCGGATGTGACGGAGTTCAGCGGTGTGGCGGAAACCGCCGCCTTCCGCATGACCCTCCCCGACGGTTGGTTGGGTTACGACGTGGTGGGTGACGGCCCCGAAGCGGTCTACGCGAAGCTGGTGGAGACCGCTCCCCACCTGCCGATGTTGCAGGATGGCGTGATGGCGCTGGCCGGGGCGGACCTCTGGGCGTTCTCACCCACGGAGCACGAGCAGTTCATCGCCAACCTCAACGTCGTCGCAGCGCAGGGGCCGGACCTCCCCACGACTGCCGAGGACATCCTCGAAACCCTGGTCCCGTTCTACGAAGGTGAAGGGCTGACGATCGTCGAGTCGGACGCGGACCTGAGCATCAGCGGGCTCTCCGCTGGCTACGTGCTGGTCGACCTCGTCGATGTGCTCGGCATGGAGGTGTACAGCGTCCAATACGTCGTCGTAGGCGACGACGCTCTCTACTCCATGAGCTTCGCCGTGCACGCGGATGAGTTCGAGGCCTACGAGTCAGCGTTCGAGGAGAGCGCGGAGTCGTTCGAGGAGATCTAGTTCGGAGGCCCCGCGTCCCGGGCAAGTCGTAATACGTGGTCCGCCCCGTCACCTGGACTTGAGGTGGCGGGGCGGATTTCATTCAGCACCGGGACAGTCGCCGCGTGCGACGTGCGCTCAGCTCCGTTCCTGGATGCGGATCATGTTGCCTGCCGGGTCTCGCACGGCACAGTCGCGCAGGCCGTACGGCTGGTCCATCGGCTCCTGCACCACGTCGGCATTCCCCGCCTGCAGCCTTGTGAACGCGGCATCGAGGTCCGCGGTCGCAAGCACGATGGTCGCGTAGGTGCCCTTCGCCATCATCTCCAGGACCGTCTGCTGCTCCTGCTCCGTAACGCTGGGGTCGGCGAAGGGTGGGTGCAGGACGATGGATGTGTCCGGCTGGTTGGTAGGACCAACCGTGATCCAGCGCATTCCTTCATAGCCCACGTCGTTGCGCACCTCGAAGCCCACGGTGTCGCGCCAGAAGGCCAGCGAGACCTCGGGGTCGGTGTGTGGGAGAAAACTCGCGTTGATGGTGATGTCCATGGCAGTCACTCCTTCGCTCGGACGATGTTCATGAGCATCACCCTACGAGTGACCCGCGGAGGACGCTTCTCGATTCCTGACGGGTCTGGTCACCCGCTTCGCGATGCAGGGCAGCATGCCCGCGGTGACAGATGCCCCCTCCCGCCGGTAGACGCTGGGCGGGACGCCCACCAGCTCGGTGAAGCGTGTGCTGAAGGTGCCGAGCGAGGAGCACCCGACGGCAATACAGACCTCCGTGACGCTGAGGTCGCCGCGACGGAGGAGGGTCATGGCGCGCTCGATGCGCCGCGTCATCAGGTAGCTGTATGGCGACTCCCCGTAGGCGCTGCGGAACTGGCGGCTGAGGTGCCCCGCGGACATCCCGACGTCGCGAGCCAGAGCCGGCACATCCAGCGGCTGCGCATACTCGCGGTCCATGCGATCGCGCACCCGGCGCAGGAGCGCGAGGTCGGCCAGGCGTTGCTCCGCAGCAGACCTGTTCGTCATCTCATGCTCCTCGGTCAAGGGGTCGGGACCTGAGAGGTCCCCGTGTCGCAGTGTACCCGGGCCGCCTGGCGGAGCACTCGTTCAGCTCGTGCAGCAAGTGGCTACTTCTCGAATCGCCAGCGCGCCGCCGTGCGCTGGAACGCGCGCTCCTCCCAGGTGAATGCGCGGGTCGGTGTCAGGCGCAGCCATCGGGCGCCCTGAAGCTCCGGCGGCTCCATCTCATACTTCGCCCAGAACGCGGCCACCGTCGAGGGTGGCACGTCCGCTGCCGCAAATCCCTCGACCGTGCCCTCCAGGATCACCACCTCGTCGCCGCTCTCCAGGTGCACACTGACGCGAGGATCGCGCGCGATGTTCCGAGCTTTCACGGAGCCCTGCTCCGAGCCGAACCACAGCACGCCGTCCTCCCACAATCCCCAGACGGGAGCGGCATGCGGAGCGCCATTGGCGCGTGTGGTGCAGACCCAGTAGTCACGAGAGGCGGCGAGCCGCTGCTCCACGTCGCTCCAGTCGGGCGTATCCGGACGATCAGCGGGAATCTCGTATCCGGGGTCGAAGTTCGGTCGTTCCGGAATGGCAATCAGCGGCAACGCAGGGTCCTTTCCTGTCGGAGAGCATGCATCACCATATCAGAACATGTGTTTGACAAACAAGGACAGGTGTTCTATTGTGAATGATGAAGCCCCAACTGCGGTTGGGTGGTTCGCTCCGGGTGATTGCTTCAAGGGAGGCAGCACGGGTACGCTTGGACAGCGGCGGACGGGTGTGATGTTCCACACCGCTGTCCCCGACTGGGGACAGGTTCCCCACTGCCTTGCAAAAACCGTGCATCGTCCTTTGGACAACTAGTCGCTCGGCGCGCCGCCTGCCCCTAGTTTGGTGGCAGTCCCGGCTCCGACACGCCGAAAGGGTCATCTGACGTGAAGGTCGTGTTTCTGGAGACCGTTGAAGGTTCGGGTTCCATGGGTGAGGTGAAAACCGTCGCCGATGGGTTCGCTCGAAATTACCTGTTGCCTCGCGGCTATGCCGCACCGGCAACGCCCGCCGTCCTCGCCCGCGTCGACAGACTGCGGGAGATGGAAGAGGCGCGCCAACGGGCAGAGGATGAGCGCGCTCAAGGGCTTGTCGGCAAGCTCGAGGGCAATCCGCTCATCATCGACGTTCGCGTCTGAGAGCAGGGACGTCTGTACGGTTCTGTCACGAATGCTGACATCGCCCAGGAGGCTGGGGAGATTCTGGGCGAGGAACTGGACAGGCGTCGTGTCCTGCTACCCGAGACGATCCGGCGGGTTGGTGTCTACACCGTTGGGCTCAGGCTGTCACGTAATGTGCAG
>JBJHDC010000193.1:0-4624 GCA_050486345.1 Dehalococcoidia bacterium | reverse complement strand
CAAGCTGCGCTTCCCGGAGGCGGTGGAGCAGCTGGCGGCAGGAGTGGGGCTCGGAGACCTACTGGGCCGAGCGGCTCGGTCGAGTCGTCGTCGACGCCCGCTACCACGCGCTCAAACGCCAGCTGGAGGAGGACGGCACGCTGCGGGGGACACTCCTCCAACGCGCGATGGCGCCCACGTTCCGCGATGAGTCCCCGGAGATGCACTACCTCTACGGCCGCATCCGCTCGATCAACCCGAAGCGCCCGCAGGACTTCCTCTGGCCGAATGAGCGCCCCATGAATCGCGGTGCGGGCACCACGGCGAAGCGGCTGGCCGACAGCGGCATCCCCATCCTCTGGATCGTGGGGGAATACGATCGCGTCGTGCACCCCGACCTGATCCGCATCTCCCACGAGCTCACGCCGGGATCGCGCCTGCACATCATCGAGGGCGCCGGCCACTCCGCCTACTTCGAGCGCCCGGATGACTGGAACCGCACCGTGCGCGGGTTCATCGACGAAGCGGAGGCGGCGCGCGCCGCCTGAACAGCCCCGCCCGAAATGGCTGGCAGTCGCGACCTAGTGGTCGTCCTCGTCGATGGCATCGTCGTCCGGCCGGATGAGCAGCACGGCGGCGCGTTCTGACTGGCGACTAACCGTATCCGCGACCGATCCGAGCAGGAGCCGTCCGAGGCCGCCGCGGCCGCGGGTGGCCATCACGATCACGTCGGCCTGCAGCTCATCCGCCGCCGCGAGGATCTGAGTAGACGGGTGGCCGGACCGCACCTCGAAGGTCACGTCCTCACACCCACGCTCGCGCATCGCCGTGGCGGTGGCGCGCAGTTCGCCTTCGGCGGCTTCGCGCTGGGCCGCGGCGATCCGTTCCACCTCCTCCGGCGGAAGCGAGTGCGCCGACGTCAGTCCGCCTGGCACCGTCGCGCGGATCAGGTCTTCTTCCGATTCCGTCACCTGCAACAGCACCAGCGGCACCCCCAGCGACCGTGCGAGGTGCTCCGCGTACGGGGCCGCCTGCCGGCAGAGGCCGGAGCCGTCCATCGTGAGCAGCACGCGAGCGATCCCGCGTGGCACCTCGTCCTCCGGCGGCGGGCAGAGCAACAGCGGCGTCTCCCGAGCGTGACGCACCAGGTGCTCAGCGACGGACCCGAGCATTGCCCGCTTCAGACCCCCGGTGCCGCGCGAGGTCATCACCAGCAGGTTCGCCTCGAGCTCGTCGGCGGTCTCGGTCAGCGTCTCCGCTGCCTCGCCCTTCAGCACCACGGAACCCACGCGCGACACGCCACGCGCTTCCAGGTCACGGACCACGTCACTCAGGTGCGGCTCCGCTTCCAGCGGGTTGGAAGCCGCCTCCTCGCGCGCGCGATCGGTGAAGTAGTGGTCCCATGCGTAGTAGTCGATGTCGTCCGGATCGATACCAGCGGCACGGGAGACGCGCACGACGAGCACATGGCTGTCGTTGGCGGCGGCGATCGCGGCGACCCGCGGGGCCGCCGAACGCGCCAGCGGCGATCCGTCGTCGGCGAAAATGATCCGTTCGTACATCGGTCGAGTCCCTCTCACAGCCGCCTCACAGTCGCGCGCCTTACGGCAGCGGGCGAGTGCGAGGCAGTACGTCATGCAGACTGGCCACACCAACTACCAGCAACCACAGTAGCGGAACCGCGCTCTCCCGCCGAGGGAGGAACGCCCCGTCTGTACCCCGACCCGCTACCCGTCGTCATCCTCGGCCAACGCCCCCTCGCCGTCACCGTACCGCTCCATGACCTCCTCCCACCCGAAGCTCGGCAAGTAGCGAGGCCCGGCCCCCATGCTCGCCGCCTCGTCCTCGGGATTGAAGAGCCGGCAGATGCCGAGCGAGAGGCAGCCGCAGCCGATACAGGCATCCAGGTCATCGCGCAGACTCTGCAGCAACTGGATGCGCTCCTCGACCAGCGGTCGCCACTGTGAGGCCATCCGCTCCCACTGCTTCGCCGTGGGCGCGCGGTGCTCCGGCAGCGTCGCGAGGGCCGCACGTACGTCGTCCAGCGAGAGGCCCACGCGCTGCGCCGCCTGGATGAACGCCAGCCGGCGCAGGACGTCACGCCGGTAGCGCCGCTGGTTGCCCTCCGTGCGCGTGGAGACGATCAGCCCGCGGTCCTCGTAGAACCGCAACGCCGAGGTCGCCAGCCCGGACCGCTCAGCTGCCTCACCAATGGTCAGGTACTCAGAGCCGGCGGCACCGCTTGGGCGGCGTGCTCGCGACATGGCGCCTCCTCCTTGACTTCAAGTGTCCTTGAGATTGTAGCGTGTCGCGCGAGACACCCGACCAGCACCGCATCGTCCCGATAGCACCCGGAACACACGAACCAGTGCCACCTGGGTGTTGTGCACACCCACCCGCGGGTGTCAGATGAGATCTGTCGAAATCTGGCGCTGTCGCCGCCATTCACATCGGAAAGGCCTGCCCATGTCTCCCGGATCCTTCGACGGCCCGTACGCCGTCCAGGTGGAGGGCGTCACGAAGCACTACGGAACGGTGCACGCACTGCGTGGCATCGACCTCGACATCGACCGCGGCTCCGTCCTCGGTCTGCTGGGACCGAACGGCGCCGGCAAGACCACGCTCGTCCGCATCCTCACCACGCTGCTCAAGCCCACGAGCGGCCGCGCCACCGTGGCGGGCTACGACGTAGTACGTGACGCGGGAGCCCTGCGCTCCGTCATCGGCCTCGCGGGCCAGTCCGCGGCGGTCGACGACATCCTCACTGGCCTCGAGAACCTCGAGCTGGTGGGGCGGCTCTACCACCTGCCTAAGAGCGAGGCGCGACGTCGCGCGCGTGACCTCATCGAGCGGTTCTCGCTGAGCGATGCGGCGAACCGCATGACCAAGACGTACTCCGGCGGCATGCGGCGGCGGCTCGACCTGGCCGCCAGCCTCATCGGCGAGCCGCAGGTGCTGTTCCTGGACGAGCCGACAACGGGCCTCGACCCGCGCAGTCGCCTCGACCTGTGGAGCGAGATCGAGGACCTCGCCAGCGGCGGCACCACCGTGCTGCTCACCACGCAATACCTGGAGGAGGCCGACCGCCTGGCGGACCGCATCGTCGTCATCGATCACGGGATGGTGATCGCGGACGGCACCGCCAGCCAGCTCAAGGAACGCGTGGGCGGACGGGTGATCGCCGTGCAGGTGGCCGACGAAGGCGACCTCGATCGCACGCGCGCCACGCTGGAGCAGTACGGCTCCTCACCACACATCGATGCCGCCGCGCGCGAGGTCAGCATCTCCACGAATGACGGCGCATCCGCCGTAGCGGACGTGGTGCGCTCCCTCGACGCCGCCAGCATCGCCATCGCCGACCTGTCGCTGCGGCAGCCGAGCCTGGACGACGTCTTCCTCGCCCTCACCGGCCGCCCGGCCGAGGAGGCCGAAGCCGAATCAGAGGCCGCTACAGCGGCTGCGGAAGGACGCTAAGCGTGACCGTTGCATCTCAGACCCCACCCGCACCGCAAGCGCCCGCACCTCGCGAGCGAGCCGGCGCGGCCTCCAACGTCACCTGGGCCGTCCGCGACTCCATGGTGATGGCCAAGCGCAGCCTCTACCGCTACATCCGCCTCCCGGACTGGGTATTCTTCTCCACCGCACAGCCGGTGATGTTCGTGCTGCTCTTCACCTACGTCTTCGGTGGCGCCATCGCCGTCCAGACGGACAACTACATCGACTTCCTGCTACCCGGCATCCTGCTGCAGACGGTGCTCTTCGGCACGGCCGGTACGGCTGTCGGTCTGGCCGAGGACATTCAGAAGGGCGTCTTCGACCGCTATCGCTCGCTGCCCATGTCTCGCTCCGCCGTGCTGGCCGGGCGCATCATGGCGGACACCGCAAACAACGTCTTCGTGCTCACGCTCATGATCGTGGT
This sequence comes from Dehalococcoidia bacterium, assembly GCA_050486345.1. Classification (GTDB taxonomy): domain Bacteria; phylum Chloroflexota; class Dehalococcoidia; order UBA2979; family UBA2979; genus JBJHDC01. Next base: position 726 of record JBJHDC010000193.1, on the reverse strand, counting down.
GGGTCTGATCATCGGGTTCCGCTTCCACGGCGGTCTGGTCTCCATCGTCGGTATGCCCCTCGTTGCGCTGCTCTTCGCGATTCCGTTCTCCTGGATGGCAGCACTCATCGGCACCTCGGTGAAGTCGGTGGAAGCGGCCAACCTCGCCGGCTTCATGTGGATGTTCCCGGTGACGTTCGTGAGCTCCGCCTTCGTACCGATCGAGACGATGCCGGGCTGGCTCCAGCCCATCGCCCAGGCCAACCCATTCTCCGTCGCCGTCGACGCCGCCCGCGCACTGGCCCTCGATGAGCCCGCCACGCGCCACGTTCTCAAGACCATCGCCTGGTCAGTAGGCCTCACCGTAATCATCGCCCCGCTGGCGATCCGGAAGTATCAGCGGGTGTAGTGGGACGGCGATGCGTAGGCACTTCACGACCGAAATCGACGCAGAGGGCGACGGGTATTTCGCCCTCTGCCCTGAGCTCGACATCGCCAGCCAGGGCGACACAGCCGAGGAAGCGCGCGCCAACCTCGAGGATGCGCTGGCACTGTTCATGGAAACGGCCAGCGCCCAGGAGATTCACCATCGGATCGGCGCACCCCGCGCGTCGCCCGAAGAGTGAGGTAATTCGCCTTCTCGCTCCCTACGATGTTCCGCATGAACCATCGAGCCCGTCGCGAAGGTCGAGGCCGTCCGCCGCACCCGGACGTGCTCACGCCCGCTGAGTGGCGCGTGCTGGAGCA
>JBJHDC010000192.1:0-4636 GCA_050486345.1 Dehalococcoidia bacterium | reverse complement strand
CATGTGACGCGCCAGAGCGGTTTCGTGTCGATCGTCGACATCGCGCCGACGATCGCCTCGTATGCGCGCTCCAGGTTGCCTTCGCGCGTGCGGCCCCCGGTCTGCTCCTCGCCACGCCCGAGGCGCAGCCACTCTCCGAGGTCGAGCTCCGTCGTCGCCACCCGCGCGAGCGTGGGCCCGCATACGAGCTGCGCGCGCCACTCGGTCAGACGACCTTCGTGTGCCTCCGGGAATCGCCGGTAGAGGTCCTCCGCAACCACCGCGCCCAAGATCGCGTCGCCGAGGAACTCCAGCCGCTCATTGGTCGGCGCGGGGTCATCCGGATGCTCGTTCGCGAACGAGGGGTGGGTCAGTGCGGCGCGCAGCAACTCGAGCTCGTCGAAGGTCACCCCGACACGCGCCTCCAGTGGGGCCAGGTCAGGCTCCTCTGAGGTCACGGCGCGGTCCCGACGGGGACGATCCGTTGCCACAAGGGTCACGCACGAGCCTTCCTCATCGGTCGCCCCTGCCCCTCTGCGGTGCATGGTGCGTACGATGTTTGTCAGCCCGCCCAACGGCATGCACTCGGGGAGAGTTAGCCGGGCCCCACGCCAAGATTGTCGGCTCGGGGTTTGGGGATCGTATGTAGTGGCTTGTGCAATGTCAAGAATAGATCACCCGCTTATACGACCTCACCTTCGGGCTCTGGAACGGGCGCTGGACACGAATGGCCGTGCCCTCCTCCGTGCAGCGATCGCTTCGGCCCGGGAGCAAGACGCTTCGCTCTGGCTCGTGGGCGGTGCTGTCCGGGATCTCGCGCTGGGCCGCCCGATCAACGACCTGGACGTGGTCATCGATGGCGACGCCGCCCGCTTTGCGAGCGTCTGCGGAGCCGCGCTGCGCGACGCTGAGGTGCATATGCGCCTTCGCGAGCGGTTTGGCACCGCCTCGGTGATCGTTGGTGGATTGCGTGTGGATATCGCCCGCATGCGCACGGAGACCTACGCCCATCCCGGCGCACTCCCGCGGGTGCGCGCGACCCACTCGATCGAGCGCGATCTCGCCCGCCGCGACTTCACGGTCAACGCCATGGCACTCGGAATTGCGGGAGAGCAGCGCGGCGAGCTGGTGGATCCGTTCGAGGGCCTCGACGACCTCGCGAGCCGCAGACTCAGCGTGCTGCATGTGCGGTCGTTCCAGGATGACGCCACCCGGATCTGGCGCGGCGCCCGCACAGCGGTGCTCACGGATCTGCGACCAGACGAAGAGACGGCGGCTCTCATCGCAGATGGTGTGCACTGGTTGGAGACAATCTCCGGGCCGCGCCTCTGGTCTGAACTGCAGTTCACCGCAAAGCGAGGAGGTACGGGCAAAGTTCTGGAGCTGCTGGAGCAGTGGGGCGCCCTCGCGGCCATCCACCCCGCGCTCCACCTGCACGAGCGTACCGCGCGCGCGCTGCGGCACCGCCCCGGACCGCTGCCACCACTCCGCCTCGCTGCCCTCCTCCTGGGGCCGCTCGACCACCCGCGCCCGGTGCTGGAGCGGTTCGCGGTTGACCGTGACACACGCGAGACCGTGCTGGAGACTCGACGCCTGCTTGAGGCCGGCGACACGCTCGACGACCTCGCACGGCTCGAAAGCGTGCGTACGGAGGCCCGCATCGCCGCGCAGTGGCTCGCCCCGGAGGCGCAACCCGCCCTGCAGCAGGCGCTGCGTCGGTGGGAGCGCTCCCGCTCCCCGCTTACGGCGCAGGACCTGGAACGGCTAGGCGTGCCTCGAGGTCGGGAACTGGGCCGCTGGCTCGCGCGCTTGCGCCGAGAGCGGTTCCTCGGCACGCTGAGCACGCCAGCCGAAGCACGGGCCACGGTCCGCGAGGCACTCGCCAACGGCGCAAGAGGACAGAGGAGCAAGAGCCGGTGACGGAACAGGCGAACCAGCAGTGCGCGATCTGCGGCGAAGCGGAAGCCGATCGTCGGTTCCTGCACGAGTGCTTCGGTTGCGGTCGCTACTACCACCTCAACCCGTTCAACAACCGGCCCGGCAAGGACTGCGGTGACGCGGTGATGGCCGAGGAGTTCGGGCTCTTCTACTACTGCGCGCAGTGCCTGATCACCATCGATGAGGAGTACCGGGCCGCGAACAACATCGAAGCCGCGCCTGGACCGAACTCTGGAAAAGATCTTTCGGGACTACCTCCGCGCACCGATCGCCCATCGCGGCCGCGCCGCTACCGCCGGATCGACCGCGCATGAGCGGATCCAGGCGACCTCGACGCCGCCGACGAGGTGCGACTTCCGGTAGCACCTCTGCCGCTGGACCCGATGGATCGGCGAGTAGCGGCGCACCGAAGCAGACCGCCGCAACCACCTCGCGCGCGCCGCGGGCCTCACGGTTGGGGATCGCCTTCGCGCTGTTCTTCGGCCTGTTCCTCGGTCGCGCCTTCTCGAACAACCTCTCCTCTGAGGCCCTCGGCGCGATCGACCTGGGAATGTTTGCCGGGATGGCAGCCACCATGGCGCTCGGCTTCCGTCGCTGGGCGCGACGCACCATCGAGGAGCGCGAACGGGTGCGCCGCCGTCAGCAGCGCGCGGGTGCGCCTCGCACGGACCTCGAAGTCGAGTCGGCCGAAGACACTCCCCCACTGGACCGGTGAACACGTAACGGAAGTATGCACCGGCGCCTCAGACCCCGGAGCGCGGATACCGTGCTACCGCCGCACTAGATTCCCCGGACGTGATGCCTCAGACCTTTCAGACACCCCCCACGGGTATGTTGACGATGGGCGTATTATGCCCGTTATTCATACGGCGATCCCACCGGGATCATCACGACGGATGAGGGGATTGGATGTCCGAGCGAACATACTGGACACGGCAACCACACACATCACGGCGCGCGTTTCTGCGTGGCTCTGCCGTTGCCGGAGCTGGTCTCGCGGGTCTGGCCTTGCTGGGCTGTGGTGATGACGATGACACGCCCACTCCTACAGCCACCGCGACCACACCCCGCGGCACAGCAACCGGCACGCCTGACGCTACCGAGACACCGGGTACTGACAGCCCTCGGCAGGGTGGAACGATCATTCAGTGGACCGGTACGGCCGCAGCACACTTCGATACGCCGGGGAACGCCTTCGAGGCCAATACCGGCTCCGCTCAGCACGTGTACGACACGCTGATTATCTCCCGCTCGCAGGACGACCGCGTGTACGAGACGCTGGCTGCGGAGAGCCTTGAACTGGTCGATGAAACCACGTTGGTGGTGAAGTTGAAGGAAGGCCTCGTCTTCCAGGACATCGCGCCCGTCAACGGCCGACCCGTGATTACCGAAGATATCGCCGCGATGCAGGCGTACGTCCGTGACAACGAGACTGCGTCCGACCGCACGTTCCAGTTGGGCTTCATCGACTGGGACGGCGCCGGGCTTGAGACTCCGGACGACCAGACACTCATCTATAACTTCCGCAGACCCAGCGCCTACCTGTTCACGGGTGCCCAGCTGGGACTACCACACAGCAACTGCATCGCCCCGCGGGAAATGCTCGACAACTTCCGCGAGACGCCTCCGATCGGATCCGGTCCGTATCAGCTGGCATCGCATCAGTTCGACGTCAGCTACCAGTACGTCCGCAACCCCACCTACCGGCTGGCGGACGAGGGGATGCCGTACATCGACAACCGGAACGTCATCGTGCTTCCGGACTCGTCAGCACAGGAGACCGCGTTCCGCGCGGATCAAATCACTGTCTTCACGCCGCCCGCGGAGATGGCCGACCGCTTCGAGCGCGACCTCGGCGATCGCATCACTGCCGTGGAGCACATGAGCCCCGCGCTCTTCACCTGGAACATGTCCCGCGCCCGCGAGACCTTCGACGACATCCGCGTGCGCGAGGCGTTCTACCGGATGTTCAACCCGGACGAGTACATCGACCTCGTTGCCAAGGGCTGGGCGGTAAAGGCCCCGGGTAAGCTCTCTGAGGCACTCGAGAACTACCGAATGGATCCGTCCGAGGTCGATGAGTACACACGCCACGACCCGGAAGAAGCACGCCAGCTGTTGGAGGCTGCCGGGTTCGATTTCAATGCTACTTACTCGCTCACCACGATCATCAGCCCGAACAACGAGATCGGCATCCAGGTGTTCGCGGAGCAGCTCCGTCGCATTGGAGTGACCAACACGGAGTTCGAGGTCACGCCTGCGGGTGAATGGCTGGAGCGCATCAGCCCAACGGGCGACTACGACTTCGTCGGCACCGTACAGCACCCCGGCTGGGACAGCCCGGCACGTCACCTGCGCATGAACCACACCGATCCGCAGCAGAACCATCGCTGGTTCGGGCTCCGCGATCCAGAGATTGACGAGATGATCGAGCTCTCCGAGACGCTGGTGGACCGGGAGGAGAACTTCGCAAAGGTTCACGAGATCCAGATGTTGCTGACCCAGCGTTACGCACATCTGTCGAACGTCTGCACGTTCATCAACCGCGAAGTGCGGTGGAACAGGCTCCACGATTGGGAGACCAACCCCTGGGCAGTCGTGAAACATCGGAACGAGGCGTGGGTCGATGACATCTAGCCGGCGCGTCTAGCTCCCCGGAGCTGCTTCTGCACTGCCGGACCGCGCAAACCACGTCGTGTCGCCGGCGTCCTCTGGGCGC
>JBJHDC010000191.1:0-4717 GCA_050486345.1 Dehalococcoidia bacterium | reverse complement strand
GTGCTGGAGCCATCGAAACCCCAGATCGCCGGCTCCTCGCCGTCCGCGATGATCCTGGTCTTCGAACGCAGCTTCTGCGTCGGAACCGTACCGTCGATCCAGATGTATTCAGCCTTGTACGACATTGATCGCCTTTCGCGCCCTCCCGGGATAGCCCACCGGGTTAGCTTTCGCAGTGAGGTAAAGATACAAGCAGCACGTTTCAGACGTATTTCACGTTCGTCGCACGCTCGTCTCGCGCCCCAAATCAATCTCGTATGCTGAGGGGGAACACGAGAACCGTCTGAACATGAGCGGAGGATGGCATGGCCACCGACGAGGGAATCAGTAACGCCCTGAAGAAGCTGCACTACAGTCTGGTGGTAGTGGGCTCCGTATCCGCCGATGGCGAGCCGAATGGCATGACCGCGAACTGGACCACCCAGGTCTCATTCGACCCGCGGGTGATCGCAGTCGCTATTCAGGCCGGAGCGCACACACGGCAGAACATCGACGCCACCGGCGTCTTCTCGATCTCTGTGCTGGGCGAGGGCACCAAGGATCTCTCGCTCAAGTTCACGAAGAAGTCTTCCAGCGGCGCCGGCCGACTCGAGGGCGAGCCCATCTCCACCTTCGAAACGGACGCACCGGTGCTCGATGCAGCCGTAGCGTGGATCGAATGCCGCGTCATCGGACAGGCACAACCGGGCGATCACGTCGTCTACTTCGGCGAGGTCATCGGCGGCGACATCCGCGATGGTGACGCCACCACGCTCGCAGCGACGGGCATGGCCTACGCGGGGTAATTCCGCTGGCCACAGAAGCCGGATGTCCCCCGACATTGCCGCTGCGGGGCGCGCCTTCGACACTGGAAGCACCCAGACTTCCCACCGGAGGAACGCGTCCCAATGCGACTACCGGCCCCGGCCCTCGCTGCCCTGCTGCTTCTGGTCACCGTCATCTTCATCGGGCTGGGCGTATGGCAGCTCCAGCGCAATGACTGGCGAAACGACCTGGTCGCAGAGCGGAACGATCGCCTGGCGCTCGCCCCGGCCGAGGTCACAGCGCTGGAGACGGTCGAACTCGACGATCTCGACTACCGGCGGGTGCACGCCGCTGGCGATTGGGACCTCGATCACGCCTTAATCATCGCGAACCGTGCCCGCAGCGGTATCAAGGGCGAAGAGATCGTGGTGCCACTCCTCCCTCACGAGGGCGGGCCGGCCCTCCTCGTGAACCGCGGCTGGTACGCGGAGGAGCGCCGTGACGAGGTGCTCACGGCACTCGCCCGCGAACCCGCGGCCGACATCGAAGGGCTCGTGCGCTACGACGATTCGCTCAGCGCGCGCGAGACGCAGCAGGGTACGTGGACGGGCACCGCACCCGAATCCATGGCCTCCGCCCTGCCGTACGAGGTCTACCCCTGGTACGTCCTGGAAGGCGAACTCATCGACAACGGTCCGCCGTCACTCGCAACTGCTGCGTTGCTGCGGCAGGGCTATCCCCCGTACACAAGCCACATTCCGCACATGGAGTACGCCCTGACCTGGTTCGGCATCGCCGCGGTACTCGTGGCCGTGGCAGTCATCCGCTTCGTCGTCGCCCCGCGTCGCGAGGCCGCACAGGCGCGCATCTCGCCCGACGGCTCGCCTGGAGCGGGCGATGTGGAGGGCTCCACGCGGGAATAGCCCTCGAAACTTTCCCGTGACGCGGAAGCGGGTACGATGGCGATTGGCCCCCATGCCATTACCCGTGATGCGAAGCCACGACGAGGACTGCGATGAACGCTCCGCCGCCGACCACCCGCGACGTACTCACCCAGGTCGAAGCCACTCAACGCGCAGCACGCGTCACCGAAGCCGCATACGAGATTGACCTGAAGCTGCAGCGCGGCGCGGCCACCTACCACGGGGACGTCACCGCCACCTTCACCCTCACCGGCACTGATGCGGTCTTCCTCGACTTCACCGGCAAGCGCATCGATTCGCTCCAGGTGAACGGCGAAACGATCGCTGAGCCGAACTGGACGGGCTACCGCCTCACCCTCGACGCCGGCCTGCGCGACGGCGCGAATACGGTGCGGGTGGTGTACGAGAACGACTACGACCACACCGGCGACGGTTTCCACCAGTTCGTGGATCCGGAGGACGGCGAGGAGTACCTCTACACCAACTTCGAGCCCTACTCAGCGCATCGCCTGTTCCCGTCGTTTGATCAGCCTGACATCAAGGCAACCTACCAACTCACGGTGTCGGCGCCCGCCGACTGGACCCTGATCGCAAACTCCAACGCCACCGCGACTGAGGACATCGGTGACGGTCTCACGCGCCACACGTTCGAGCAGACGCGGCCGTTTTCGACCTACCTCTTTGCGCTCATCGCCGGACCGTACGAGGCGTTCCGTGACCAGCACGGTGACATCCCGCTCGGCTTCTTCGCGCGCAAGTCGCTGACGCCGTACATCGACCAGGAGGAGCTCTTCCAGGTCACGAAGCAGGGGCTGGACTTCTTCCAGGCCTTCTTCGACTACCCCTACCCGTTCACGAAGTACGACCAGATCTTCGTGCCGGAGTTCAACGCCGGCGCCATGGAGAACGTGGCGGCCGTCACCCACTCGGAACGCCTCGTCTTCCGCGACCCGCCCACGGACAACGACCGCCTGGGCCGCGCTGAGGTGCTGCTGCACGAGATGGCCCACATGTGGTTTGGCAACCTGGTCACCATGCGCTGGTGGAACGATCTCTGGTTGAACGAGTCATTTGCCACCTACATGGCCTACCTCGCACTGGTCGAGGGCACGCGGTTCACGCATGCGTGGCAGTCGTTCAACTCCGGGATGAAGAACTGGGCCTACCGTCAGGACCAACTGATCACCACCCACCCTATCGCCGGCGAGGTGGCCGACACGGACGCGACGTTCCTGAACTTTGATGGCATCACCTACGGCAAGGGCGCAGCCGTCATCAAGCAGCTGGTGGCCGCGATGGGCATGGAGGGCTTCCGCGAGGGCATGCGGCTCTACTTCCAGACGCACGCCTTCAGCAACACCACCCTCTCGGACTGGCTCGACTCCCTCGGCGAGGGCGTGGGCCGGGACCTGCACGGCTGGGCCGCACTCTGGCTGGAGACGGCCTCTCTGAATACGCTCTCCGCCACCACTGAGGTCGCCGATGGGCGCATCCAGTCGATGCACCTTCGACAGTCCGCACTCGAGGACTACCCCACCCTTCGCCCGCACCAGGTCGAAATCGCACTCGTGCGCGATGATGGCGACAGCATCGTGATCGACGCGGTGCCCGCGTACATCGAGGATGCAGAGGCAACTGTCGAGGGCGCCGCAGGGCGGCCCGCTCCCGCACTCGTCTACCCGAACTACAACGACCACGCGTTCGCCAAGCTGGCCCTCGATGAGCCGTCCCTCGAGTTCATCCGCGAGCGGCTGGACCACCTCGATGACACACTGCTGCGGCAGCTCATCTGGCAGACGCTGTGGCACATGGTGCGCGATCAGCAGCTCAAGTCCACGGACTACCTGGAGCTCGCCGGGCCGAAGGCGGTCACTGAGCGGGACCACGAGCTCGTGGAGACCATCCTCCAGCAGATGATCGCCACAGTGAGCCGTTACGTGCCGGAGGCGCAGAAGGCCGCGGCAGCGCACGGGCTCTTCGAACTTTCCATGCAGGCCCTCGAGACCGTCGATGACCCGGACCTGCAGATCATCTGGGCACGGACGCTGGTGAATGTCGCCATCAACCCGGACGACATCCGCACTACCGCGCAGCTCGCTGACGGCGGGCTCACCATCCCCGGGCTCGTCATCGATCAGGACATGCGCTGGACCATCGCGCTGCACCACGTGGCCTACGGCCTCGAGGGCGCCGATGAGCGCGTAGCCACCGAACGGGAGCGGGATCCCTCGGACCGTGGTCAGCGCGCCATGCTCCGCTGCGAGACCTCCCACGCCGACCTCGTCGTGAAGGAGGCCGCCTGGGAGCGCTTCCACGGCGAGGGCTACGGATCGCTGCATCTCACCGGTGCAGCGATGGGCGGCTTCCACTGGTGGTCCCAGCGTGATCTGCTCGCACCGTACATCGAGCGCTACTTCGAGCAGCTCCCGCGCATCTTCGAGGAGCGCGATAACGAGTTCGCGAGCACGTACTTCAGCGGCCTCTGGCCGGGCTACGCCGTGGACCGCACCCACCTCGATCGTGCGAATACCCTGCTCGGCTCGATTGGCGATCGCCTGCCGGTCCTCCAGCGCCGGCTACGTGAGGCGATCGATGACCTCGAGCGCGCCATCAAGTGTCGCGAGTTTGCGGAACAGTAGAGCGGAGCCTCCGACGACGGCAGCACACCGCCGATGAGAATGCTACCTCGCCGCCATGCGGGGCCGCCCGGCGGACGCCGTGCGCGCCGCAAGCCGTTCTTCGGCTGGTACATGGTGGGCGCAGGCGCAATCATCCAGATGCTCGCGGGCGCGTTCACGCAACAGGCCTTTGGCGCATACGCCAATAGTCTGCACACGCAGTTCGGGTGGAGTCAGGGCGCCATTGGTGGCGCCTACGCGTTCTCACGCGTCGAAAGCGGCATCCTGGGCCCGGTCCAGGGCTGGATGATGAATCGCTGGGGACCGCAGGCGATCATGCGCGTGGGCCTCATCATCTTCGGTCTGGGCTTCATCGCCTTCAGCCAGCTCAATTCACTCTGGATGTTCTACCTCACGTTTGGGCTCGTCGCC
>JBJHDC010000190.1:0-4787 GCA_050486345.1 Dehalococcoidia bacterium | reverse complement strand
TCACGCCGTTCGAGAACGGGGCAAAGATGCCGTAGGAGGTGCCGGTGACCCAGCCGGGGTCGGCGGTGCACCAGTAGATGTCGTCCTCGTGGAAGTCGAGCACGTACTTGCCGGTGGCGTAGTGGCTGACAATTGCGTTGTGGACGTGGGCGGCGCCCTTCGGCAGGCCGGTGGTGCCGCTGGTGAAGTGCATGATCGACCAGTCCTCCGCGCCGGTCGGCTCGATCTCGAACTCCTCCGACGCGCCATCGACGATTGAGGCCCACTCGATGTCCTCGCTGGCGACCTCGGCGCCTTCGCGGTGGGCGACGACGATCACGTGCTGGAGCGAGGTGAGCTCGCTGCGGATGGCGTTCACCTTGGGGAGCAGCTTGGGGGTGGTGATGATGACGGAACCCTCGGCGCGCTGGACGCGCTCCTTGATGGGCTCGGGGCCGAAGGCGGAGAACAGCGGAGCGACGATGGCGCCGATCTTGAGTGCGCCGAACACCGCGAAGTAGAGCTCCGGGATGCGGTCGCTGAGCAGGAAGACCCGCTCGCCCTTCTGGACGCCGATGCCGCGCAGGGCGTTGGCGACCTGGTTGGAGCGCGCCTTGAGGTCGGCGTAGGTGTACGTCTCGATCTCGTTGTCGATGCTCTGCCAGATCAGCGCGGGCTTCAAAGCGCGTGCACCCTCGGCGTGGCGGTCCACGCACTCGTAAGCCTTGTTGATGAGGCCGTTGGGGGTCGCCAGCTCCGCCCACACGTCATCCCACGACCAGGACTCGCGCATGGCGGCCCAGTCCTCGAGGTTCGGCCGCACCGGCATGGCCGCCACGTCCTTCGGAATCTCCGGGTACCCCTCGATCATCACGCACTCCCCTCGCCGCGGGCCTCGTGTGCCTTCATCGGCGCGAGTATATCGCGAGGGTGGGAGAGGGCCGGGTTGCGTCACGGTTGCGTACCAGATCGCGTGCGTTTCCAGATGTGAGAGAAAAATATGTGAGGCCTCGCCACTCCTGCGATGCGTGCACTGCTCGACCGTTTGTTGCATCGAACGGTGCTCCTTCCTAGGCCCCCTCACCGAATACGTATTCCGCGAGGAGGGGCGTGGGGAGGGTGTAGCGGCTGGGGGGTGGTGGGCGAAGGGGGGTGTGGCGCGGGGGGCGAGAGCAGAATGGGCGCAAGGCCTCTGTCGACGATGCTCGCTACGCTCGCGGGGCGCCGCTACGGGTATGCGGCGGGGAAGAAGCGGATGGCGAGGCCCTTCGCCTCGTTGGGGTCGCTAGCCACTGGGTCAGTACCGGTGAAGAGCACGCTGCCGTCGGGGAGCAGCGTTGCTCGTGGGAAGCGCCCGACATCGGGTGCGTCGTCGAGAAGGATCGAGGTCGCATTCGCGGGATCGTGGAGGACGACGCCGACCGGCTCGGGTTGCCACGCGGCGCCCCCGTACTCAGCAAGCCCACCGGCGATGAGTACGCGCCCATCGGGCAGCGGCACCGCGACGTGGTTGACGCGGCCGCCGCCCGCGAGCGGTGTCGACGGTTCGATCGAGGGAGCCTGAGCGTCCACAAGGAAGGTCTCGTCGGTACCCACGATATCGCCTGCAGGGTTGCCGCTGGCGACGGTCAACGCAGGGTCTCGCATTCCAGCTTCGGTCCATGCGGTCCAGTCGTTCGCCTCGAAGCCGCCGGAGAGGAGCACGCGGCCGTCACCGAGCGCAACGGGAGTGGTGAGGACGGTGCGGCTGGTCATCACACCTGGCAGGTGGACGATTTCGCCTGTGTCGCTGTCGATAACAGCGACGTCTGCCATGGTGGCGATGGCCACGTCGCCGAAGATGGAGGCGCTGGTGTTCTGACTCATCTCGAGATCCACGCTTGCGATCTCCTCGAAGCTGCCGGGCTCACGCTCACGGAGCAGGGTGAATGTGTGGCTGTCCTGGTTAAGCACGAGGGGAACGCCGTGCGTATCGGCGCCGATCGCGACGATCCTTCCGAGTTGGTCGTCTTCGATCACGGCAAACGATCGCGTCGCTGGACTCCACTCGAGCAGCTGGCCATCGAGGGCTCGCCAGCCGCCCGGCTCCGTTGTCGATTCCACTCCGCCCGCGATCAGCACTGAGCCATCGTGCCGGCGCACGGCGCCCACCAGGCCCCACAGGTCCGTGAACTCGACGAGTTCCTCGTAGGACCCGGTATCGAGGTCGAGGATCCATGTGCGGATCTGGGGTCCCGTCGATAGGTTCTCTGACCCGGGGCCGGATCGTACTTCCTGACCACCCCCGAGCAGCACGTGGCGCTCGTCGAGCGCTACGGCGAAATGATGAAACAGCGGCTCCGGAGGCGGTTCAAGCATCTCCCATCGACCGTGTGCTGTATCGATCACGCGGCCGATGTCGGCGGGGTCGTCGCTGGCCTGCAGCACTGCGAACGCGACCAGCACCACCGCCACGCCCACGCCTGCGCCGCCTGCCGTGGTCAGCGCGACCAGCGGCAACCCGAATGCGGCGCGCAGCCGCTTTCGCGCGCGCGAGAGTGGCGAGCCTCGGTGGGCGCGGTACCAGAGGGCGATTTCTTCGCGACGCTGGAGGTTGAGGCGGCCGAGGAGTTCGGAGACGTGGTATTTGGCGCCATCGAGGGTGATGCCGAGGTCGGTGGCGATTTCGGGGTTGGTGCGGCCCTCGGCGACGAGGCGGGCGACCTCGAGCTGTCGCTCGGTGACGTCGGAGGGGCCGCGGGGGAGCTGGGCATCCATGGCGTCGAGGGTAGGCAGGGGTGGTGTGGATTGCACTACCCGATGGGAGGACGCAATGAGCGCGGGCGGAGCGACGCCGTGGGTCTTTACGAATGGTCAGGGCGGAAACGGGCGAGGCACGCCTCGCCCCTACGGGACTGCGATGGGTCGGGCGCGACTTTGCGGCGTCAGTTGCCGATCGACGGCGTCGGCGGCGCCGGGCCGCCCCAGGTGCCGGTGGGATGAAGAGGGGCATGCGGGGATCGAGGTTTGGGGGGTCGCCATCGAGGCCGTTGGCGGGGAAGTTGAGGATATCTTCGACGCTGGCGTTGTAGTGGCGCGCGATGTCCTCGATGTCGGTCCAGGCTGCCATGCGGAGGATGATGCCGTCGGCGGGTGGGAGGAGCATGACCTCGCCCTCTACGGCACGTCGATGTAGCCGAGGACGAAGGGGGCGCGCATTCCCGGACCATGGGCGACCAGCGTTCCACCGACCCACATCTCCACGATGTCGCTGCCGAAGCACTCCAGCGGGGGGACGCCTCGCTGGTCTCCCATGCCCAGGGCGGGGCGTTCATGCCCGTCGCAGATGAATGAGATGACTTCGTGGTCGTCGTACCACTCATGGAGGACATCCAGGCGGGTGTCGGCGACACGCTCTACACCGGTCAGCAGGTCGTGCACCCGGATCTCGTGCGAACCGTCCTGCCCCGCGAACGCTGACAGCGCAGCCACGAGATCGCCGTCCGGGCACTCCTGCGCCGCTACTGCATCCGCGAGCGCGTCGAGCGCCTGGTCGTCGACGGCGAGGCGCTCGTACATGAGTTCTCCGCCATCCGGGCTGAGTTCGGCACGCGCCACAACCGGCCCGCCAGCGTCGATGACGCCGACGAGATCGCCGGTGTCCTGTCGCACGACCCGGATCGTCGAGTACATCGCAAGCTCCGGGTAGTCCGCGAGCGCCCCCGGGGCGCATCCGCCCGGGAGTCCTCCATCGTGCTCCAGACTCAGCCCATCTTCGCGCCGCATGGGACGTGAGATGATCGCGTCATCGGCGTCTCGCACCTCGATCACGCCATCGAGACCCATCGCCGCGTGCTCCGTCGCTGACCCGCTGCGCAGCAGCAGTTCGCGTTCGCTCAGCCATCCGGCCACGCTTGCGATGCCATCGAACCCGACCCCGGGTCCCGCGTCTGGTTCCGCGTCCAGCACCACCGCACCGCTCTCGACATCCACCACCACCACGCGCGCAGTGTCGGGGCGCGGGTCGTTACTCGGCATGGTGGCGAAGGCGATGAAGGCGCCGTCGGGCGACGGGAGCACGTCTGAGACGTACCGATCCTGCGGTGTCCACAGCTCTCGCGCGTCGGTACCGTCCAACGCCATCCGCCAGACCGATTGGTCAAAACCGACCACGATGGCGCCGTCCCGAAGCAGCACGAGCCCGACCCCGCCGCGGAACTCAACCTCGAACGCGCTCACGGGCGCCCCGGCGCCGACATCGAACACTCCGACCTCGATGAAGGTGTGGCCGGGCCGGTCGAGCGTCCGGTAGAGCGCATGGACGAGTAGCGGACCGGTGGCTCGCGGTGGGAGTCCGTTCACCAGCCCGACTCCAGCGCCACCGTTGGACGGGCTGATCTCGACGAACGGCTCGCGCAGGCTGTCCAGGTCGAAGGGTGGTTCTGTGGGCTCGCCCGCCGGCGGCTGCTCCGTTGCCGCAGGTGCCGTGGGCGTCGGGGTCCCCGGAGCCCCGCTACCCTGCTGGTTCACCGAGGCGAGGCCGACGATCGCGATGATCGACAGCACCGCGATGCCTCCGACGAGCGCGGCCTTTCCTGCCCACGGCGCAGTCGCCAGCTCGCGCATCCCTACAAGGGGCGCGAGGCCGATGGCGCGGAGGCGGCGACGGGCGCGGGTGAGCGGGGATCCGCGCTGTTCGCGGTACCACACTGCGATCTCCTCGCGGCGTTCCAGCCCGAGGCGGCCGAGGAGTTCGGAGACGTGGTATTTGGCGCCATCGAGGGTGATGCCGAGGTCGGTGGCGATTTCGGGGTTGGTGCGGCCCTCGG
>JBJHDC010000189.1:0-4883 GCA_050486345.1 Dehalococcoidia bacterium | reverse complement strand
GCCCTGTTTATGGCGGTCGGCCAGATCGATCGCCTCAAACCGCCAGACATGATCGCCCAATTCGGTGCGGCGGAGCAGCCCGCCGTTGGTCAGATCATTCAGATTGCGAAATGCGGTCGCTTTGTCGAATCCGCTCGTGGCCAGCTTTTCGGCCAACTCGGCATGAGTCATCGGCGACTTGGCCGCCCGCAACTCCAACAAGGTGGCGATGCGGGCGGGAGTGGCACGAAAGCCAGCGGCGCCTTGGTGCGTCCTCGGGCCAACCAGCAACTCGCGGTCGTGGTCGCAGGGACGTGACGCATCCTCACCGGCCGCCTCCACGATGCGCATGCACGGACAACCCCGCCCCAGCAGCTGCGGCCCTCGAGGTCCTTCCATGACCTCGAAGTCAATGCCCTCATCCGCAATCAGCTCCGCCGCCAGGCGCACGCGCGCTTCCAGGGTGTCGCCGTGGATCCGCGAGCGGTACTCCCGCGCGATGCGCTGCGACATGTTCTCGAACACAAGGTTCGCGATCTCCACGCCATTGCGGCCCGCAATCGCGTCTTCCTCCAGCGCCACGATTTCCCCGAGCAGGCGCTGCGTCAGCCGCACGTAGTGATGTGGGAAAAGTTCCGCGCCCGCCTCCGTAAGCGAGAAGAGGTGGCGAGGCCGCCCGGTGCCGCCTCGGATCTGCGAGACTGACACGTAGCCATCGCGCTGCAAGACATCCAGGTGACGGCGCACCGTGGCGCCTGCCAGCCCGAGTTCTGCCGCGAGCTCCTCCACGCCCATCCGGTCGCGGCGACGCAGCAGCGTCAGTATGTCCTCGCGCGTCCCATCGACGCGCCCCATTGCTGATGGCATGCCCCTACCGTACCACCGTTTTTCACGTTTACCAGCGAAGAACGTGCTAAACGTCCGCATGCGGCGTATCGTGGAGCCAGCCCACCACAACCGCGTTCCGCGCGGAGTTACGCGGGGAGACCCCATGCCTGATCGCACCTATTTGGACCACGCCGCCACCACGCCGATCGCGCCGGAGGTCGTGGAGGCGATGCTCCCCTACCTCACCGATCAGTGGCACAACCCCTCCTCGATTTATGTCGAAGGCCAGGAGACCCGCAAGGCCATCGATACCGCCCGTTCAACCCTCGCCGGGCTCATCGGCGCGCGGTCGGACGAGATCGTCTTCACGTCCGGCGGCTCCGAGTCGGACAACCTCGCCCTCCGCGGCGTCCTCGCAGCATCAAAGCGCCGCGGCTGCCACGTCATCTCCACCCCCATCGAGCACCACGCCGTCCTTGACCCGCTGGAGCAACTGGAGCGTGACGAGCTGGCCGAGGTCACGCTCGTGCCCGTGGAGTCCGATGGCCACGTCGATCCCGCCAAGGTCGCAGCCGCAGTCCGCGATGACACCGTGCTGGTCTCCGTCATGCACGCGAATAACGAGGTCGGCGCGATCAACGATCTCGCCGAGATCACCCGCCTTGTGAAGGAGCGCAACCCTCGCACGGTGGTGCACACGGACGCCGTGCAGTCGATCGCGCACATGAACGTCCACGTCGACCGGCTGGGCGTGGACCTGATGACGTTCACCGCCCACAAGTTCTACGGCCCGCGCGGCGCGGGAGCGCTCTACGTCCGCAGCGGTACGCCCCTACAGGGGCAGATCCTCGGCGGCGGGCAGGAACGCCGCATCCGCGCCGGCACCGAAAACACCCCCGCCATCGTCGGCTTCGCCCGCGCGCTCACACTTGCCTCGGAGCGTCGCGAGGCGGACATCTCCCACGAGCGCACCCTGCAACAGCGCCTCATCGAGGAACTCCCGCAGCGCATCCCCATGCTCGCCATTACCGGCCCGCGCGATGTGAATCAGCGCCTCCCGGGCAACGTCTCCTGCGCCGTCGGCTTCGTGGAGGGCGAGTCGATCCTGCTCACGCTGGACCTCGCCGGCATCGCCGCATCCTCCGGCTCCGCGTGCACCACCGGCTCCGTGGAGCCCAGCCACGTCCTCGTGGGCATGGGCATTCCGGACGACCTCGCACGCGGCTCCCTGCGCTTCACACTCGGCCGCAGCAACACCAACGCCGATGTGGACCGCCTGCTGGAGGTCCTCCCCCCGGCAGTCGAGCGCCTCCGCGCCCTGTCGCCAGTCCCGGTGAACCAGCCGCCCGACTCGTGGGAACCGTGGCTGCGGGGGTGATGTAGGCTGATGTAAGATCCATCCATGAGTCACCGCACCCAGATCACCCTCACTGACGAGCAGTACGAGCTCCTCTGCCGCGAATCGAAGCGCGGCGGCGTCGCCATTGCCGAGCTGGTTCGCCGCGCGGTCGATGAGAAGTACCGCGGCCGCTATCCGGACGATGAGACTCAGCGCGAGATGCTAGCCGCTATCCGGGAATCCGCAGGCGCGTGGGCGGATCGCGACGACTGGGAGTACGAAGACGGCGCGGCGTACGTGGAGGCAATCCGCGAGACGTTCGAGGACCGCCTGGGGATATAGATGGCCATCGTCGTCGACACATGTGTGCTCATCGACCACCTACGCGATGTCGGACCAGCGACGGGTGCGTTCGAGCGCGCGGTTCAGGATCGCGAGACGCTCGTTGCCTCGGTGGTCACGAACGTTGAGATTCTGCGTGGAGTGCTCCCCGGGGAGGAGCGAGCCACCCGCCGTCTGCTCAACCAGCTCGAATGGATCACAGTCGACGATGACCTGGCGGAACAAGCCGGGGAACTGGCTCGCCGCTATCGTCGCTCACATCAGGGCATCGGCACCATTGATATGGTCATCGCCGCGACAGCTCAGCACCTCGGTGCGGATCTCTGGACCACGAACGTCCGCCACTTCCCGATGTTCCCCGATCTCCAGCCGCCGTACTAACCATCTACCGCCCGCGCCAGCCTGCTGACCCGTGGCCGCTCACACCGGTTTGCCGGACGCGGGCGGCGCGACTACGATCGCGTCATCGAGTCTGTGCCGCCGGAGGACTTCCGTGAACGAATTTCCGCTGCGCACCAACTTCGCTCACGCTGGCGCTGGCGGGATCGCGATCCCGCATCCCGGGCTGGCCGAGGAGGGGCTCTCCGATGCCGCCCTCGAGGAGGAAGTGCGGAAGAACGTCCTCGTCACCTCAGTCGACGGGATGCTCAACTGGGCGCGCGCTCACTCGCTCTGGCCGGCGATGTTCGGCCTCGCCTGCTGCGCCATCGAGATGATCGCCAGCGCCACCTCCCGCTACGACATCGCCCGCTTCGGGTCCGAGGTCTTCCGTGCCTCACCCCGCCAGGCGGACCTGATGATCGTCGCCGGGACGGTGACCTGGAAGATGGCGCCGGTCGTCCGCCGCATCTACCTGCAGATGGCCGAGCCTCGCTGGGTCATCTCCATGGGCGGCTGTGCCACCATGGGCGGCCCCTTCGCCTACGCCTACTCGGTGCTACCCGGGGTCAACCTCATCACCCCGGTCGATGTGTACGTGCCCGGCTGCCCCCCGCGCCCGGAGTCGCTGCTGCAGGCGCTGATGATGCTGCAGGACAAGATCCAGCATCACGAGGTCACCGGTCAGCGCGAACGCCCAGAGCCCACCGGTGACTTCTCCCAGTACCTGCCGGAGGGTGACCCGGTGCGCCGGGAGCTCGAGTCGCTCTTCCCGCCATACGTCGGCCTGAACGACCCGGACCGCCGCAGCGGCGGCGTCCCGCTCGCGCACATCTAACGCCAGTTCCTACTCTGACTCAGTTTCTGCCGCCGCCGTCGGCTCGGCTTCGCCCCGGTGCGTCTGTGCCTTCGCGGTATTGAGGGCGCCACTGGCGGCAAGGCCAGCGATGATGCCACAGATCACGATCGCCGCCGGATGAGCCTCACCCATCTCGTTGTCGGGCACACCCGCGGCGATGAGGTAGGTGAAGACGACACCAAGGCCGATGGCCACCAGGCCCCAGTCACGGTCCGGCACCCAGCGACCGACCGAGGAGCGCTTCAGCACCTCGACCATCGCCACGACGATCACGACAGCGCCACCGAGCGATCCTGCCCAGTCCATGCAGTCATCCCTTCACCACGCCGCCCCCACGCCGTGCCCCCTTGATGCGCGGAGTCTAACTTGCCCATGTGACGATCGCGCACCTGCCCCTCCCCCATGCCGCGCATCACGCGCGGCTCGGAGTTGACATGCCTTCGCGGGCGGCGGACCATCCGGACATCACCAACACTCAGTCATTCGCATTGCGAGGAGACTCCATGATCCGCACTGTCATCCAGCGCATCATCCGCCCGTCCGAAGTGGCCCACGCCCACTGCGACCTGCCCTGCGGCATTTACGACCCCGCACAGGCGCGCATTGAGGCCGAGTCCGTGCGTGCCGTCCAGGAGCGCTACCAGAAGGCCGATCAGTTCAAGGGCGCTGGCGAAACCATCGAGGACTACCACTCCCGCTGCCTCGCCATCAAGGAGGAGCGCGCCGACCTGGTGAAGCACCACCTCTGGGTGCTGTGGACCGACTACTTCCGCCCGGAGCACGCGGAGAAGTACCCGCAGCTCCACGAGCTCTTCTGGACCGCCACCAAGGCGGCCGGTGCCGCGAAGAAGTCCCAGGACCCCGCGCAGGGCCAGCAACTGCTGGACGCCATCGCCGAGATCGACAAGATCTTCTGGGAGACCAAGGCCGCATAGCCGTTATCCCCTGGCACTCACACGAACGGCCGGCGCTGCAGCGTCGGCCGTTCTGTTGCCCGTCTGTTGCAAGTGCTCGACACGGTGTCCCGGAGGTCGGGATGCACGCACCCCTCGGTGCCGTCAGAATCGAGGGATGCACATCCCTCGCCCACTTGCCGCACTCGCCACGGCAGCAGCAGTTGGCGCTGCCACCATCGGCCTCGCCTCCCGCCGCTACACG
>JBJHDC010000188.1:0-4920 GCA_050486345.1 Dehalococcoidia bacterium | reverse complement strand
GCAGCTCGGGCTGCTCTTGCCGCTGGCGCTGGAACGCCTCGCTCTCTTCTCGCAGCGCACCGCGGAGGCGCGCCTGCCGCCGCCGGAGCCGGAGCTCATCGGCGATGGTCTCAATCATGGGTGGGATGTGACGCGCCTCGTAGTCGGGCACCGTCACGCTCATCAGCGCGTCGTAGCGCTCGCGCAGCACCTCGTCCAACTCGCCCGCGCGCTCACCAAGATCGAGGTCCGCGCGCCACGCCTCGTAGAGCGCGTGGTTGACGGCGTCCTCGAACACCGCGGGGTCGAGCTCCATGCCGGCGCCGCGGGCGTCCGGGCGCTGGAGGAGCAGGCGCAGCAGCTGCGTCTCGCCATCGGGCGGTGCGGCCGGTTGCTTGCTCGCGGCCTGCATCTCCTTCGGTGTCGCCACCGGGCGCGCACGAGGCTGCCCGCCACGCTGAGCGAGCATGCGCATCACGGTCGGCTCATCGACCTGCCCGAGGCGTGCGAGCTTCTGTACATAATGCGAGCGCACTACGGGATCCGCCATCGCAGCGACGGTGGGCAGCAGGGCGGTCAGCGCCTGCGAGCGCGAGCGTGCATCGTTGCCGTTCGTCGCCGCGCTGACCGCCTCGAAGAGGTGGTCGGCCACCGGCAGGGCCTCCGCGATCAGCGCGCGGAAACGGTCAGGATCACTGCGGACGAGCGAATCGGGATCCTCGCCCGGCGGGAGCGAGGTCACGCGAATGTCCGCCTGCAGGACGTCCTGGTAGGAGACCAGCCCGCGCCAATCGAGGCTTGCGGTCTGCTGGCGGTCTGCCACGCCTGCTGCGACTTCGACGCCGCGCAGGGCGGCTTCGGAGCCAGCTTCATCGGCGTCGAGCGCCAGCACCACGTTCTGCGTGTACCGCTTGAGCAGCGCCATCTGCTTCTCGGTGATCGCCGTACCGTTGGAGGCTACGACGTACTCGATGCCGAACTGGTGCGCCGCGATCACGTCCATGTAGCCCTCGACGACCACGGCCTGGTCACCACGGCGGATCGCGTCGGCGGCGCGGTCGAGGCCGTAGAGCGTTCCGCTCTTGTCGAAGAGCGGCGTCTGCGGCGTGTTCAGGTACTTTGGCTCGTCCTCGGGCTTGAGGGCGCGTGCGCCGAAGCCGATGAGGCGGCGACGCTGATCGCGGGTGGGGAAGATCAGCCGGTCTCGGAAGCGGTCATACAGCCCGCGGTCACCCTCGACGGCGAGTCCCGCCTCCAGCAGGTCGGCGTTGCTGAACCCGCGCGCCGCGAGGTGGTCCGTGAGCGCGTTCCAGCCTCCGGGCGCGTAGCCCAACTGCCAGCGATCGATGGCTTCGTCATCGAGGCCGCGCGACTGGGCGTATTCACGCGCGGCAGCGCCGTCCGGCCCGCGGAACTGGGCCTGGAAGAACACCGCGGCGGCCTCGTTGGCCGCCAGCAGGCGCTCGTGCTGCTCGCGTGCCTCCTGCTCGCGTGGGCTCGGCGGGCGGAGCTCCACCCCGGCGCGCTCTGCGCAGCGCTGAAGCGCCTCGCGGAACTCGAGGCCTTCAATGCGGCGGACGAACTCGATGACGTCGCCGCCGGTGGAGCATGCACCGAAGCAGTGCCAGGTCTGGCGCTCCGGGTCCGCGACGAACGAGGGCGTCCGCTCCGTGTGGAACGGGCACCGCGCCTTGAAGGTACGCCCGGTCTTTTTCAGTTCCGGCACGTACCCGCTGACGACATCGATGATGTCGAGGCGGCTCTTTACGTCGTCGATGGTGCTCATGGTGTCCTCACTTAGTTAGACACCAGAGCGGTCGATTGGTTACGCGGTAATCAGCCGGGGTTCGAACTCGGTCGCTGCGCCATCGGGATCTCCGGCGGCGGGGGGACGGGGATGCGGTTGCGGATCTGCTCCGCGCCTGCTGCTTCGCGTGCCTCGATGCCGCTCACCAGCTGCTCGGCGGCAACAGCGTCCGCGCTGGCGTCCTCCACGTAGCGGCGCGTCTGATAGCGCGCACCCGCCAGGTCATGCATCACCTGCGGCGGCATTGGCTTGGAGGCGTTGCGAGGAGAAGTTGCGCGACCGCCGACCTGCGCCACCGCCTCCCGCTCCGCCTGCGCGAGGCTTGCGAGCAGCTGCACGACGGTTTCGTCGGAGGACTCGGAGGTCGCTTCCTCAGCTGTTGCTGCGGCGGGTACCGCCGCCGTGAAATCGCGTTCGGTCACACCCTCGAGGGCGGCGAGCAGCCGCTGCCGCGATGCATCGAGGCGGGCGAGGAGTAGCTGTTGCTCCGTCTCGGGGATCATCGCTATTCCCCCGTGCCCACGAGGAGCACGCGGCGGGTGTTGTTGAACTCGCCTGCCTCCTCAACGCGGTTCAGGCTATCGACCTCGATCACGTAGAGGCCGGTGCGGATGATGCGGACGCCGGTGCTGACGGACGCGCTGCGGCCGGGGGTGAGCGGCTGGTCGGTGAGATCGATGTCGAGCATGCCGAGCAGTGCTCCCTCGGCGGTGGTGACGCGGACATCGACCTGGTCCGCGAAGGTGGCGCGGCCGACGTTGGTGACGCGCACCTCCAGCATTCCGTCAGCGCCGACCTCCGCGCTGGAGATGGTGAGATCGGGCAACGGAGCCTCGTCCAGCAGCGGGCCCTGGCCTTCGCTGCCCGGTACGGCGCCATCCAGCGGGAAGGACTCCACTGCAGCCAGATCCGGGAGGGAATCGGTGATCACGTTGGTGGCGGCGATCCATCCTTCGAGGCTGGACGAGACCGGGTACTGGACGCGCAGCCACTCACCACCCTCGGTCTGGCCGGTGATGCGAGCGCTGCGGTCGACGGGGATGATCGCGACGATATCCGCGGTGCGCGACGGCTGTGCGTACATGTTGCTGGTCATCGCCAGGATCACGAGCTCGGGATCCTGGCCCTGGGTGGTCGGAGCAGGCGTGGGATCCGCGGTGTGGTTGGCGCTGCTGGCGGTATCGATGAGCGCAATCGTTGCCATCACCACGGCGGAGATGAGTACCACGGCGATGCCGGCAAGGGTCGGTGCGCGGAGCGTGCGTCTCGTAACCGGCCTCCAGGTTGCGGGCGGATGCGATCTCATCGTATCAGGGCCGCTCCTACCACCCTACGTCAACGACGAGCCCTCCGCCCCCGGCAGACTGCTGCAGTCAGCTGATCAGGCCGAGGTGGCGGGCGCGGGTGGTGGCGTAGCCATCGGTCATACCGGAGACATAATCAGCAGCGCGTCGCCACGGCGGATCGTCGGGCAGGGACCAGCCGGGGATGGTGTCGGGGTGGGCCTCGTAGTGGTCGAAGAGCGCCTCCACGATCTGCTGGCCGCGCTGGGCATCCACCAGGGTGGATTCGTGCAGGTAGACGCGCTCGAACATGAACTCCCGCAGCGCATCGGTCGCTGCCAGTACGGCCTCACTGAGCAGGATGCGCGGGGAGGCGTCGTTGAAGGTGGCGACCGAGGTGAGCACGCAGTCGCTCACCAGCGTGGCGATGCGCTGGGAGTGGCGTTCGCCGAGGACCTCGCGCGCGATGGCGGGGAGCTGGCGTTCCGCAATCAGTTCGGCGCGGATCGCGTCCTGGATGTCGTGATTGAGGTAGGCGATGGAGTCGGCGAGCTTCACCACCTGCCCCTCCAGCGTGCTGGCGATCCCCCACGCCTCCGCCGCCACGGACTCGCGCGTCTTCGAGTGCTTGAGTATGCCCTCGCGGGTCTCGACGGTGAGGTTGAGGCCCTGTCCGTCGTGTTCCAGCCGCTCCACGATGCGCAGCGACTGCTCATTGTGGCGGAAGCCCTCCGGCAGCAGGCGTGCGAGTGTCTCCTCGCCGGCGTGGCCGAACGGAGTGTGTCCGAGGTCGTGGCCGAAGGCGATCGCCTCCGTCAGATCCTCGTTGAGATTCAGGGTGCGGGCGATGGTGCGCGCGATCTGTTGCACCTCGATGGTGTGGGTCATGCGCGTGACGACGTGATCCGAGTCCGGATGCACGAACACCTGTGTCTTGTGCTTCAGGCGCCGGAACGCGCGCGTGTGGATGATGCGATCGCGGTCCACCTGGTATGTGAGACGTATGGGATCCCGCGGCTCCTCCACATCGCGCCCGGCGGAGGTAGATTCCCGCGCCGCGAGGGGGTGGAGTGTGTCCTCGCGCGCCTCGATGACTGAGCGGAACTCGCTCAGCATGGCGTGCAGGTTCTGTGGATCGTCGCTCATGATGCCTCCGCGCCGCTCTCGTGCATCCCCCAGAGCACAGAGCATCTCCATCCAGTGTGTCCTGATTCGTACGCGCGTGCACGCGTGAGCGACAGAAACTGATCTCCTGCTCAGGCCATTCCGCGCCATGCCGTCTCGTTCTATACTCATGCGCACCGGCAGACGGCGTCACGCACGGCGGGGGTCGGCGCGGCGTCGGGCGGGGCTCCCCTCGACTACGGTATTTCGCCGTGGCCCCTCGGTGGGTCCGTCGCCATCTCTGGCGTTGGATCGCCGCGGGAGCGAATGGTGCGCAGCCGCCACGCGCAGCGCACCTGGATGGAAAGGGTTCACCATGACCACCGCCTCACAGGAGACTGACGCGCGAAGCACCTCGGACCGCCTGGTCTATTTCTTCGGTGACGGTCAGTTTTCGGGCGAGGGCATGCGTGACCTGCTGGGTGGCAAGGGCATGGGGCTCGCGGAGATGAGCAGCCTCGGCATCCCGGTGCCGCCGGGATTCACGATCACAACTGAGGTGTGCAACGCCTTCTACGCGAACGGTCGGGAGTACCCCGCCGGGTTGGAAGAACAGGTACGCGATCACCTGAAGCGCGTGGAGGATCTGGTCGGGACGCGCTTCGGCGATCCCTCGAACCCGCTGCTGCTCTCCGTGCGATCCGGAGCGCGGGTCTCCATGCCCGGGATGATGGACACGATCCTCAA
>JBJHDC010000187.1:0-5001 GCA_050486345.1 Dehalococcoidia bacterium | reverse complement strand
CCCTTTGACTAGGTGACAACGCGAGGGCGCTCCATTGGAGCGCCCTCTTCTTATATTGCCATCCGCTATCATCGATGGGCAGGAGGAATCGTATGGTGCAGCTACCGGTTCCCGCCCGTCCCCCCGCGCATCGCTTTACGGTCGCGGAGTACTATGCCATGGCAGAGGCCGGAATCCTCCACGAGGATGATCGCGTTGAGCTCCTCGCAGGTGAGGTCGTGCAGATGGTCCCCATCGGGAGCCGGCACAACGCGGTCGTGGATCGTCTCAATCAACTGCTGGTGTCACAGGCCGGTGGCAACACCATCGTCCGCACGCAGGGCTCCATCCGACTCGATGATCACTCCGAACCACAGCCTGATGTGACTCTGCTCCGGCCGCGACCGGACTTCTACGCAAACGCACACCCCGGCCCCGGGGACGTGCTGCTGATCGTGGAGGTCATGCAATCCAGCGCGGACTACGATCGCTCGGTGAAGATCCCGGTGTACGCCCGCGCCGGCATCCCCGAAGTCTGGCTCATCGACCTCGACGCAGACACCGTGGAGGTATTCCAATCGCCCGATGGCGCACTGTATCGCGATCTGACGCCACAGCTGCGCGGAGATGCCATCGCCGTCCCGGGTCTGCCCGGCATCGCGGTACCCGTTGAGCAAATCCTGGGATCACACACGGTATCTTGATCCTGCCCGTCCCCCCGCCTACGCTCGCAACACGATGATCGAGCAGCTCCAGCATCACGCGACGCAGCATCAGCACCACGTGCATGAGCACGCGGGGCCGTCGCGCGCGTAAGCCGGTAACGTCCGTTCGATCGTTCGACTCGACTGACATGCCGAACCTGGTACGCCGCGACGGCTCCGCCTCGCGGCGTTTTTGTGCGCCGCAATCGTCGGCTGATCCTTCGCGGAACAATGAAGTGGGGACCGTACAATGCAAACCCAAGCCAGCAGCCGGAGCGCTGCGACACTAGAGGACGATTCCATGCCCGATGACGCCACCCGAGGACTGCGCAGCAGTGGCATGCGCGACCTGGGACCGGATGACATGACCCGCTTCCGCAACGTAGAGCGCGCGTTCCTCGATTCGGTCGCCGATCACGGATTCCGCGAGGTACGCACACCCACCATCGAACCGCTGCACCTCTACACCGCCGCCGGCACCCTCTCGCCGCAGGCGCTCGACCGCGTCTACTCCTTCCTGGACTGGGACGGCTGGAGCGGTGAGCGCGTGGTGCTCCGCCCGGACGCCACCGTCGCGGCCGCGCGCTGGTACGGCGAGCGCGGCGCGAACGGCGTCCAGCGCATCGCCTACGTGCAGCCCGTCTACCGCTTCGAGCCCGAGGGTGACCGCGAGGTCTGGCAGTGCGGCGTGGAGCTCTTCGGCGAGCCGGCCCCCGGGGGCGACACAGAACTCCTCCTCCTCGCGCGCGACTTCCTCGCGTCGTTGGGCCTCGCCGATCTGACCGCTGAACTGGCGCACGCCGGACTCGTGCGAGCCGTCCTCGCCTCCACCAGCCTCGATCCGGTCGAGCAGCTCCAGGCCTACGACCGCATCGTCGATGGTGACACCAGCATGCTGGCGGTGGACCACCCGCAGAGCGCCGCGGCGCTGCGCCTGCTGTCCGAGGTGGACGGCACGTCTACGGGCTACATCGGCAACCTGCGCGCCGCCATCCTGCCCGTCGCGCCAGACGCCGCCTCCGATGTTGACGAACTCGAAGCGGCTGCGCGCGCGCTCGATGAAGCTGGCGTCCCCTACCGCGTCGTCGCCGCGACCGCACGCAACCTCGAGTACTACAGCGGCGTCACCTTCCGCATGCGCTCCGGCGGCCGCGAGTGCATCACCGGCGGCCGCTACGACGGCCTGCCGGAGATGATCGCCGGCATCCCCGCCCCGGCCTCCGGCTGGGCGGCAGACCTGCTGCAGCTCGCCGAGGTCGCCTCGTAATGGCCGCCGCTGACGCCAACCGACCCGTCCGAGTCGCGCTGCCCCGCGGCGACCTCCGCAATGGAGTAGCTGAGCGGCTGGCCGCCGCCAATTTCATCGTGCCCGGCTACGGCGAAGGCTCACGCTCCTACCGCTTCGAGGTGGAAGACCGCCCGGGCGTGCAGGTACGCGTCTTCTCCGATCACGACATTCCCATCCAGGTCGCCCTCGGTCACTACGACCTCGGCATCGCCAGCCGCACGTGGATCGATGAGTTGCTCGTGCGTTTCCGCCACGACTCCATCGTGCCGCTCCGCCGGCTGGACATGGCGGGCCAGTCACTCGTCGTGGCTGGTGCGCCCGGTCGCGACCTCGTCGACCTCGCCAGCAGCGGCGTCGTTCGCGTGGCCACCGAGTTCCCCAACCTCGCCCAGCACTACATGACCCGCCTGCGCGTTCCCGACTACCGCCTCTTCGAGGTCTGGGCGCAGGCTGAGGCATGGCCGCCCGAGGACGCCGAGCTCGCCATCTGCGAGGTGGACGCCGCAGCCAAGGATGGTCTGGAGATCCTCGGCGAGGTGCACCAGGGCGGGGTCTGGCTCATCGCGAACGAACGCGCCCTGGAGCGCCGTGACCTCGCGGCCGCCCTCGGTCCGCTGCTCTCCATCCCGCAGGGCGACGATGAGTCCGGTCTCGTGACACCCGCGCCGCTCGCCGGCGTGCGCCGTACCGCCTCGACGGCAGCGAACACCCGCGAGACCTTCCGCATCGCGGTGCCGGACGGGCACCAGCAGAAGGGTACGGTCGCCGCCCTCGCCGCCGCCGGGATCCACTTCGACGGCTACGACGAGGAGCGCGTCGACCGTCATCCTCGGGCCGAGTCATCGGAAATCGAAGTGAAGGTGATGCGCCCGCAGGACATGCCGCGAGCGGTGGCGCTTGGCCAGTTCGATCTCGCGATCACCGGCCGCGACTGGCTGGGGGTCTTCCGCGCTATGTACCCCTCGGCCCCCATCGCGGAGTTCTGCGACCTCGCGCGCTCGAAGTACAAACTCGGCGCTGTGGTCGCCGAGGATCTGCCCGCCGAGACGATCCAGGAAGCGATCGCCCACTGGCGACGTGACGACCCGAATCGCGTCATCCGCGTCGCCTCGGAATACGCGAGCCTCGCCGATGAGTACGCACGCAGTCGCTACCTCGGACGCTACCGCGTCATCCCCATCTCCGGCGCATCCGAGGGCTTCGTCCCGGAGGACGCCGAGATCCTCATCGAGGGCACCGAGACGGGGACCACCCTCCGAGCGAACCAACTGCGTATGATCGATGTGATCATGGAGTCCACGAACCTCGCGATCGGTGCGCCCACCCCACCGCCGGGACGGCGCGGCGAGTTACTCGCGGAGTTCGTGGAACGGCTCTCATCAGTAGCGAGCGCAGCGGAGAAGGAATAGGCGGCGATGCCGGCAATCGGTTCGCACATGGCAAAGGCGCTGCGGGTCGCAGACCGGCTCCAGCTCCCTGAGATCGAGGCAGATCGCGGTGCGTTCTACCTCGGCTCTGTGGCGCCCGATGTCCGCGTGCTCACCCGCCGCGACCGCTGGGAGACGCACTTCTTCGATCTGGATGAGCGGGCGCGCCAGGACTCCATCGCCCGCATGTTCGAGGAACACCCGGAGCTCTCCCGCCCGGAACGCCTCGATGAGGCGCGCACGGCCTTCATGGCCGGCTACCTGACCCACCTCGTGATGGACGAGTCGTTCATCGACGAGATCTACCGCCCGTACTTCGGGGAGAGCGATGACCCGCTGGCGAACGTCTACGACCGCGCCATGCAGTACGAGCTCGACCGCCGCGAACGGGTCGAGGACCCCGAGGCCATGAAGCAGATCCAGGAGACGCTCCTGGACTACGAGCCGATCCGAGGCATCCCATTCATTGAAGACAAATACCTTGATGAGTGGCGCGTAATTTCGGCCGACGTCGCCGGACTCCCCCCGGATTACGGGCGCTTCCGGCGCATGATGGCGCGCCACCTGCAGGATGCCGGTGTGACCGAGGAAGACCTCGATGCCTGGGCAGAGAACCCCGAGCCGCTGATCCAGCAGGCCTTCCAGGTCGTGTCGGAGGATCGCATCGAGCAGTTCTGGCGTGAGGTGGAAGACCGCATGACGGAACGCGTGAGGAGCTACCTGCGATGACGACTGATACCATCTCCCTGCGCATCGTGGAGGACCTCGACATCGCACGCCGGGAGGTCCTCAAGCGCGATCTCCTCGAGGAACCGGAACTGCCGGAGTCCCTCCAGGCCTCCATCACGGAGCTGTGGGGCGAGCCCCTCACCGCGGCCGAGCACGTCCGCCGCATCATCGCGGACGTCCGCCGCGAAGGTGACGCCGCCGTGCGCCGCTACACCGAACGCTTCGACGGCTCTTCCTACGAGGCCATCGAGGTCTCCCGCGACGAGATCGGTGCGGCCTTCGATCAGGTTTCAGTCGAAGATCGCGAGGCGATCCAGTTCGCGGCCGAGCGCGTCCGACGCTACCACGAGGAGCAACTGGAGCACGCCCCCCGCAGCTTCACCGCGCGCGGTACCGGCATGCTGGTCCGTCCGCTGCGCACCGCAGGCATCTACATGACCGGCGGCGCGGCTGCGCTGCCCTCCTCGAAGACACCGACCAGCGTCAAGATCCACGCGAGGAGGTACGAGGTCACGATCGCGAGCAGGATCGGGAACAGCGAGAACATCCGCACCTTCGGGGCGAGTATCAGGCTGTAGACGAAGATCAGGGCCAGGGTGAACAGGGCGATCGGCCAGTGCCCGGCGGACAGGTCGGACGCGGCGCCGAACAACGACAGACCGATCAAGGCGATGACCGGCGCGATGGTGACAGGCGTGATGTAGCGGCGCAGCAGACCCATCAGCCCGCCGTAGCCGACGAGCACCTCGACCACCGCACCGGCGATGATCATGCCGGCGATGTAGCGCATCGCCTCGGCGCCCTGGTACTGCGCAGCGATGGCGAAGATCGGCGCGAGGAACGCGAACGAGACGCCTTGGATGATCGGTAGCCG
>JBJHDC010000186.1:0-5005 GCA_050486345.1 Dehalococcoidia bacterium | reverse complement strand
GGGGGGGGGGCGCGACGCGCCGGCATGGCGGTATGGCACCCCCGCGCTCCGCGTGTCGACGCGGCCGAGCCAACCCCACTTGTCTGCGCTCGAACCGGCGCCCCGCGATGGGCCGGACCACAACCCCCGGCCCTTCTCTACGCCTTGATGCCTTGCGTTGACGCGGAGAGCTACGCGATCGCTTCGCTCAGCACCCGCTTCGCCTCGATGATGCGATCGAGGCCGAGGTCCGGCGACGCGCTGATGTTCAGGTGGCTTGCGCCAATCCCCTGCAGGCGCTTCGCCTCGGCAATCCACTCGTCCGGGCCGCCCTCGCTGGCGTCCAGACGCTGGGTGAGGCCGAAGCCGGCCAGGTCGCGGTCGGCCTCGTCGAGGAACCCGTGGAGCTTCGCGAGCTCCTCCGGACCGGGCTCACCCATCGGCATCCAGCCGTCACCGAGCTGCGCGGCACGGCGCATCGGGCGCTCGTCCATCGTTGAGCCTACCCAGATCGGAATCGGGCGCTCCGGCAGGCTGGGGCCGAGGCCGAGGTTGTCGATCTGGTGCCAGCGGCCCTGGAACGTCACATACGGCTTGCTCCACAGCTCACGCAACAGCACGAGCTGCTCATCCATTCGGCGGCCCCGAGTGGTGAAATCCTGACCCACGGCCGCATACTCGTCCGGGTTCCACGAGATGCCCGCGCCGAGCTCGAAGCGGCCACCGCTCATCCGCTGCAGGTCTGCCCCCGCACGTGCGATGTGCATCGTGTTGTAGAGCGGCAGGATGATGATGCTGGTGCGGAACTTCAGGTTCTGCGTCAGCGCGCTCAGGTAGCCGAACAGTACGAACGGGTCATTGAAATCGCCCGAGTAGGTCATGGGCGGGCGATCCGGGTAGCGGCCGCTCTCCGCGGTGAGCATGTGCCCCGCGAGGCCGACGAAGTCGAACCCACTCTCATCCAGTGTCTGCGCCATATCACGCGCGGCGACGGGATCCATGGCCGCTCCCAGCGGCAGGCCGGTTCCGTATTGCATTCACTCTCTCCCTTTGCGTTCCCTCGATGTCGAATCGCGCACCGCCGGCGCGGTTAGTGCTGTACAAACTACCGCACGGGTGCCGTGCGCACGTTACCATCTCGATGCAGCGTGTGGAGGCTTCCAGCGTCTTCGCGGTCGCACAACAGCGCCCAACCGATCAGGCAACGCTGCACCCCGATGACCGTACCAGCCCACGCTCCCCGGTTGGTAGCCAGCGAAAGCAGGAAGACCTTGGTCAATGAATCCACCCCACCCCCCGCAGAGCCCGAGGCCCCTCGACGGCCTCGACGGCCACCTCGGCACGTGGAGGTGCGTCGTGTTGAGCGCCTCACACCACGCGTGGTCCGTGTGACCTTCCACGGTGAGGACCTGGCGGGCTTCGCACCGCGCGGGCCGGGAGCGCACGTCAAGCTGATGTTCCCAGCACCCGGCGAAGACGCCCCCGTGATGCCGCCGCCCGGCCCCGACGGCCGCCCGCAGTGGCCCGAGAACGCACCGCGACCGCCCGTCCGGACGTATACACCGCGCCACTTCAATCCCGACACGCTTGAACTGGACGTCGAGTTCGTCATCCACGGTGACGGTCCCGCCTCGACCTGGGCGTCACAGGCGAGCGAGGGCCAGCGGTTGATCGTGATGGGGCCCGGCGGCGGCCTGGAGATGCGCTCGGATCGGGAGTGGTACGTGATTGCAGCGGATGAACCTGCGATTCCCGCCGCGGCGACGCTCCTGGAGGCGCTCCCCGCTGGCACACGAGCGATTGTCCTCCTCGAAGTGCCGGACCCGGCCGAGGAACGTCCGCTTCCGACTGCGGCCGAGGTGGACGTGACATGGCTCCACCGCGGCCACGATGACAGCGCCGCCGGCACACTCCTCGAGCCCGCGCTGCGTGACCTCGAATTGCCCCCGGGGCCGGGGCACCTGTGGGTGGCGTGCGAGGCCGGCGTGATGCGACGTATTCGCCTCCACTGGCTGCATGACCGCGCTCTGCCATGCGAGATGGTCACGACGCGCGGCTACTGGAAGCGCGGTGCGGTGGATCACCCCGATCACGATTACGGTGAGGATATCGAGTAGGATTTGCTCGCCGGCGCCGGACGGTGCTGCACGCGCGACGACAGAGGAGTACCGAATGAAGATCGGGATGATGATCGGGGAGGCATCACCGCTGTCGTGGAGCCGCTGGAGCCACCTGGTCGCGACGGCCGAGCGGTTGGGGTACGCCTCAATCTTCCGCTCCGACCATTTCTTCAACGGCGAGCACAAAGAGACGGCGGACGTCTATCTGCAGTTCGTGGTCGCGGCGAAGGAGAGCACCCGCCTCCGCTTCGGGCCGATGGTAACGCCGGTCACGTTCCGCCCGCCAGTGGTCGTGGGCCGTATGGCCGCGCAACTCGATGCCCTGAGCGAGGGGCGCTTCGTCATGGGCCTCGGCATCGGCTGGCACGAGATCGAACACAACGTCTTCGGCATCCCGTACCCGCCGCGCCGGGAACGCTACGAGCACCTTGCCGAGGCCATCGAGCTGATGCGCACCCTGTGGACACAGTCGCCGGCGAACTACGAGGGCCAGTATTACCAGTTGCGCGGGGCAGAGTGCCTCCCCCAGCCACAGCCAGGCCGCCCGCCGATCATGATTGGCGGCAGCGGGCCGCAGCGAACGATGCGGCTGGTCGCGCAGTACGCCGACGAGTGGAACGGCAATAACCGTACGCCGGAACAGTATGCCGAGCTCGTGGAAGTCCTCGAACGCCACTGCGAGGAGATCGGGCGCGATCCGGCGGACATCCGACGGTCCATGTTCGTCATGGGCATGATGGGCCGCACGCCCGAGGAAAACGACCGCCTCGCCAGCCGCTTCAGCCGCATGAGCCTGGGCCGGGAGATGACCTTCGATCAGCTGCAGACGTCGGAGCGTCCACCCGTCTTCGCGGGGGGCGTGGAGCAGTGCGTGGATTACCTCGGACGCCTCGCAGACATGGGCGTGGAGGAGGTGATCATCGAGCACCTCCTGACCGAGGATGATGACATCGCGGAGTACATCGCCTCGGACATCATGCCGAAGGTGCGCGATCTGTAGGGAGGAACACCGGCAACTGGCGCGCCAAGCAGGCGATTCCTACGCTGGGATCATGACTGATCTGGGCAGCAGCCAACCAGACGACGAGATCGAGCGAGTCCCGGCCGATCCTCGTGACCCCACCGCACCGCTGCGGCCCTTCGATCCGCGGCGTGCGTCACCGCCAGGTGCTTCGCGAGAGGAAAGCCGGCTCTTCCTCCAAGAGCACCAGAACCGGCTGAACGAGCTCTGGCGCGTGGTGAGGATTGCCGCCGAATTCATCCGCGGGTTCCGCAAGCTGCACTTCGTCGGTCCCTGCGTCACCGTCTTCGGCTCTGCTCGCGTGCCCGAAGAGGATCCGGTGTACGACCGCGCCCGCCAGCTCGGACAGGAGCTGTCCCGCGCAGGGTTCACGGTGATGACCGGCGGCGGTCCCGGCATCATGGAGGCAGCCAACCGTGGCGCCCGCGATGTTGGCGGACGCAGCGTCGGCAGCAACATCGAGCTCGTCGAGTATGAAGCGCCGAACGCATTCCTCGACACGTGGGTGCTGTTCCGCTACTTCTTCGTCCGCAAGGTGATGCTGCTGCGCTACTCGTACGCCTTCGTGTTCATGCCGGGTGGCTTCGGGACCATGGACGAGGTCTTTGAAACGGCCACCCTGGTCCAGACGAAGAAGATCGAAGACTTCCCGCTCATTCTGATGGGGACGGAGTTCTGGGCGCCCCTGCTCGAGTTCCTCGAAGAGCTCGTGGCGCGCGGCACGATCCTCCAGGAGGACCTCGACCGCTTCGTGGTCACCGACTCGCCCGAGGAGGCCGCGCGTATCTGCCGTGATGCCGCGATACGCCAGTTTGGCCTCGCATATATCCGGCCCCGCAAACGGCGCTGGTGGCTCGGAGAGTGAGGGCCTGGCCAACTAGCAACCGCGCTGGTCAGTCCCCGCGCCGCCAGGGGCGGCGTCCTTCGCAGGCTCAGGATGAACGGGGACGAGAAACCCGGTCTGACGCGCTAGCTCGACACCTCGGCATGCGCGCGAGCGACCGCACGCGCGGCGCGGGTGAATGAGCCGTCCCGGTCGCTGGGATCGAGCAACGGCATTGCCAGCACCTCACCGCACCCGTCCTCGATGTAGCGGCGCAACCCCGCGACCACCTCGTCCTCGCTGCCGCAGACGATGAGGTCGTCCAGCAGTGCCTCCGGGTAGGCTTCGTCCACGGACCCGTAGCCGGTGAGCTCGAACATCGCACGGTAGAAGGGAATATTGCGGTAGCGAGCGACCTGGTCCTGCGCCAGTACGTGTGCCGTCTCCCGATCAGCGACGGCCACGGGTACGTGCGCGATCACCGGGGGCACCGCGCGGCCGGCAGTCTCGGCACCGCGGCGGGTGGCGGGGAGCGCCTCCGCAACGAGGTAGGATCGCGGACACATCCAGGAAATGGCCCCATCCGCCAGCTCCCCGCATACCTCGAACGAACGCGGGCGGAGCGCGGAGGCAACCAGCTCGATATCTGCGGGCTCACGCCAGCTGCCCCGCGCCGTGACGTGGTAGCCGTCCATCTCCACGGAGCCGGTCGTGAAGAGCGAGCGCAGCGCCACGAGGTACTCGCGCAGATTGGTCAGCGGCCGGTCCCAGTGCACACCAAACCCCGGCGCCATCATCGGCTCATGCGATGGACCGATACCCAGGCGCAGCCGCCCCGGCGCCAGTTGATGCACCGCCAGTGCCTGCGAGGCAAGTGCGAGGACGTGCCGCGGCCATGTGGGAATAATCGCAGTGCCGACGCGGATGTTCGAGGTTGCCGTGGCCGCAGCCGCGAACGCGGTCAGCGGATCGCCACCACCCGCTCCCGCGATGGTCGTCCACGCCGTGTGTACGCCGAGTTCCTCGGCCTCACGAATCTGTTCGATGAACTCGGCGGTGTTC
>JBJHDC010000185.1:0-5008 GCA_050486345.1 Dehalococcoidia bacterium | reverse complement strand
GTGCCGTACGAGTTCCGCTGCGGGTACGAGGTCGCAGCGACATAACGACACGGGCGTATCGATCGTGATTGCGGGGCGACGGGCGCATTCGCTATCATGGTTCAACACGAAGAAAGCGAGGAGCGACGTATGAGCGCACCTTTGGCAGGTATGGGGTCCACTATTTCGCGGGAGGCCGCGCCGGCTATCCCGACCGTGACCGGTCCGCTGGTCACCATCACTGAGCGCGCCGCCGTGAAGGCGCAGTCGCTGCTGGAGTCGAAGGGTCACGCAGACGGGATGTTGCGCGTCTTCGTCGTTGGCGGTGGCTGCTCTGGCTACCAGTACGGCATGGCGATTGCCGACGAGATCGAGGCGGAAGACGAGGTTGTGGAGCACGAGGGTGTCCGCATCGTCGTGGACCGCGAGTCAGTGCCGATGATTTCCGGCGCCGAGATCGATTACATCGAGGATCTGATGAAGTCCGGGTTCACCATTTACAACCCGAACGCCGTCTCCTCCTGCGCCTGTGGTTCGTCCTTCCAGGCAGCCGGTGGCGGTGGTGAGCCGCGCGCCTGTCACTAGCGGCTGCGGCTTGAAGATGAAGTTGAAGCCCCGCACCTGCGGGGCTTCTGCGTTGGGGGGCTGGTGCTCGGGTATGCGATGAGCGCAGCCCTGCCGACGCCGTCGCGTATCCTATGGGGCGAGAGCCCTGGTGTGGCGCGTGCGAGAGAACTGGAAGCGGAGGCCGCGATGCAAGCCTGGATCAATGTCGGTTCGCCTGAGAACTTCGAGGTGCTGCGGGAGCGCGGCTTTGACCTCTCACCGTGGAAGACCACGCGCGCCAAGCAGGTGGCCGAGATCCAGCCGGGTGACCGCATCGTCTACTACCTGACGGGTGTCGTGCAGTTCGGCGGCATCGTGGAGGCGACTGGCACGGTTGAGGAGGACGTCACTCCGATTGGTCTGCGATCGGAGACGAAGGGGGACGAGGACTACCCGTATCGCGTCCCCACGAAACCTGTCTTGATCGCGGAGCCCGGGCAGGAGCTCGAGGTGCGCGAGATCACGGATGCGCTGGAGAAGACCCGGAAACTGGGACCGAAGAAGCTGGGTATGGCCTTCCGCGGCAACATCCACAAGATCACGCAGGACGACTTTGAGGCCATCGAGCGATTGATGCTTGAGCAGGGCATTGCACCGGTCGCGAGCGGGTAGCGGGATGTTTGATGTCTCACGGTGATGGACCACGCCGGCTGACCCTGAGCCACGATCGCAAGATCGGCGGCGTATGCGGCGGGATCGCTGACTACCTGGAGATTGATCCCACGGTGGTCCGGCTGGCATTCGTGGTGTCGATCTTCTTCCCATTCATGCCGGTGCTGGGAGCGGTGTTCCTCTACTTCGCGCTCCTGCTGATCATGCCCTCTGCGCCCGAAGGAGCCGAATCGGCTCGACGTACCTCGGGCGCGGGCGGCAGTGGGATTGGCGGCGGCGTCTTGTTTGGCGGGGTGCTGTTGCTGGTGGGGTTCGTGGTGCTGTTTCAGCGGGCGTTCCACGTCTTCTGGCCCGGCTGGTGGACGCTGCAGGTGGGAGTCTTTCTCTGGCCCGCGGTGCTCATCCTCATTGGCACCCTGATCATGGCGATGGCGCTGCGGGGTCGAGGCTAGGCCTCGTCTCGGCCGCGCCTCGGCTGAGGTGGTAGTTGAACACCTCGACGGTGTTACGCTCGATCAAGAGGGGGGCGCACACATGACCGTCGACCGCTCGTTTTCTGCTGAATCCATCACGCTGCCGCGGGAGACCTGGTACGAATGGTCTCCGGAGGCGTTCGAGGTGGCTCGCGCCCGCAATGTGCCTGTCTTGCTGGTGGTGATGGCGGCCTGGGCTACTCCGTGGCGGGATGCTGCTCGCTTGCTCGCGCAGAACGAAGAGCTGGATGCCTGGCTCCGTGAGCACCTGGTTGCTGTGGTGGTGGATGCCGATGAGCGGCCCGATCTGGCGGAGCGGTACGCGTCCGGTGTGCTGCCGGTGGCGCAGTTCCTGACGCCGGACGGCGACCCGCTCGCGACGATCGACAGCATCGATGCAGAGGCGATCCGCGCGGCCGGTGAGTCCCTGCTCGCGTCCTGGGCCGATGACCGCGAAGACATGCTGCACGAGGTGGAGTCGGAGCGCGTCATGCGCGCTGCCGAGCGTGCTACGGCACTCGCGCGCCGGTCGCCCGGCATGCTGACGCCGTCCATGCTGGATGGCGCGCTGGAGTTGCTGGACGAGGCCGACCTCGCGACGCTGCATGCGACCGACGTGGCCGAGGCGATCCGGCTCTGGGTGTACGCGCATCAGCGACGCGGAACGCCCGGTGCGCTGGAGCGGGCGCGGCAGGCGGCGACGGTGCTGCTCGATGGCGCGCTGACCGAGGATGAGTTTGGCGCGGTGCACCACTCCCGGGAGAATCGCGGGTTGGCGGCTGCTGATCAGGCCACCGTCCTCCTCGCCCTGGCTGATCTCGCGATCGCCGATGAGGAGGCGCGCGAGGACTTCGCTGACCAGGTCGAGCAGCTTGCACGCTTCGTCATCGATGTCCTCGGCGAGCCGTACGGGGGGATTCGCCACACGGCGCGTGAGCTGGATCCGGCGGCCGCGGAGGAGCGGGTGTTCGTGACCTCGTCGGCTCGTGCGGCGCGGGCGTTGATCATGGCCGGGACCATCTACGGCAACCGTGAGTGGGTGGAACGCGGCCGGCGGGCGGTGGACTTCCTGCTGGAGCGTGTGCGCGCCGGCGAGGCGGGCTTCTATCACCAGTGGGACGGAACGCCCGGCGGGTTCGGGTTCCTCGGCGATCAGGCTGAGGTGCTGCTGTCCGTGTTGCAGGCGTACGAGGTAAGCGGGACTGGGACGTACCTGGAGCACGCGCGGCGCCTCGTGCGCATCGTGGAGCGCGACTGGCGTGAGCCGGGTCGAGGCTTCCGCGATCTCTCGGAGCTCAACGACGCGGACTCGCTCGAACAGGGCGGGTTGCTGACGGAGATGCACCTGCCGCTGGATCAAAATGTCTCCATGGCGGAGGGGCTGGTCTGGCTGGCGCGCCTCACGCACGACGAGCGCCTGCTGGACATCGCCGTCGACACCCTCGTGATGTTTGCGACGGGCCTCGAGCAGCGCGGTGTGAGCAGTGTCCGCTACGTGCGCACGGTGGATCGAATTCTTTCCGCGGAGCCGGAGATCAAGATCATCGCGGAGCAGCCGCCTGGCGAGCCGGATCGTGTT
Organism: Dehalococcoidia bacterium; assembly: GCA_050486345.1. Classification (GTDB taxonomy): domain Bacteria; phylum Chloroflexota; class Dehalococcoidia; order UBA2979; family UBA2979; genus JBJHDC01. The sequence continues at coordinate 1,759 of JBJHDC010000185.1, read as the reverse complement.
GCGGATCCACTCATGGACGCCGCGATGCGCCTCCCGGTCGCGGGCCGCACTGTGCAGCGGCTGGCGATCGGGATCGATGACGACCTCATCGACCTGCTGGGGCTGCCTCGGAATGGTGGACGGGCTGCCTACGTGTGCATCGGCTCAAGTTGCTCGGCGCCGCTGACGCAGCCGGAGCAGCTGCTGCCGGCGGTCGAGGAGATGGTGGAGACGCAGACCGGCTAGCTCGCCGGCCTGAAACGCTAGACGTCCGCCATCCCCGTCACGGGCGGCGTGCCTGCGGGGCGGAGCTGGTCGCGAATGCGCTGGATGCGCCACATGGCATCCAGATCGCGCTCGTTGATCTCCTGCACCCACTGCGTAAATGGCACCTCGCCGCGGTAGGGGTGGACGCCGACGTGGTTCCAGGCGCGCCCAGCGGTCTCGAGGAGCCAGATGGTCTCCTCGCGGAGCGTCGCATACTCCCAGAGCAGTTCTGCGACATCCGCGAAGCGATAGCGTTCTTCCGCAGGGCCGTGCATCGCGCGGCGCTCCTCGATGGCTGCGCCGTCCATGCGGGACATGGCGACCAGCGCCTGCAGGTCTTCGTGCTCACTGTCGCGGAGGAAGCCGACGATCTCCGCCACGCTCCACTCCTCGCCGGGCGGGACCTCGCGCAGGTGTCGCTCCTCGATGGAGCCGACCAGCCGCGTGGTGCGGCGGCCGATCTCGCGGAGCGCCTTGGTGAGGTAGTGGCTCCGCTCGCTGTAGCGTGCGGCGATGTATTGCGGCATCTCGATGGGTGCTCCGCGCTGCTGACGCCTCTGCTGACTTTCGTGCTTACTGGCTTGCTGCCATGGTGGCACAGCCGGTACAGGCTCTGCAGCCCTAGCGGCATGCTTCGAGGATACGATGAAGCCGTATGGTCAGACAGGATCAACTGGCAGTGATTGAGGTTTCGGGCGGTAGATTTCGGAGCACCGCGTCGTTCTCGCGCGACCGGCGATACCGCTACAGCCTCACGCGCCGCTGGGCCAACGGGCCGAGCGTGGCCTGGGTGATGCTCAATCCCTCGACCGCTGATGCGCAGCATGACGATCCGACCATCCGGCGCTGCATCGATTTCTCCGCGCGGTGGGGATTCGGGGCGCTGGAGGTGGTGAACCTCTCCGCTTTGCGTACCCCGCATCCCGCTGTGCTTCGCGCTGCCCCCGAGCCAATCGGGCCTCGCAACGATCGTGCGCTGCAGCGTGCGTTGGGGCGGTGCGACGCCGTCGTGGCCGCGTGGGGGAACCACGGCATGATCCGCGGCCGCAGCGAGCAGGTGCACGGGCGGCTGCCCCAAGGTGCGCTGGCGCTGGGCCTGACGCGAGCCGGCGAGCCCCGGCATCCGCTCTACGTGGCGTCGGCGTGTGAGCCGGTGCTGTGGAGCGAGCTCGCGTGCGCCACACCGCTGCGTTGATCATGGCGACGCCCACCCCGACGATGACGGCGTGAACGCTGCATCCCTTCCGTATGCCGTGCTGTTGTTGCTCGCTGAGCTGGCCGTGGGCTCGCTGGCGATGGTGACGGTGTTCGACGCCCGCCGGCAGGTAACGCCGGGATACGTGAAGGCCGGTGCGGTCACGATCGTGCCGCTGGCGTTGATGGCCCTCGCGACGTGGGCAGCACTCGGGCGCGCGACGGAGGTGGATGGCTACCGGCTGGCGGACGGCTGGTTCGCACCGTTCGGGTTTATCTTCGCCGCCTTCACGGCCCTGACCGTGCTGCACTTCATGGC
>JBJHDC010000184.1:0-5130 GCA_050486345.1 Dehalococcoidia bacterium | reverse complement strand
CGTGGAGACTGGGGTCGAGGGTTCGCTCGACGGCGACGAAGAACGTGTCCAGGTCCAGGTGGGCAATGCGCCGCGGCGGCCGAGGTCGGTGGGTGGTGACGGTTCCTGGGGAAACCTCGGGCTGCCGGGGCGCGTCGTGCGGGGACGAAGGAGGTGGCTGGAGAGGCACGTGATGACCTCCGGTGTGGTGTACTGATGATAGAACGAGTGTTCTGGACAGGTCAAGGCTTGCCCGGTCACGAAACTCGGGGGCTCATCGTGTTTCCCATCAGGGGAAATGCTATCTTGATGGCGACTCAGATCGTCTCGATGGTGGCAGATCCTGCACCCCCAGCGTTGAACTCTGAGCGTTGTCATGGGTGCCCGTGCAAGACGGGCAAGTGGTTGCTGGTGGTAGGCCAGCTGGAAGTGTTTGGACGTTGACTCAGAGGATTTACGTTGGCAATCTCCCGTTCACCTCGACTGAAGATGAGGTGGCAGAGCTTTTCTCGCAGCACGGCGAGGTGATCTCCTGCTCACTCCCGAAGGACCGGGAGACGGGCCGTCCGCGTGGCTTTGGCTTCGTGGAGATGGAGAACGATGATGCACGCAAGGCGATTGACGCGCTGGACGGCCAGGACTTTGGCGGCCGCGCGCTGCGCGTGAATGAGGCACAGCCCCGCGAGCGCCGCGACTTTGGTGGCGGCGGTGGTGGTTTCGGTGGCGGCGGTGGCGGTGATCGCTACGGTGGTGGTCGCGGTGGCGACCGCTACGGCGGTGGCGGTGGTGGCCGCGGCGGTCGTTACTAGGTCGCAGTCAGACTCCACCACGGTGTAGGCGCCGCTGCAGGACAAGCGCGTACCGGCTGGGTGGCAGATACCAACAGAGCCCCGCTGCGGTGTGCAGCGGGGCTCTGTTCATCTCATCTCGTTCTGCTTCAGATGAGGGGCTGCGCCACGGGTGGTGAGGGGGCAGCGCGATCAGTCGTTGCTGGTGGCGGCTTCCGTCGTCTCCGTGTCGGATGCGGATTCTGTGGTCGCATCGGACGATAGGGAGCCTTCGTCGACCTCGGCGCTCGCACCGTTGCGGTGACGGCGTGGACGGCGCTCACGCTCGATGAAGTTCGCGCCCTCCATCTCTTCCTCGGTCACGCCGTTCACAGCCTCGTCAGGTGTCTGGCCGGCCCGGAGTCGGCGGACGATGGCAACACCGGCGCCGACGATGATCGCGGAGGAAAGCGCTGCGCCGCCAGCGATGAACATGTGGCGTTTCTTCATGTCAGGGAAGCGGTTGAGAGCCTCGTGGGTGAGCTTGAGGACGTCGTGGGCCACGTGGTCCACGACCTCACCGCCGCTTGCCTCTTTGATGTCGTCAGGCAGCCAGCTCATAGGGGGTTCTCCTCCAGCAGTTCGACCTCTTCGAGGTTAACGATACGGCGGAAGAGCGTCGCGACATGGAGCGCGGCGTACATCGCTTCGCTGCCCTTGTTGCCCACGTCTCCGCCAGCGCGTGCTTCGGCCTGCGCCAGGGTATCTGCGGTGATCACGCCAAAGGTCACCGGCGTCCCGGCCCCCAGCGCGACATCCAGCAGGCCGCGCGCGGTCTCGCCCGCGACGTAGTCGAAGTGTGGCGTTTCGCCTCGGATGACAGCACCCAGGCAGGCGATCGCGTCGTAGCTGCCGGTCTCGGAGAGTCGCAGGGCAATCTGCGGGAGCTCGAAGGCGCCGGGCACCCAGAAGATATCGATGTCGTCATCCTCGACGCCATGTTCGCGGGCGGTTGCGACGGCGCCGTCGCAGAGGCGGCGTGTGATCTGGTCGTTGAACATTGCTACCGCGATGGCAACGCGGATGCCGGATGCCTGCACATCCTCCGTACCGAACACGTGGGTCACGCGCTACGCCTTCCTGGACGATGACTGTGAGGATGACGGTGACGACTGGGGCATCTCCTGCTCCAGCAGGTGACCCATCCGGTCGCGCTTCGTGGCCAGGTAGCGGATGTTGTGCGCGTTCGCGGCGACCTCCAGCGGGACGCGCTCCACAATGCGGATGCCGTAGCCATCGAGTCCGGCGCCGCGCAGCTGCCCGAAGGCGTTGAGCTCCTGGATCTTGACCGGGTTGTTGGTCATGAGACGCATCTGGCGCACACCGAGATCCACGAGGATCTGCGCGCCGATGCCGTACTCGCGGCTCTCGGCCGGGAGGCCCAGCGCCTCGTTCGCCTCGACGGTATCGAGGCCGCCCTCCTGGAGGCGGTAGGCGCGGAGCTTGTTGTGCAGGCCGATGCCGCGGCCCTCCTGGTCCATGTAGATGATGACGCCGCGGCCGGCTTCGGCGACGAGGCGCATGGCTGCCTCCAGTTGCTCGCCACAGTCGCAGCGGAGCGAGCCGAAGACGTCGCCAGTGACGCACTTGTCGTGTACACGGACTAGGACGGGCTCGTCGGAGGTGACATCTCCCATGACGAAGGCCATGTGTTCCTTGGTGTCGATCAGCGTGCGGAAGCCGATGGCGCGGAAATCGCCGAAGCGTGTCGGCATCGCAGCTTCCTCGACGCGTTCCACCAGCCGCTCATGGGCGAGCCGGTAGGCGATGAGGTCAGCGACGGTGAGGATCTTGAGCTGGTGACGGCGGGCGAACTTCTCCAGGTCCGGCATCCGGGCCATGGTGCCGTCGTCCTTCATGATCTCGCAGACCACGGCCACCGGCTCCACGCCAGCCATCTGGCAGAGGTCCACGGAGGCCTCGGTCTGTCCGGCGCGCTGGAGGACACCGCCGGGCTTGGCGCGCAGGGGGAAGATGTGACCAGGGCGTGTGAAGTCCTCCGGCCCGGCGGTGGGCTCGGCGAGCTTCTGAATGGTGAGGGCGCGGTCAGCGGCAGAGATGCCGGTGGTGACCCCGTGGGCCGCCTCCACGCTGATGGTGAACGCTGTGCCGAGCGGCGCGTTGTTCTGATCCGTCATCGGGGGGAGGTCCAGCTGGTCTGCGCGCGCCTCGGTCAGCGGGACGCAGATGAGGCCGCGCGCGTGGATGGCCATGAAATTGACCATCTCCGCTGTGCAGAACTGCGCGGCGATTACGATGTCGCCCTCGTTCTCGCGGTCCTCGTCATCGGTGACGATCAGGGGCCGGCCAGCGCGGATCTCCTCGATCGCCTCTTCCACGGACGCGCGTACCGGTGGGCGCGACGATCGGCGGGGTGACCTGGGGGTCGCCTGTGGGTCGTCGCTGGCCTTCTTCGACGGCATGCCGTCATCCTCTCCGTGACACCGGGGGTCACGCCCTTAGCGTACTGCTACACCGCCGTGCGTGCGGCAAGCAACTGATCCAGGAGCTGCTCAACATAACGCGCGACGATGTCAGTTTCCAGGTTCACACGATCGCCGGGTTGCCGGTCTAGCAGGTTGGTATGTTCCTGTGTGTACTGCACCAGCGAGACCGAGATCGAATCGTCGTCACGCCCCATCACTGTCAGGGAGACGCCGTCCAGACAGATGGGGCCCTTCATGACGATGTACTTCAGGTATTCGGGATCCACCTCGTAGCGCGCGATGATCGCGTCGTCGTCCGGGGTGAAGCTGTGCAAGCGGCAGGTAGTTTCCACCACCCCACGGACCACGTGCCCGGAGAGCCGGGTCTCTGGCGTGACGGAACGCTCGAGGTTCACGCGGTCTCCCGCTGCGAGGTCTCCGAGGTTAGAGCGGTGATACGTCTCGTTCATCACGTCGAATCCGAGCGAGTCGGATGCCATCGTGCGGACGGTCAGGTCGACGCCGTTTACGGCGATGGAATCGCCCAGCTGCGTGCCCTCGAGGATCGTTGTGCAGGTGATGGTCAGCGCGCCGCCTTCACGATCGAGCACGGCGCCCACTTCTTCCACGATGCCGGTGAACACTCGTGAGACCTCTGCCTTCTACTGCTCGCCGCCGGTGTCGGCTGGCCAGACGGGAATCCCGGTGACGAGGATATCGTCACCGAGTCGCTCGACATCCATGTCAGTCAGGCGAATCGCATCAGCCATCGTCTGTGCACCGTGACCGTTGACAGCGGTCGCGGCGTTTGCCGCGCCGATCACCATTGGGGCGATCACAGCATACAACCGATTCACTAATCGTTGATCAAAAAGTGAACCATGAAGTACTCCACCGCCTTCCATGAGCACCTCGAGGACGTCACGCTTACCGAGGTGATCCAGCAGGGCTCCCAGATCGACCAGTCCTGTCGCTATCGGCAGCACGAGCACTTCGGCGCCGGCCTCCGTCATCGCCTCACGCCACGCCTCGGGCGAGGCATCCGTGGTGGCGATGAGTGTGGCGGATGCACCCGCGAGCACCCGCGCGGACGGCGAGACTCGTCCCCGCGTATCGAGGACGATACGCAGCGGCTGGTGTGCACCCTCGGTGGTGCCGCCGGGGCGGGCGGTGAGTTCGGGGTCATCGATGACCACGGTGCCCGCGCCCACGGCGATGGCGTCGATCTGCGTGCGGTAGCGGTGGGCCCACTCGCGCGCCTCCGGTCCGGAGACCCATCGCGAGTCGCCGGAGGCGGAGGCGATGCGTCCGTCCAGGCTGGCAGCGAACTTCACGGTGACCAGCGGACGCCCGGTGCGGCGGTGGGTGAGGTAGCCCTCGAGTTGCCGTGCGGCCTCCCGCGCACCATCGCCGGAGAGCACCTGCAGCCCTGCTTCGCGAAGCACGGCGTCGCCGCCGCCGTTCACGCGGTCATCTGGATCGTCGATGGCGTAGTGCACCTCGGCGATGCCGGCCGCCATGATCGCGTCGGTGCAGGGGGGTGTGCGGCCGTGGTGGCAGCAGGGCTCCAGGGTGCTGTAGAGGGTCGCGCCGCGAGCCGCCTCGCCCGCCTCCCGCAACGCGATGACCTCCGCGTGTGGCCCGCCGGGCGGCTGCGTGCGCCCACGCCCGATGATGCGACCATCGCGCACGATGACCGCGCCGACGGCGGGATTCGGCGATGTGAAGCCGAGCGCGGCCGCGGCCTCCTTGAGCGCAGCCTGCATGAATGCGGATGGCGTATCGGGCATGGTAGTTACCGGCGCTCCGCCTCCGTGCCGGCCTCAGTGCTGGCCCCAGTATCCGGAGCGGTACCGGGTTGGTAGTCGCGGTACATGCGCGAGGCGGTGGGCAAGGAC
>JBJHDC010000183.1:0-5150 GCA_050486345.1 Dehalococcoidia bacterium | reverse complement strand
GTTGTTGGTGTTGGCGTCGCCTGAGGATCCGCAACCGTCGGAGCTCGCTCCCCAGGGAGAACACTGGAAAGGTCAACCTGGACACGTCCCGACTCGGTCACCTCAATTCGGTACCAGTCGAGATAGCGGACGGTTGGCCCCGTGGCGCTTGCACCATCCATGTACCAGGCCCCCGGACTGCTCGGGTCTCTGAACAACCCAGCGACATCACCAGCCATTGGAATCAGCCAACCGATACGTTCGGTGTCCCAGATAATCGTTCGCCCCGATCGCGGGCTGTCCGACGAGAACGCCCGGATCTCGCCGTTCTCAAGGCGCACCACGTGAAAGCCGGTCACCGCCGTCGACGGCCATCCAGTTGAGGTAACCGCCACTGCTCCATCCTCGGTGATCCGGAACGTGGTGACCGTCCCCGGCGGGAAGTGGTCGATGTGCCCGAGGTCCACGCTGCGCAGGCTGGCGGTGGGCCAGAGAAAGGCCAGCGACATCACAGTCAGCCCGATTGCGCCTCCAACCAGCGTGGCGAGGAGCACGAGCGCGCGACGATCGATGTGCCGGCGTTCCGCGCGCGAGGTGGCGTCAGTGATCGCCATCGTCAGCCTCCCGGTAAGCCCACGGGGATGCTTGCAGGGGTCGCGGTGGGGATGGGACCGCCTCGGCGAACACTGGGAATGCGCTCACCCTCGGTACGCAGCGCGAGGTCGATGATGACGCGTCCACCCTCCGTCACCTCAACGGCGTATCGATCGAGGCCGCGTGGGGCAGGGCCATGAACGCGCGTACCGTCTACGAGCCAGTAGCTGAAACCGTCGTCGTAGGCCCCGGTCTGACCCTCGATCCCGGGCAACCAACCTACCTCAAGCTCGGGCACCCATCGTGCCGTCCAGCCGAGGTGGGGGCTGCGCCAGTCCAGCGCGATGAGGCTGCCGTCGTCGAGGCGCACGACGTGGAATCCGGGATCCCGGGTCCTGGGCAGGTGTGTGAGGTCGTTGACCAGGTACGGGTGGCCATCCACGAGCCGGAAGGAAGTCACCGTACCTGGTACGAACGAATCCGCGCGGCCGACGTCAACCCGGCGATTCTCGCCTGCGGGCCAGAGGAACACCGCCGTCATGGCAGCGAGGACGAGCAGACCAACCACGAGTGTCGCGAGGAGCAAGAGTGCCCGGCGCTCGATGTGCGGGCGCTGGGTTTGAGGGGTGGCGTGGGGGAGTGCCATTTGCGGCTCCCGCCCGGTCATCGCGCGTTGCGCGATGACCTGCGTCCGCCTACCAGAATACGCCCGGGAGCGACTATGAGGTGGTGCGGATGCCGCTCCCCCATGGAGATCGCACGGGCGCAAGGCCTTGCGCCCCTGCCGGTTCCACCGCCTATCCGCGCTCGCTGCCGACCTGCTCTCGGAGCAGATGCTCCGCGAGTTCCGGGCCGCCGGGAGCGGTGGGGTCGTCCTTGAAGTGATCGAGGCGGCGATAGACCTCGGCGGCGGCGAGGTGGAATCCGTCGGGGAGGCCGGCGTCCTCGAAGGTGGCGGCGATCTCCTCCATCTCCGCAACCCAGCGCCAGGCCTTCGCGGCTGCGCTGCCAGTACCCGCAGAACGCTTGGTAACCCCGGGCTGGGAATGCTCCCACTCCGCGTAGAGCGCATCATGCACGCCCTCGTGCAACGCGAGCGCCTCCACCGCGGCCAGCATTGCCGTGGTGCCCTTCGTCCAGGCGGCGTAGGCCATCTTCAGCGCGGAGGCCGCGCCGATGGGGGCATCGAGCGCGATCACTTCGAGGGGGCCGCCGCTCAGGCGCTCCGCGACACGGGGGGCGAGCTCGCCGGAGAGGTAGAGCCGCGCGATCCCGGGTGCGCGAGGCGGACCTCCGATGATGCCGCCATCCACGAAGTGCGCGCCGGTCTCCTCGATACGCGCGCCGATGCGGCGGGTGGTCGCCGGCGAGATAGCGTTGGCGTCCACGAAGATGCGATTGAAGCCGAGCGTGGTGACATCTTCCGCGACCTCCTCGGCGTTCCCGGGCGGGCAGATGGAGAGGATGATGTCGGACTGGTTCACCAGCGCGTTGAGCCAGTGCACGTCCTCCAGACCATCGGCTTCGGCGCGGGCGCGCGAGGCGTCGCTGCGGCCCTCGGAGACCCAGAGCACGCGCTGTCCCGCCCCAACGGTGGAGGCGCCCACCGCGGATCCCATCTGTCCCGGGTGCAAGAGGCCAACGGCGTCGGCTGGTGTGGTCATGGTGGTATTCCTTCCAATGCTCGCTGGTACAGGCGCTTACGGGTGCTCTGTCAGCGAATCGATCTCGGCGAGTTCTTCCGCGGTGAGCCGCCACGAGGCTGCTGCGGCGTTGGCCTTCACCTGCTCCGGTCGGGTCGCACCGGCGATGATCGAGCCGACATAGTCGAGCGATGCGAGCCAGGAGAACGCCAGCTCAAGGATTGTGTGGCCTCGCTCCTGTGCGAAGGCCTCCAGCCGTTCGACCTGATCGAAGTAGTCGTCCGTCAGCGTATACCCGCTCGTCTGGTCGATGCCCCCGGCAAGGCGGCCCGGCGGCGGCTCCTGGCCTCGACGGTACTTGCCGGTGAGCAAGCCGCTGGCCAACGGGTAGTACGGCAGCAGGCCGAGCCCGAACTGGCGCGCCGCCGGGATGACGTCATGCTCCAGCTCGCGGTTCAGCAAGTTGTACTCGTTCTGAACGGAGATTGCGGGGGTCAGGTGCTCCGTGCGCGCCACCCACGCGATGTTCGCGATGCGCCAGCCCGGGTAGTTGGAGACCCCCACGTAGCGCACTTTGCCGTCGCGCACGAGGTCATCCAGCGCCCGCATCGTCTCCTCGTCCGGCGTGAGCGAGTCGGGGCGGTGCACCTGGTAGAGGTCGATGTAGTCAGTGCCAAGCCGGCGCAGCGACGCCTCTACGGCCTGCATGATGTAGCGGCGCGAGGCGCCGCGGTTCATGGGGCCTTCACTCAGCGGGATCGCGAACTTGGTGGTGATGATGGCGTCATGGCGCCGGCTGCCCTGCAGCACGCGCCCCAGGTACTCCTCGGACGGACCGCCACCTCCGTAGACATCGGCCGTGTCGAAGAAGTTGATGCCCTGCTCCAGGCATTCGAGCACGACCGCCTCGGCCGCCTGTGCGTCGAGGCCTGCGTCGAGGCGACGGCCGAAGTTGTTGGTGCCCAGCCCCACGACTGACACCTGGAGCCCGGAGCGACCGAGACTGCGATATTCCACGCTATCCCTTTCCTGTTGCTACGCTCTCAGAGCGCCGATGCATCACCGTTCGAACGGCGAGCACGCCTGAATAGCGTGCCCTGCCGCTTCCCGAATGTACATCGACCTGGCAGCGGCGTCGCCAGATACGATCCTCCGACCCTCGAAGGAGTCTGCCATGCCAGTCGTTCGTGTCGACGCCGGGAGAGACGCAGTGCGCGCGTATGTCTCGGAGCAGGCGAGGCAGGGTCTTGCTCACGTGATCACCGTCGTCCGAGCTGACCACGATTCGGTTGTTGCCGCCCTCGATGGCCTGAGTGAGGAGCAGGGCAACCGCGTCACGCTGGAGGGTGAGTGGACGGTCGCCCAGGTCATGGACCACCTGAACAGCAGCCTCGACCGGAGCGTTCTCCGCATCCGCACGATGGCGCATGGCGAAGAGTGGACCAACCCGCCGGTCGTCGCCGGTCAGGCCAGCCCCTCCCCTACATCCTTCGAAGGCCTGCGCCAGCAGTACCTCGACGGCATGCAGGCGCTGTTTGCGGTGCTGGAGGAGGCGGATGAGGCCCGAGGCCGCGAGTTGACCGCCGATCATGCGCTGTTCGGGGAGTTCGACTGGTTGGAGTGGGCTGTGTATTCGCATCACGTGCACACCTCGGACCACATCGGCCAGTTGCAGGAGGCGCGGGCTCGGCTCGAGCAGCCCGCCTGACAGCTGGCGGCCATTCCACCTCCAAACCCCACTAGTACGCCACCGCCGCCCCGTCGGCGCGTGGATCGCTGCCGCCCTGTAGGGCGCCGCTCGAGGGATCGCGCGTGATCACTTGCCCGCGACCGAAGGTGGCCGTGCGATCGAAGCCGCTGTTCGTAGCGACCGGATGCCCCCTACGCACGAGGATCTCGCGGGTCTCCGCGGGCATGCTGTCCTCGAGGAAGACGGTGCTGTTGGGCGGGTCGTCGTAGATCGAGAAGCGCGGTTCGTCCAGCGCGGCTTGCGGATCCATATGGCGGTCGATCAGGTTCATGAAGACCTGCACGTGACCCTGCGGCTGGTGCCACGCACCCATGACGCCGAAGCAGGCATGGAAGTTGCCGTTCGTGTCCGTGCTCAGCGCCGGAATGATCGTGTGGTAGGGGCGCTTGCCGGGCTCGAGGCTGTTCGGGTGATCAGGCTCGTAGACGAAGCCGGAGCCGCGGTTGTGTAGCGTGAACCCACAGTCGCGCGGGACGATGGCGGTACCGAAGCCGTTGTAGTTGCTGTTGATGAACGAGCAGGCGTTACCCTCCCCGTCCACGATGGCGGCGTAGACGGTGTCCGAGGCGCCGACCGCTGCCTCGCGGGGAATCGCACGCTCGGGGTCGATGAGCGTACGACGTTCGGCGGCGTACTCCTTCGAGAGCAGACGCTCCACCGGCACCTCTGCCATCGCCGGGTCGGCGATGTGGTTGCGGCCGTCCTCGAAACCCAGGCGGATCGCCTCAATCTGCGTGTGCAGGTACTCCGCGTACCGCGCGGGATCGCCACGTCCGATGCCGCCGAGGTCGCACTCCTCGAGGATGTTGAGGGCGATGAGGCCGACGAGACCCTGCCCGCTGGGCGGGCACTGGTAGACCGTGTGGCCGTGGTAGGTCGTTGAGATCGGCGCCTCGAACGTTGATTCGTGCGCGACAAGGTCATCGAGGGTGAGCCAGCCGCCGAGTTGCTGCACGACCTCAACGATCGCCGCACCGGCGCGGCCGCGGTAGAAAGCCTCCGGGCCGCCCTCGGCGAGCTCGCGAAGGACGCGACCGAGGCGCGGGTTGCGCCACGCCTGTCCGGCGTGGGGAGCGATGCCATAGATGAGCATCTCGCTGCCGTTGGGGCTGGCGTTGCGCAGGCGATCGCTGCCTGCCTCCCAGTACCGGGAGATGATTGGCGCGACCGGGTGGCCCTGCTCG
>JBJHDC010000182.1:0-5157 GCA_050486345.1 Dehalococcoidia bacterium | reverse complement strand
GGACCGTGGATCGCGCGGGAGAACGGTCCCGAGTGCGCCGGACCGCTCATCTCGCGGGCTGCCTCCACCAGCGCGACCGCCGCGGCGACCAGCTCTGGATCGGCGTCGGCAGAGACGGCGAGCTCTTCCGGTTCGGAGAGGCCCACCTGCCCGTAGCCGATACCGCTGTCCGTGAGGCCGCTGAGGAAGGGTGACATGTGCGACGGTAGCGGGTAGAGGTCGGGGAGGCGCGTCGGGTCCTCCGCCACGAAGACCACCGGGGTCGCCTCTTCATTCGCGTAGAGCATGCCGCCGATCGCGCCGTGGTTGTTGAGGGCGGTCAGCCCGGTGCCGGTGAAGCCGGGCACCTCGTACCGATCGACGGTGTAGGAGCTACCGTCCCACTGCGCGATGAAGGAGGGGCTGACGGCGTTGAGGTACCACGTGTCCTCATCCACCCCCATGAACCCGACGATGGTCCCTGAGTCGTTGATCTGGAAGGGGAAGAGGCGATACACGTCCGGGTCGACCAGGTCCACGAACTCGCCGTCCACGTAGATGTAGCCGAGCGTGCCAAAGTCGTTGAACCCGGTGACCACACCGGCCTCGTTGATGGCGGTGAAGCCGATGTCGCCGAAGCCATCGCGCGCCACCTTGGTGGTGGTGCCGGTGGTTGCGTCGTAAATGAACCCGCGGCTGGAGTCATCGCTGTCGTCATCGGGCGTGCCGGCATCGTCTGAGAGCTTGCCGACCATCAGTCCGCTGGCGTTGGCGTTCCGAGCGGCCGACCAGCTCGTGTCCTCGATCTCGATGGTGGTGAACTCGCCGGTCTCCAGATCGAGGATCCACGACCACATGGTGGCGTCCGGATCGTCTACGGGTAGATCACGGGACCAGCCGTACGCCAGGCCTGCCGCTTCGTTGATGAACGAGATGGTGGTGTCCTGTGCGCCGGGCGCCTGGATGAAGTGGTAGGCGCCATCCATCAGCACGAAGCCAGCCGAGCCCTCCGACGGGAGATCCGCTTCCCCGACGAAGCCTGCGAGCGGGAGAAAGTCAGGTTCCGGCGCGGGCACCGTCGCCGTGCTGGTGGGTGGCGCGGATTCGGTGGCGGTCCCGGTGGCCACGGCGGTGTTCGTGGGTGTGAGGTCTGCCCCCTCCGAGTCACCGTCCGAACATGCCGCCGCGACGGACGCCATCAGGACCGCCACCAGTGCGAACCCTCGCAGGGGCCTCAAATGTTTCTTCAGATGTGTCACGAGAATCCTCCATGCGTGCTCGATGTGATATCGATACTAAATCTCAATGAGATTGCGTATCGATACTCCGTGAGCTGCGCTGGGTCAACCGGGCACTCCTCCGCAGGGATTCGGTGGGGGCGATGTCGGTGCGTTGAACCGAGCGTCGTGCAGAGACAAGCCGCTGCCCTCCGAGACGCAGGAGGTGGCGGACGGTACAATCCTCCGGGCGCGCGCGGCTCGGCGGGTTCGAGCGGCGCACGGGGAGGACGACCTCGACGGGACCGGGAGCAGGGTGCGATGACCATTCGGCCGATCCGGTACCTGGGCGATCCCGTCCTGCGCCGTCCCGCCAAGAAGGTGTCGCGCGTCGATGATTCCATCCGGCGCTTGATCGAGGACATGATCGAATCGATGTACGCGGCGCACGGGGTGGGACTGGCTGCGCCGCAGATTGGCGTCGGGTTGCGGGTGGTGGTGATCGGGATCCCGGACGAGGAGCCGTTTGCCCTCGTGAACCCGGAGGTCATCCGCCGCGAGGGCGAGCGCCGCGTGGATGAGGGCTGTCTCTCCGTCCCCGGTTACCGGGGACAGCTGACGCGCTCCGAGCAGGTGACCGTGCGCGCATTGAACGAGCGCGGCCGCGAGGTGCGCATCAAGGCCGAGCAGAATCTGCTCGCGCAGGCGCTGGAGCATGAGACGGATCACGTGAACGGGGTCCTGTACGTTGACCGTCTGGACTCAAGGGACGATCTTGTCAAACTAGAACCGGCGAGTAGCGGGCCACGTGAGCAGAGTGAGCAGGACGATGTGGCGGAGGAGGCGTAGTGGAATTTCTCCTGGTCCTGATCGCCGTCATGGCAGCCTTCTACTTCATCCTGCTGCGACCGGTGATGACTCAGCAGCGGCAACATCGGCGTGACATTTCCAACCTGGAGATTGGGGATGAGGTGCTGACCACAGGTGGCTTTTACGCGACAGTGAAAGAGATCAATACGTTCGAGGACCGTCCTATGGAAATCATGCTCGAAGCTGGCCCCGGGGTGGTGCTCCGCGGCACGACCCAGGCCATCCAGTCCGTCGCGCGGCACCGCCTCGCGGATGAGGAGCCGGACCCGGACGAGGTTGACGACGACGATTGGGACGACGACGAGGACGAGTGGGACGACGAAGACGAAGACCTTGATGACGAGGACCTCGATGATGAGGACTTCGACGAGGACCTCGACGACGACGATGATGATTGGGACGACGAAGACGACGACGAGTGGGAGGAGGACGACGAGGACGACATCGATGAACCGCGTCTCCACCTGACGCAGCGTCGGTCCTCGTAGTACCTGGTGCCAGCTCGACGATATCTCCTCCCCGTCCTGGGCGTCTTGCTCCTCACCGCAGCCGCGGTGGTGGTGGTGTGGCCATCTGAGCCAGACCGGTACCTCCCCGCGGGCGTGCCGTGGCCGGAGGGCCGCGGGCTGGCGATTGGCGACTTTGAGCGCCGCGAGATGCGCCTGGGTCTCGACCTGCAGGGCGGCACACGCCTGCTGCTGCGCGCCACCGCACCCGAGGACGCCGGCGAGTTTGACGATGACGCGCTGGACGACGCGATCGAGGGGACGATGAGCGTCCTCCGCCGCCGCGTGGACGCCACCGGTCTGGCGGAAGCGGAAATCACCCGCCAGGGCGAGCAGAATATCTCCGTGCAGCTCCCCGGCCTCACGATTGACGAGGCGCGCTCACTCCTCGGCCGCACTGCGCTCCTCGGATTCTGTGAGCCCGCCGATCAACGTATCGCCGAGGTCGGCGCCTGCGACGAGCAAGGCCAGTGGCAACGCGCGACCGGTGTAATCGACGGACAGCGGATCGCGCTGACGGGCCGGCACCTGCGCTCCAACGCTTATGTCGGGTTCGACCAGGTGAGCCAACCATTCGTGGGATTCGAGTTCGTCAACGAGGGCGGCACGCTCTTCGGTCAGATCACCCAGCGCAACATTGGCAGTCAGATCGCGATCTACCTGGATGATGAGTTGCTCTCCGCCCCCACCGTGCAGGGCGTGATCACGGACGTGGGCCAGATTACGGGCCTCTCGCTGCAACGCGCGCGGGAGCTGGTGGTGCAGCTGAACGCCGGCGCGCTGCCGCTGGAGCTCACGGTGCTGGCCGAGCAGACCGTGGACGCCACGCTGGGACAGGACTCGGTCGATCGCTCCGTGCTGGCCGGCCAGATCGGCCTGCTGCTGGTCGCGCTCTTCATGGTGCTCTACTACCGCCTGCCGGGTGTGATTTCGGTCGCGGCGCTGATCGTCTATGCGTCGCTGACGCTCGCGGTGTTCAAGCTCATCCCGGTCACGCTGACGCTGGCCGGTATCGGTGCGTTCGTGCTGTCCATTGGTATGGCCGTTGACGCGAACATCCTGATCTTCGAGCGCATGAAGGAAGAGTTACGCGCCGGGCGCTCCTACGCAGCCTCGGTGGACGCGGGCTTCTCGCGTGCGTGGGTGTCTATCCGTGATTCCAACATCGCCACGCTGATCACCTGTTTGATTCTGTTCATCATGGGCGGCGGCGTGCAGGTACCCGGTTTTGGCACGTTCGATGCACCGCTGGTGCAGGGCTTCGCGGTCACGCTGGCCGTGGGTGTGCTGGTCTCCATGTTCTCCGCGGTGGTCGTCTCCCGCGCCTTCATGCGCGTGTTCATCGGGACGCCGCTGGCGCGCCGCATCGACTGGTGGATCGCGGATGCACCGGCCGGGCCGCCGCCCGGTGGTCCGGGGATGCCACGCGAAGGGGCTGAAGCATGAGCCGAATCCCCAGCCGAATTCCCAGTGGTGGCGTGGACCTGGTTGGACCCCGCAAGTGGTTCTTCATCGCCAGCGGCTCGCTGGTGCTGCTGTCGCTCATCATCCTGATCATCCCGCCGGCCTTCCGGCCGGGCATCGAGTTCACCGCCGGCACCAGCACGCACCTGCGCTTCGCGAGCCCCGTCCAGCAAACTGAACTGCGCGATGCGTACGTCTCGCTGGGCTACGCGGAGGCGCGCATTCAGTCCACGGGCCAGAACGAGTTCCTGATCCGCACCCGTGAGCTGGAGGTGCCCGAGGGCGCCTTCATGCAGCCGGAACCGGTAGAGCCGGATCAGCCCGGCGTGGGGCCCGCCCCCGTAGAGCCGATGGGCACGCTGCTGCTGGGCGCCGAGGATGCCGAGGGTGACGTGCAGGTGCGCCGCCCGTTCCAGGGCGATCCCTGCACCTTCGGCGCGGTCGCCGGCGTGTTCGATGCCGGGACCGAGGCGACGGTCCTGGACGCTGAGTTCTGCGAGCAGGGCTTCGTGTTCCAGGTGCTCGTCAACGATGAAGTCATCGGCTTCATCCACGAGGACGATACCCACGCCTTCGAAGAGCCACCTGCCGAGGAAGTGCCCCCGCCCGATCCGGAAGAGTTGGGCGAACGCGGCGTGATTGAGCTGTACCTGCTGGAGCAGTTCGGGGAGTTCGAAGTCCTCGAGTTCTCGTCTGTCTCCGCGGTCGTCTCACGCGTGGCGGTGCGCAACGCCGTGGTCGCGGTGGCGGTCGCCTCTGTGTTCATCACCGCCTACATCATCTACGCCTTCTCTGGGATGCCTCGCCCGTTCCGCTACGGCGCGGCGACGATCATTGCCATGCTGCACGATGTGATCATCGTGCTGGGCGCGTTCTCGCTCTTCGGCAAGGTCTTCGGTACCGAGGTGAACCTGATGTTCGTCACCGCGCTGCTGACCGTGATCGGCTTCAGCGTCCATGACACCATCGTGACCTTCGACCGTATCCGAGAGAACGTGCGCTACAGTCCGAACTCGCCGTTCGCGGAGAACGTGAATGCGGCGCTCTTGCAGACACTCTCACGCTCTATGAACACCTCGATCACGCTGGTGCTCACAGTCGCGGCGCTGCTGCTCCTGCTG
>JBJHDC010000181.1:0-5199 GCA_050486345.1 Dehalococcoidia bacterium | reverse complement strand
GTCGATACCCCAGCCAGAGCTGTCCGAAAAGCGACTCGTACAGGCTGAACAATTGACGCACTGCCAGCGCGACCCGCGCGGAGGGGTCAGCGGTCGATGCGAGTTCATCGAGGTCAGGGACCGCAGCGTAGTGCCAGCCCCATGCGGTGCAGTGCTCGTACAGGACTTCGCGAGTCGGGAAGTGCTTCCGCACCGTGGCAACGGAAACGTTGGCTTCACAGGCGAGCGATTCGTAGTCGGTAATTCCCAGTCCGTGCAGCCGGAATGCCGCGTCGAGGATCTCCTCGCGGGTCCGTTGAGCCGCCTGCCTGCGGCGCGATGCGTCATACTGCCTCGGCATGCGCTCAGACTATGTGATTCAATATCAGATGTCAATATCAAATATGGGGAGATGCTACTCGCGCCGCGAGGTCGCTGAGGACGCTCTGGGGCCGGACCACGCAGAAGGCCCCGCCGATTGGCGGGGCCTTCCTGTGTCCGTACCTACACGGACGGGGCCGCGATGCGGCCTCGCCGGCCTAGTAGCGGTAGTGGTCCGACTTGTACGGGCCCTCCATCGGCACGCCGATGTAGTCGGCCTGCTCCGGGGTGAGCTCCGTCAGCTCCGCGTTCAGCGTGGTGAGCTGCAGGCGGGCAACCTTCTCGTCCAGCGCCTTCGGCAGGATGTACACGCCGATCGGGTACTGCTCGAGCTTGGTGAAGAGCTCGATCTGCGCCAGCGTCTGGTTGGCGAAGGAGGAGCTCATGACGTACGACGGGTGGCCCGTGCCACAGCCGAGGTTCACCAGGCGACCCTCAGCCAGCAGGATGATCCGCTTCCCGTCCGGGAAGATGATGTGGTCCACCTGCGGCTTGATGTTCTCCCACTCGTACTGCTCCAGGCCAGCCACGTCGATCTCGTTGTCGAAGTGACCGATGTTGCAGACGATGGCGTTGTGCTTCATCGCGGCCATGTGGTCGTGAGTGATCACGTTGTAGTTGCCGGTCGCGGTGACGAAGATGTCAGCCTTGTCGGCGGCGTAGTCCATGGTAACCACGCGGAAGCCCTCCATGGCGGCCTGCAGTGCACAGATCGGGTCAATCTCGGTGACCCAGACCTGGGCGAGCAGTCCGCGGAGCGCCTGCGCCGAGCCCTTGCCGACCTCGCCGAATCCGGCGACAACGGCGACCTTGCCGGCCACCATGATGTCCGTGGCGCGCTTGATGCCGTCCACCAGCGACTCACGGCAGCCGTAGATGTTGTCGAACTTCGACTTCGTCACGGAGTCGTTGACGTTGATGGCCGGGAAGAGCAGGCGGCCTTCCTTCTCCATCTGGTAGAGGCGGTGGACACCGGTGGTGGTCTCCTCCGTCACACCCTTGATCTCCTTGGAGATCTCGGTGTACCAGCCGGGCTGCGCCGCGAGGCGAGCCTGGATGGAGGCGAAGAGCGAGCGCTCCTCCGCGCTCTTCGGGTTGTCCAGCACGGACGGGTCAGCCTCCGCGCGGCGGCCCAGGTGGACCAGCAGCGTGGCGTCACCACCGTCGTCCAGGATCATGTTCGGACCCTGGCCACCCTCGAACTCGAAGATGCGGTGCATGAAGTCCCAGTACTCCTCCATGGTCTCGCCCTTGTAGGCGAACACGGGAGTACCACCGTCAGCGATGGCCGCCGCGGCGTGGTCCTGCGTGGAGAACACGTTGCAGGACGCCCAGCGGACCTGCGCGCCCAGCGCGTTCAGGGTCTCGATGAGCACAGCGGTCTGGATGGTCATGTGCAGCGAGCCCGTGATGCGAGCGCCCTTCAGCGGCTGGCTCGCGGCGTACTCCTCACGGATCGCCATCAGCGCCGGCATCTCAGACTCGGCGATCGCAATCTCCTTGCGACCGAACTCCGCCTGGGTGATGTCGGCGACGTGATAGTCTTGCGCGACTGTCGTCATATCTAGGTTGTCCCTTTCCCACATTGCCGGACGCCAAACAAAAAGCGGCGCCCGCACCATTACGATGCGAGCGCCGTTTACTTCTGGCTGAGCCTGACCGGGCTCTCCCGGACGCAACGCTCCTCAGCAACTCACAGTATACCGAACGTCTTCGTTTCGATCACTGCGATTGACAGCAGAGGAGCGGATTTTCCGCGCATCCTCTGCGAATCTCGGAGATTTACTCCGGCACGGCCACGAACAGGCCCTGGTGAATCTTGCCCGCATTCGCGGAATCGACCCACAGTTGGAGCGCGTTGATCGTGCTCTCGATCTGCTCGCGCGGCACGCGATCGGCCAGGGCCTCCTGCTGCTCCACGAGCGCGGCACGCACCGCTCCGTAAGTGGGGGCGACGTTGGCGGACCAATCCTCCTCCACCTCGATGCGGAACTTCGCCTCTGCCAGGCCCTCCCGGTAGTCCGGGAAATCCCACATCTGCGGGCTGCGCACACGAGCGTAGATCGCCTCGCGGTCTGCACCGGAGACATCGCGACTCACGAGGAGGTCCGAGATGACCAGGCGACCGCCCGGGCGTAGCACCCGGTGGCACTCCCGCAGCACCTGCACCTTGTCGGCGCCGTGCAAGAAGGCCTCCTGGCTCCAGATCACATCGAACGAGTTGTCCGGCGAGGGAATCTCGTGGAAATCCCCGTACTCGAACCGCACCTTGTCGGTGAGCCCGGCCTCCACGGCACGTTCCGCCGCAAGCTCCAGCTCTCGTTCGCTGATGTTCTGACCCACCACGGTGCAGCCGTACTCCTTCGCGAGGAAGATGGCGGATGCGCCGTAGCCACAGCCGACGTCCAGCACCTCCGAGTTGCGCTGGATGCCGGCCTTTTGAGCCATGATGTGGTTGGTGCGGTCCATGGCAGTCTGGAGGTTGTCGCCATCCTCCCACGTCCCCATGTGGACGTTGTCCTGCCAGAGCCGACGATAAATCTCATCGGCGGGACCATCGTAGTAACGCTGCGTCTCTTCGACGACGCTGCGGACCGTGTCACTCATCGTGACCTACCTTCCGCTGTCCTCGACGCCGCTTATTTCGCCCGCGCGACGTGGACCAGGAAGTCCGTCTCACTGGGCTGCCAGTCGCGCTTGAAGTCGCCGAAGGTCTCGAGAATCTCGAAGCCCGCGCCGGTGATGAGGTCAGTGAGCATCTTCTGCCGGATCGGGTACATGGTCAGGTGGTGCTTCGCACCATCCGGGAAGCTGTACTCGAACTTCACGGCCTCGGCATCGATCTCGATCGGCGCAGCGGTGACGCCGGTGCCCACGTAGTAGTACTGGTGCTTCGTGCTGAAGCCCTCGTCCAGGATGCGGTCGTAGTTGCGCTGGTCGATGATCAGCAGCCCGCCGGGCTTCAGGACCTTGCGGAACTCCGCCATCGTCGTGACGCGGTCATCCATGTCGAAGAGGTGGGTGAAGGAGTTCCCGAGGCAGACGATGGCGTCGAAGCCACCCTCCACGTTGTCGGAGAGCTCACGCCAGTCGGATACGATCGCCGGCAAGTCCACGCCGCGCCTGCGGGCGTTCTCATTCGTCTTGCGAATCATCTCCTCGGCGCCGTCCACCGCGGTGACGTCGAAGCCCTCTTCGCGGAGGATGACCGCGTGGTAGCCAGTGCCGGTAGCGGCATCCAGGACGCGCTGGCAGCCGTGCTCGCGGAGGATGGTGGCAAAGAAGCCATCTTCGCCCTCGGCGCGAGCCTCCCAGTTGATGAGTTCATCCCACTTGTCGACGAACGACTCGTGGTACTCCTCTTGATATTGGTCGGACGTAATCGTCTGCTGGTCAACCATAGGTCACTCCTGTTCTGTGCAGGCCACCCTCTGCGCAGTCTGATTCCGCTTCGCCCTCGCCGGCGGACCAACATTGGCCCTGGGGAGATAGGCGGTGGCAAGACGTTCCAGACGTACGCATCATTCAGCGCGCCGCGGTGCGCAGCGCGAGGGGAGCGACAGGCAGGGTCCGCGGGCCGCGCCGGGTGGGCACTTCGGCTGGCTCCGCTCGCCGCTCCAGGCAAGCCAGATGAGACCGTCAACCGCCAGACGTTGGCGCACTACGCCGAGCGTCTCATCGCTTCTTCGTTGTCAGCGGTTTATTGAATGATACACCCAGACACAACCCCTCCACACCCCGGAGGTATCGATGAGAGTGATACAGAACCCATCGAACACAAGCGATCTACGTGATACTGTTCGCCGCGAACGACTAGCAGCGTGGGGACTGCACTCCAGGGCACGGCGGGCCCGGCCTCGTCAGCGGCGGATGCGGGAACACTACTTCACGAAGAATGGGGAAACTATGGCAACTCGAAGCTTGTTCACGTCTGAGTCGGTAACGGCCGGACACCCGGACAAGGTCTGTGACAACGTATCAGACGCGATCCTTGACGCGATGCTCGAGGGCGACCCGATGTCCCGCGTGGCGTGTGAGACGCTGGTGAAGACCGGATTCGTCGTCGTCGCTGGTGAGATCACGTCAAGCTCCCAGCCGGACATCCGCCGCATCATCCGCGACACGATCGCTGACATCGGCTACGACGTGCACACCGGTTACGACGCTGAGACCATTGGTGTGCTCATCGCCCTGGACGAGCAGTCCCCGGACATCTCCGCCGGTGTGACCACGGCACTCGAGGCCCGCGAAGGCTCTTCGGAGGACCCGTACTCCCTGCAGGGTGCCGGCGACCAGGGCATGATGTTCGGCTTCGCCTGCCGCGAGACCGACGTCCTCATGCCGCTCCCGATCCACCTCGCCCACCGCATGGCAGAGCGCCTGCACCAGGTGCGCGCGGACGGCACGCTGCCCTACCTGCGCCCGGACGGCAAGACCCAGGTCACCGTGGAGTACGACGGCCAGACGCCGGTGGCGATCACCAGCGTGGTGGTCTCCTCCCACCACGGTCCGGAGGCCGACCTCGCGACCAAGATCCGCCCGGACATCGAAGAGCTGGTCATCAAGCCGATCCTTCCGGACAACCTGGACACCAGCAACATGAAGGTCTACGTCAACCCGTCCGGCCACTTCGAGGTGGGCGGCCCGGTGGCGGACGCCGGCCTGACCGGCCGCAAGATCATCGTCGACACCTACGGTGGTTACGCCCGCCACGGCGGCGGCGCGTTCTCCGGCAAGGACCCGTCCAAGGTGGACCGCTCCGCCGCCTACGCCGCGCGCTGGGTCGCCAAGAACATCGTCGCCGCCGAGCTTGCCGAGCGCGCCGAGGTGCAGCTGGCC
>JBJHDC010000180.1:0-5201 GCA_050486345.1 Dehalococcoidia bacterium | reverse complement strand
ACGGTGGACCGCACCGGCTCCTACGAGACGGGCTGGATCATCGCGACGTTCGTCACCGCGGTCGCGGTGCCGTGCTTCCTCCTTCTCAAGCCGCCGCGCGCGCTCATCGAGGAGTACCGCGACACGCCTCCCGTTCCGGACCCCGTGGCCGCTGAACCGGTGCCGGGGCGACGGTAAGCCTCCCCCCGCAGCTCCAAAGATGCGCCTACGGAGCGTGCGCGTAGCATGCTCCCATGCTGCGCCGCCTGTTCCCGAATGTGTACGAGGGATGGCTCGTCGTCATCTCGGCAGCCCTCCTCGTGCTCATCATGGGGTCGATCTTCTTCTACGGCTTCGGCACGATCTTCAACGAGATCATCGATGAATTTCACTGGTCCCACGGCGTCACGGCGCTGGGGTTCTCGCTGCGCTCGGAGGTCGGCGGCATTGCTGCACCGTTCGTGGGCGCGGCCATTGATCGGCTCGGCGCGCGACGGGTGATGGCCGCAGGGATCGTGGTGTCCTCCTCGGGCATCTTCGCGCTCTCCGCGATCCAGTCACTCTGGCAGTTCTACCTCGCCATCCTGGTGATCGCGATCGGCGCATCCGCGGCCGGCGGGCCGGTGGGGCTCGCGGCGATCGCGACGTGGTTCGACCGGCGCCGGTCGAGCGCGATGGCGCTGATGACGGTGGGTGGCGGGCTCGGTGGCCTGCTGGTGATCGCGGTCGCGTACATCGTGGAGGAGTTCGGCTGGCGCGGCGCTCTGCGCATTCTGGCGCTGTTCATGCTCACCGTAGGCATGCTGGTGGCGATGAACGTCCGGTCCAGGCCGGACGATCACCCGCAGCCGATGGACGGCAAAGAGTACTGGGAGCCCGATGGCACGCCGGCCCCTCGAAGGGTTGCGTGGGGGATCCCGTGGCGGCCGGCGATTCGTTCGCGGTCGTTCCTACTGCTGACCGCCGGCCTGATCTGCCTCAACTTCTCCGTCACCGCTGTAGTGATCCTGCAGATCCCCTACCTGGAGAACGAGATCGGTGTGTCCAAGACCGCCGCGGGGGTGAGCGTCTTCTTCTTCACGACCGTATCGATCATCGGGCGGCTCTTCTTCGGCATCCTCGCGGACCGCGTGCCGAAGGCGACAGTCCTTGCGGCCTCCTCGGCGCTGGTAATGCTGGGGCTGCCGGTGATGGCGCTCGCGAACAGCTATCCAATGGCGCTGCTGGGCATCTGCATCGTGGCGCCGGGGTTCGGCGGGCTGATCCCGGTGCGGCCGGCGCTGATGGCCGACTACTACGGCACCCGATACTTCGGCACCATCAACGGCATCGGCCAGCTGGTGAACACTACCGGCGGCGCCATTGGACCGCTGGCGGTCGGCATCCTCGTGGACGTCACGGGCGCCTACCGCGACGGGTGGCTCCTGAGCGCGGTGATCGCTGGCCTCGCGATCCCGATCTTCCTCGCGATGCGCCCGCCTACCGAGCTGGCCGAGCAGTACCGCAACCAGCCGCCACCGGCCCCGCCGGCCCCATCGGAGGCAGCGCCCGAGGAGCCAACCGGTCCTCGGTCCTGACCGAGCAGAAGCACGTTACGCGCTCCGGGGGAAGATCTCCATCAGCACGTAGTTGGAGGCCGTGGGATGCACCCAGGCGTTGGGTGCGCCCTCGACGCGGGTGACGCGGCCACCGTTCGCGGTGACCTGCTCGCAGAACGCATCGACGTCATCGCACTCGTAGGCGACGAGGTAGAGCCCCTCGCCGTGCGGGTTGAAGTCGCTGCCGCGCTCCTTCATGAGGCGGGCGATGGGGCCTTCCTCGCTCAGCGGCTGGATGAGCTGCATGACGGGGGAGTCTGCGTAGCCCATCGGCTGGCCGGTGAAGTTGCCGATACGATTCTCCCGGCGGTCACCGACCGGCTGCATGCCAAAGCGGGACTGATAGTTCGCGACCGCCTCGTCCAGGTCGTGGACGGCGACGGTGTAGTGCTTGAACGTCAACAAGGTGTGCTCCTCCGCGTGATCCGATGGTCCGCGGGGAGCCTATCACCCGGAGGCGTCACGAGCGGGGATCAAGCCGGGAACAGGGGTCCGCCAGCGTCGAGCACTTCGCCGTCGGCGGCGATGACCGTGGGGCGTTCCTCGCAGTAGACCTCGGATTCGCACTTATTGAAGGAGAAGGCGGGGCGGCCATCATGCTGCTCGTAGTGAATGTGCCAGGTGCCCAGCACCATGTTGTCGCCGCGCTCCTTGGCCAGCTCAGCCTGGAGCACGGCCACCAATGCTTCGAGATCCTTCAAGCCCACGGGTGCCTCGATTCCCACATGCGGTCCCGGTCGTGTTGTTTCGCCAGCATAGCAACGCCTGCCCACCGCGCCGCATCGAGATGCTGCCCGCACGAAGGTCCGCACCTACAATCGAGGTGCCCCACCCGCGATCTGCGGGGTGCGCGGCAGCAGAGCGGAGAGCAATTCGAGTGACAGCACGTGATACGGCGACCAACAAGGCGTCGATTGGCAACTACTTCGAGGACCTCACGACCGGTCGCGAGATCGTCCACGGCACGCCGCGCACGATCACCGAGGGCGACCAGGCGATGTACCTGGCGCTCACCGCGAGCCGCTACCCGCTGTTCTGCGATGCCGAGTTCGCGCGCTCCCTCGGTCTTCGGCGCGAGCTGGTTCACGACCTGCTGGTCTTCCACACGGTGTTTGGCAAGAGCGTGCCCGATGTGTCGCTGAACGCGATCGCCAACCTCGGCTACGCGGATGTGCGGTTCGGGGTGCCGGTCTACCCGGGCGACACCATCACTGCGACCACGCGGGTGCTGGGCATGCGCGAATCGAGCGACGGCAAGACCGGCGTCACCTGGGTGCACACCCGCGGCACCAACCAGCGCGGTGAGGAAGTCCTCACGTTCATCCGCTGGGTGCTGATGGACAAGCGCGAACCAGACGTGCTCACCGGTGTAAACGAGGTGCCCGAGACGCCGGCCTCAGTGGCGGCGGCGGACCTCTACGTGCCAGCGGAGTTCAACCTGGAGGCGTTTGAGCCGGCCGTCACCGCGGGGCGCTGGTTCTGGGAGGACTACGCGGAGGGTGAGCGCATCCATCACATTGAAGGTGTCGCGATCGAGGAGGCAGAGCACCAGATGGCGGCCCGCCTCTACCAGAACATTGCGAGAGCCCACTTCAACGCCCACGCACTGCGGGATTCTCGCTTTGGCAAGCGGGTGATCTACGGCGGGCACGTCATCTCAGTGGCGCATGCTCTCGCGTTCAACGGGCTGGAGAACGTGGTGCGGGTGCTGGCGTTCAACGCGGGCACGCACAGCAATCCCACCTTCGCGGGCGACACCCTGTTCGCGTGGACGGATGTCCTGGAGCGGATCGACCTCGGGCGGCCCGATGCGGGCGCCCTGCGGCTACGGCTGGTGGGCGTGAAGAACAGCGACCCATGGACCGAGGAGCAGCCGTTCAAGATCGAGGATGACCGCGGCCGTGAGCGGTACCACGCGAACGTGGTGCTGGACCTCGACTACACCGTGCTGGTCCCGAAGCGTCGGTAAAGACAGAGTAAAGGGCCTCCACTCAACCTTTACGGACGTTCTACCCTTTGCCCTCCTGAGTTCCGTTATATCCCCTCGTAATCTGTGAAACATCGCACAAGCGATGAATTCAGAGGTGCCTGGCTGAGCCGCCAAACTCCAGCCGGGAATTCAAGACGAGGTAACCTGAGATGACCCTTCGACGTACTTTTCTGTCCCTGCTCCTGATCCTGGGTGTCAGCGCCGCCATGGTGACTGCCGCCTCCATGGCCACGTTCTCCGACCAGGTGGTCAGCCAGAGCAACGAAATCACCGCCGGCACGCTGTACCTGACCGTTGACGATTGTGCGCGTGGCAGCGTCAGCGATGCCTGCGAGACGTCCTTCCAGCTCAAGAACGTCCAGAAGCCCGGCGACAGCGAGAGCGCGACCCTGAAGGTCGTGAACTCGGGCAGCGTGGCCGGTGACCTGTCGGCGAAGGCTGAGCTGAGCAACAACTCCTGCTTCAGCGTGAAGGTCAGCCCCACCAACGGCTCGCTGGCTGGCGGTGCGAACACTGACGTCACCGTGACCGTCTCGATGCCGAGCGATGCCGGTAACGAATGCCAGGCCGCGAAGACTGACGTCACCGTGACCTTCGACCTCGAGCAGTCCTAGACCCTACCGCGGGGGCGGAACTGGTACGGGGCATCCTGAAGAGCCCTGTACCAGTTCCGCAACTCGCGTTTCGGTCCCTGGAAGATGAACCCGCCCGCCGCCCGGGCCAGGTGAATCGAACCAACGATGATCAACTCCCTCCGCCTGCCACTCGCCCTCGGGCTCGCGACCGCCCTCATGCTGACGGCGCTCTTCGGAGCCCTTGGTGCGACCTCCGCGACATTCACAGACCGCGTTGCCGCGGCCTCCAGCGTGGAGGCATCCCGGATTCCCGCTCCAGCGCAGGTGGCGGCGGAGCTCACGCGAGACGGTGTCACCATCAGCTGGCAGTCCAGCGCACGCGACTTCGCGGCTGATTACGAACTCTTCCGCGGCGTCGGCTCATGCACGGACTGGACGCCCTCCGGTTCCCCGGTCGCCACAGTGAAGAGCACAGGTGCTGGCAAGACCCACGCCTACCTCGACAGCGCAAAGCTGGAGGCGGGACGGACGTACTGCTACGCGGTTCGCGGCACGTTTGCGGGCTGGCAGTCGCACTTCGGTGAGATCACCTCGAACGCGCAGGTGACCATACCGACGAGCGATCCAACCCCGGTGAAGCGATTACTGGGCGGAGGCTCCGACGGCGTCAACTTCTACCCGGGCTCTACGACTCAGCAGTACGCATGGGGACTCACCTCCGGCGTCAACAGCAACCGCGGCTGGGTTGTGTCCCTGAACTTCACCCACCGACACCCGGCAGGAAACCAGACGATGGTCGTCGACGTGACTGCCTGGTACTCGATGGGAAGTTCATGCACGGGCACAACGGCGGAGTCGCAAATCATCGCATCGGTGACCGGGCAGTCTATTCCCAACACCGGGCGGTACCAGTTCGCGCTCAAACCGAATGAGTCCTTCCAGGCATCCAGCACTGCAACCACGCTGTGTCTCTCGGTGCGCGGATACGACTTCGGACACGGCAACCCGAACTCCCTGTTCAAGCTGGGCTACGGAGCAGACACGTGGCTCGAAGGACCG
>JBJHDC010000179.1:0-5228 GCA_050486345.1 Dehalococcoidia bacterium | reverse complement strand
TGTGGTTGTGGGGGCGCGGGGCGCCGCTGACGGCCGTCAGCGCCTCCATCTCCACGCCAGTGCGCGAGGTGACTCGCACGGTCGCCTCGATGTCCACGGCGGGGGCTGTGGGGTCAGGCGTGAGGAGGACCTCGACGCCGCTGATAGGGAGTGGGTGGCAGAGGGGGATGAGGTCATGCGTACGCTTGGCCGCCATGATGCCGGCGATCCGAGCAGTGGCAAAGACATCGCCCTTCGGCGCGCGGCCCTCGACGATCATCGCGAGCGTCTCGGCCTGCATGCGAACGCGTCCGCGCGCGGTGGCTTCGCGGCGGGTGACGTCCTTTTCGGAGACGTCCACCATGCGCGCGTTGCCGTGCTCGTCTAGGTGAGAGAGGCGGGGTTCGTCAGTCATGGTGCAGTGCCGTTCGATCAACTTGGAGGGTTAGCCGCCTATATACGACATCTCCACGCGCTGCAATCCGGCGGTGTCATTGGTGCGCAGCTCGCTGTAGCGGTCCGTACGGGTAGACCAGGTCTGCTGGATGATGTCCGCCAGCTCCTCGTCCGTAGCGCCAGTGCGCAGGGGGGCCTTGAGGTCCACGCCGCCCGAGGCGAACAGGCACGTGTAGAGGCCCCCGTCCGCGGCGAGGCGGATGCGGGTGCAGGTGGAGCAGAACGGCTGGGTGACCGAGGTGATGAAGCCGATCTCACCCTGCCCATCCACGTAGCGGTAGCGCTGCGCCACCTCGCCCGTGTAATTCGGGTCGAGCGGCTCAATCGGGTACGTCTCATTGATGAGCTGCGCCAACTCGGATGCCGGCATGACTTCGCCCATGTTCCACCCGTTGGTGGTGCCCACGTCCATGAACTCGATGAACCGCACGATGTGCGGCGTACCGCGGAAGTGCCCTGCGAGATCCACGAGGGTGCGATCGTTCACGCCCCGACGCGCAACGGCATTCACCTTGATCGGACCCAGCCCGGCCTCGTGTGCCGCCTCGATCCCCTCCAGCACCATCGCGACGGGGAAGTCCATATCGTTCATGGAGCGGAAAGTGGCGTCATCGATCGAGTCGAGGCTGACCGTGATGCGGTCGAGCCCCGCCTCTGCCAGAGCCGGCGCCATGCGCGGGAGCAGCGTGGCGTTGGTGGTCATCGCCACCTCGACATCGAGTTCCTTGAGCATGCGGATCAGCGACGGCAGGTCAGAGCGGAGGGTGGGCTCGCCGCCGGTGAGGCGAATCTTCTGCACGCCGTGTTCCACGAAGATCCGGGTGACGCGGGTGATCTCCTCGAACGACAGGACTTCGTCACGCGGGAGGAAGACGAAGTCGGGCCCGAAGACCTCCTTTGGCATGCAGTAGCGGCAGCGGAAGTTGCAACGGTCCGTGACCGAGATGCGCAGGTCGCGCAGCGGCCGTCCGAACTGGTCGCGCAGGTCCCCGGCACCGTCCGTGCCAGCGTCGAGATCGTCGAAATCCAAGTGTGCCATCACACCCCCTTGCCTCCTCCCAGTGTAGGACAGCACCAGCCGTTTTGCACGGCCGGGCATCACGCCAGGAGACGCTCTCGAACACGCGCAGACAGGCGATCTGCGTACGATGACACCATGACCGCAACCGATCGAACGACCCGGAGCGCACTCGTAGGCGTGCATGCTGGCGCGGGGCACCGGCGTGCTGAAGCGCAGCGGATCGCGCAGGGACTCGGGCTGACGTTCGTCAATGATCCAGCTGCCGTCGATCTCCTCCTGGTGCTCGGCGACGATGGCTGGTCGCTGCGCGATCCGAAGTCTCGCGGAGATGGCGTGCGATGCGATCTCACGGCCGGGGAGCTTGGCCGGCGGCTACGCGAGGCGGCGCGCCGAGGTCCAACCCGCCGCGACCGGCTAGCGCGCGCGCTTGGGTTACCGGGTCCACCACTACGTGTGCTCGACACCACGGCAGGCCTCGGACGGGAGAGCGTGTTGGCGGCTGCCTTCGGGTGCGAGGTCATCGCCTGCGAGCGCTCGTCCGTCGTGGCGCTGCTACTGCGCGACGGCCTCACCCGCGCGGCGACATTGCCGGAGCTCGAGAAGCTAGTGGCACGCATCCAGGTCCGCGCTGCAGACGCCCGCGACGTGATGACATCGCTCATCGAGACGGAACGACCGGACGTTGTCATGGTCGATCCGATGTTCCCGGAACGGCGCAAGGCGGCACGAGCGAAGCAGGAAATGCAGCTGCTCCAGCAACTGTTGGGCGAACAACCGGAGGAGGGTCCGGCACTCCTCGACGCTGCGCTGAGCGTGGCACGGAAACGCGTGGTGGTGAAACGGCCGGCACACGCGCCACCGGTCGAGGGAGATCGGAACCCCGACATCGTGATCCCCGGCCGCGCCTCGAGGTACGACGTGTACCTGGCGCGGTGACGCGGGGTCCTGAAGTTCGGGACCTCAGGCTCGTGTGTAGTTTGCCTGCACCGCCAGCGCGCTCGCCCCACCCATGCTCGCGGGCAACACATTGAACATGCGCAACTGGAATGCGTCGGAACCCCGCGGTTCGATCTCGATGCGCCAACCCCACGGCTCCGAGCCAGGGAACTGGTACGAACCGTTTGCCGCAACAGCGTCATCCTCCGGGCGGCCGGTGAGAGCCATGAGCTTCGTGTCCATGTGGAACGAGTCACACCACGCCATGTGCACGCCCTCGGTGTCGTCGATCGAGAGCAGGATCTGGCCATCCTGTGGGTCACCCTCGTGAGTCCACGTGTAGCTGAGCGACACGAGCTTTCCGCTCGCGATGGTGGTAACGGTTGCCGTGCTGTCGGATTCGTGCGCCGGCGTATTCGGCTGGAACCAGAGCGAGCTGTGCCCTGTCCAGGCGCCCGCGAGACGCATAATGTCATCGAGGTTTGTCATGCGCGGAGGATATACCTCGGCCGGGCGCCGGCGCACACACAACGGGACAGGATGAGTCATGCACTCCTACGCACTCTACGTGGAATCTGGCCCGAAGCGGATGAAGACGATGGTGCATGTGCCCGAGCTGCTCGGCTGCACGGTGAACGGCCCGACGACGGGCACCACGCTCGAGGCAACACCAGCGGCTATGCGTCAATTCCTCGCATTCATGGCAAGCCACGGCGAGGCAGTGAACCCGGAGGAGCCGTTCGAGACGCACATCGTGGAGCACATCACGGAGGGGACGCGCCTGGGACAGGGCGGGCTGGACATCATTCATCGCGACCTGGAGGCGATCGACAGCGACGAAATCGAGGTACTGCTAGGACGATTCGAGGCGATGAACGATACGTTGACCTCGTGGGTGTCGACGCGGTCGGCCGCGCAACAAAACACCACGCCGGAGCGCGGCTGGAGTGCACGCAAGATGTTGCTCCATGTGCTGGGGCCCATGGGCCAGTACGTCTCGCTCGCGGTAGGTGGTGTGCCCGGCGTCCACGCACTACACACGGCGGCCGAACGCGGAGAGATCGAGGTAAGCGAGGCGCTCGATCGCGCCGCCGAGCTCGTCATGGAACGCGTGCGAGCCACGACCTCGGAGCAGCGGGCAGCAGTGTTCCAACACGGCGCCGAGGGCCAGCGGACCCGCACGCTGCGTAGCTCGCTCCGTCATCTCCTCGAACATCACTGGGAACACCTGGCGGATCTCGCGAGCCGGCCGGAGGGACCGCAGTTGTAGAGCCTCGACCCTACTCACTCACGCGGCGGAAGGGGCTCATTTCGTCGATGCCGCTCCAGGTGGCGGCGTACTCCCGGCGATGGGCGATACTCGCGAGAACCTTCGCCATCTCTCGGAGGGCCAGGGCGCGATGGGAGATGCGCTGCTTCTCGTCACCGATCTCGGCCATCGTGCGGCCGTCGGGAAGCTCAAACACCGGGTCATAGCCAAAGCCGTCTTCACCGCGGGGCTCGAGTGCAATACGGCCCTCGACCACCCCTTCACGGGTAATCGGCCGGTTGCCGGGGACGGCGAGGGCAATCACTGCGCGGAAGCGGGCTGTGCGGCGAAGTCCGGGGACGTTGCCGAGCGCTCGCAACAAGAGCGCGCTGCGTTCACGGTCGGAGCGGACGCGAGGACCACCGTAGCGCGCGGACAGCACGCCCGGACGACCGTCCAGAGCATCCACCTCAATGCCGGAATCATCTGCGAGTGCGGGGAGTCCAGTGGCTTTCGCTGCAGCGACTGCCTTCAGGACGGCGTTCTCCGTGTAGGAACGTCCGGTCTCCACGACCGTCGGCAAAGCGACACCGACCTCGACCGGGGTGAGGATGTCCCATCCGGTGCTCGCCAGCAGTTCCCGGATCTCGCGCGCCTTGCCGGGGTTCCCGGTGGCCACCACCAATCTCGGGCGGCGTGGAATCGTCGCGAGCGTGACTTCGTTCGATGAAGCAGTGGTCATCGGGGCCCTCTCGGTACGTCTTCGTCGGGCGGTTCAGCCGCTATGGGCGGCGTTGTAGCGCTGGACTGCATCGGCCGCGCCGGCTACCAGCGGCCCGCGCTGGTGCGGCGCCGTAACGGGCACGTCCAGCACATCCTTCGATCCATTCGAGGCCCGGCCGCCGGCGGCTTCCATGATGAACCCGATCGGACAGACCTCGTAGAGCATGCGCAGCTTGCCATCGGCCGAGGTGGAATCCTCCGGATACAGGAATACGCCGCCCGCGAGGAGCACGCGGAGGACATCTTCCACCATTGATCCGCTGTAGCGCCCGCGCAAACCTTCGGATGCGGCATCCACGGCGGCGGCGACGTGAGCAGGCCAGAGCGAGCGGTAGGTCCAGTTGATGCTCGTGTACTTCGCGTCCGGAATCTGAATGGCCGGGAAGGCGAGGCGCCACGTACCGTCTGCCGGATCGAGCGCGAAACCGTCCGCTCGGCCCTCGATCGCCACCACCAGCACGGTGGGCATCCCGTAGACGGAGAACGCCGCGGCGATCTGCTGGCGGCCGGTAACCGGCGTGGCGAACGTGCTGTCCGCGACCTCCGTGTACACACCCAGCACGGAACCGACGCTGGAGACGCCGATGTTCGATGAGCCATCGAGCGGATCGAAGCAGCAGGTGTACGGACCGTCGTCCAACTCCACGGGATCCGGCTCCTCCTCCGAGATGAGACGTGCCACGCCGGGGAGGGTTAGCGCCGCGCGCATGATGTCGTTCGCAACGTCGTCGAGCTTGGCGGTGGCCTCGTTCTGGACGTTGGTCGCGCCGGTGAAGCCAAGCTGGCCAGTGAGAGGGGCAGCAT
>JBJHDC010000178.1:3382-5250 GCA_050486345.1 Dehalococcoidia bacterium | reverse complement strand
CCGTACCCCATCCCCATAGAACCGTTGACGCCCTGCGCGAACGCGGCGATCAGGGCAATCAGGATCAAGTCGCCGGTCAGATCCACTCGTGGTTCCTCTGTAGGTCGTTTGGGGGCCGCTTGATGCGACACACGGAAGCACGCCCCGCCATCGCTCCATCGTTGGGTCGGGGCGCGCCGCGCCCAGGGGTCAGTCGGTCATGCCCGGCACCAGCAGGAAGACGAGAATCAACGCCACCAGAAGCGCCGCCGTGGCCAGCACCGGAACCAGCGGGCGAAGCCGGCGGAACGCCCGAGCGAACCCACTCCGCCCGGATGAGAATCGCCGCGATGACAGCCGCACAGTCATTCAGCGTCTCCTCGACTGCGCGCCGGCTCCGTGGAGAGCGCCTCTTCGATCAGCGGCATGAGGTCCGGCGGGAAGGAGAGCGTCAGCGCCGCGGCGCGGCCGTCGTCGCTCAGCTTGCGCCAGGTCCGACGCAGCGCCCGCACCACCGGCTCCCGCGCCGTACGCGCGGCGAACGGTGCGAACTGCACCTCCAAGAACGCCAGCGTCACGGCATCCTCGTACGTCTGCGCGTCCGCGTCCGTCTTGATCCCACGCTTGTGCACGATGCGGCGCATCGCCTCGATATCTGCATCGTCATAGCCGGCGTCGCGCATGATCTGGTCGAGGTGATCCGCGTGGACCTCGTACAGCGTGGTGCGCCAGGCGTGGTAGCCCTCACGCCCCGCCGGGTACGAGGAACGCGGCGTCTCCCAGCGACGAATGTGGTGACCGCGTGCCGCGATCAGCAGCGCATCCGGCGCATCCGAACGCAGTCGGCGCACCCAGTCGTACGCGATTCGCCCCTCAACCAGCGCGCGCGGCTGCTCCGTGCCGTCCACAGCGACACGGTTCGGATCGCCCGTGTTTGCCTCGTCGACAGCGGTGAGCGCCGCCTCGAGTGGGCCGGAATCATGCGGGACTTGCTCTGCACACATCGGTCGATGATCCCTGAATTCCGCGTCTCCCGGCTGCCACGGGATGCTTCAGATGAGCTCTGGTGAGATTCTGTCGTCGACAATAGTTGACTTATTCAGTGGTCTTTTGCAAGTATTAACCGCACGAGCCGCGAAGCGCCAGTCCCTCCCTCCACGGTCGCCCCGGTGATCTGGTCAGGATCCGCTCGGAGGAGTAGAACTGAGGGCTATCGACGCGGCGAGGCATACGCGCCGCGCGCGCGAGAGGACACCGACTATGACCACCGTTGACCGACCAGCCACCGACCAACTCGACCTCCCGGGGCGCGTCATCCCGATCCTGGAGAAGGAATTCGAGGACTTTGAGACGGAGGCGACCGCGTTCCTTGCCGGGGACCGCGAGGAGCGCCCGTTCATCGGCTTCCGCTTGAAGCAGGGCGTGTACGGGCAGCGGCAGGCCAACCGCCAGATGATCCGCATCAAGAACCCGTTCGGCGGGGTGAACGCGGAGCAGTTGGAAGCCTACGCGGACATCGCCGAGCACTGGGCACCGCTGGGCAAGGGCCACATCACCACCCGCGCCGCCGTGCAATACCACCACATCCCGCTGGCCAACATGACTGCTGTCCTCCGCCGCATCGGTGAGGCGGGCCTCTCCTCGCGCGAGGCTTGTGGTAACACCGTCCGCAACGTGACCGCGGACCCGTGGGCCGGCATCCGCGACGATGAGCCATTCGACCTCACCCCGTACGCCGGTGCATTCGTCCGCTACTGGGTGCGCAACGAGATCAGCCAACTCCTCCCCCGCAAGTTCAAGGTCACCTTCTCCGGTAGCGAGCAGGATGAGGGCCTCGTGGACATCCACGACCTCGGCTTCATCGCGCGCACGAAGGAGATCGATGGCGA
>JBJHDC010000178.1:0-3372 GCA_050486345.1 Dehalococcoidia bacterium | reverse complement strand
GTCAAGGGCTTCAAGATGGTCGTGGGCGGTGGGCTCTCGATCATGGCCCGCGAGGCCGTGGTCATCGATGAGTTCGTCCCCGTGACCGAGTACCTGCGAGTCTCGGAGGCGGTCCTGCGCATCTTCAACCAGGCGGATGAGCTCCGAAAGAATCTGGCCAAGGCGCGCCTGAAGTTCCTCGTGCACCGCGTGGGGCAGGAGGAGTTCAACCGCATGATCCAGGAGGAGCTCCAGAAGGACTGGGCGAAGGATCCGATCCTGCCGGACGACCTCCTGTTCATCGATGACGAAGAGGCCGACGCGCCCTCACTGGATGTCGAGGTCGTGCAGCCCGCCGCGGGTGAGGAAGCGGCGTTCACCGAGTGGCAGCGCACCTCCATCCGCCGCCAGAAGCAGGATGGCTACCTGGCTATCGAGGTGAAGGTGCCACAGGGTGACCTGACGCCGGAACAGTTCCGCGGATTGGCGGAGATCATTCGCACCTACGGCAACGGCCGTGCCCGCACGACACAGTGGCAGAACATCGTGCTGCGCTGGATCCCGGAAGGCCACGCCTACGCCGTCTGGAAGGCGCTGGGCGAACTCGGCCTCGGCGACGCGGGCGCGAAGGAGATCACAGACGTCCTGTCATGCCCCGGCACAGACTCCTGCAAGCTGGGCATCACCTGCTCCATGGGCTTGAACCGCGCAATCACTGACCGCCTGGCAACCATGAACGTCACCGATGAGCGCACGCGACAGACGCTGATCAACATCAGCGGCTGCCCCAACTCGTGCGGCCAGCACCACATCGGGAACATCGGCTTCCATGGCGCAGCCATCAAGTCCGCGGACGGCAACCGGCAGGCGCCGGCGTACAACGTCTTCCTCGGCGGCGATCGCCACGACGGTGCTCGGCTGCGGCTGGGCACGTTGTTGAAGGTGAAGATCCCCGCCAAGCGCGCCCCGGACGTGGTGGAGCGGTTCGTGAACCTCTACGAGCAGGAGCGACAGGACGGCGAGCTCTTTAACGACACCGCCGACCGCCTGGGCACTGCGCGGTTCGAGGACGCCATCCGCGACCTGACCGTCGCACCGGAGTTCTCCGTCGACACCATCGAGGAATTCATGGACTGGGAGCGCGATGTGCTTTACGTCCTGGAGCGCGGTGAAGGCGAGTGCGCCGTCTAGCGACCGCCGTACCGCCCAACACACACAGAGGAGCACCGCATGACCGCGTCCCTGGACGCATCCACCGCCACCCCCGCCGGATTCGACCTTGCACTGGGCGAGTCCGTGGAGCATCTCCGCTTC
Source organism: Dehalococcoidia bacterium (assembly GCA_050486345.1). Lineage (GTDB taxonomy): Bacteria > Chloroflexota > Dehalococcoidia > UBA2979 > UBA2979 > JBJHDC01. The sequence goes on along the minus strand of JBJHDC010000178.1, from coordinate 2,079 downwards.
CTGGAAGCGGAGGGGATCTTCATCCTGCGAGAGGTGGCGGCGGAGTTTGAGCGGCCGGTCCTGCTCTTCTCCGGTGGGAAGGACTCAATTGTCCTCCTGCACCTGGCAGCGAAGGCGTTCGCACCGGGGCGCATCCCGTTCCCGGTGATGCACGTGGACACCGGACACAACTTCCCCGAGGTCATCGAATACCGCGACCGCCGCGTCGCGGAGCTCGGCGTGCAGTTGGTCGTCGCCTCCGTGCAGGACGCAATCGATGCGGGACGCGTAGTGGAGGAGCGCGGCGCGCGTGCCTCGCGCAATCGCCTGCAGACCACGGTGCTGCTGGACGCCATCGCGGAGCATCGCTTCGATGTAGCCCTCGGCGGCGCGCGGCGTGACGAGGAGAAGGCGCGGGCGAAGGAGCGAGTGTTCTCCGCCCGCGACGAGTTCGGCCAGTGGAACCCGCGCAACCAGCGTCCGGAACTGTGGAACCTCTACAACGGGATGCAGCACCGCGGCGAGCACATGCGCGTCTTCCCGCTCTCCAACTGGACCGAACTCGACATCTGGTACTACATCCATCAGGAGCAGCTAGAGATCCCCTCGATCTACTTTGCCCACGAGCGCGAGGTCTTCGAGCGGGACGGCATGCTGATGGCCACCAGCCCGTTCATCCCCATGCTCCCCGGCGAGGCTCCGCGCGTCGAAACCGTGCGCTACCGCACCGTGGGCGACATGACCTGCACCGCCGCCGTGTGTTCCACCGCTGACACCCTGCCAGACGTAATCCACGAGATCGCAGCCGCTCGCGTGACCGAGCGCGGTGCGAGTCGCGCGGACGACAAGACCTCCGAAGCAGCAATGGAAGACCGCAAGCGCGAGGGGTACTTCTAGTGGCCCCGTGTGGTGGTCACGGGATCGATCCGGATTCTCCTGGGCGCGTCGCGTGCTGCGCCCCTACGCGCCATCCAATCGTTGAGACAAGGCTCTAACCATGGACCTCCTCCGCTTCGCCACGGCCGGTTCCGTGGACGATGGCAAGAGCACGCTCATCGGCCGGCTGCTGTACGACTCGAAGCAGGTCTTCGATGACGTGCTCGAGGGCCTCCAGCGCTCCTCCGCCCTCCTGCACTCAGACGACGCGCTGAACCTCGCACTGCTCACGGACGGCCTACGCGCCGAGCGGGAGCAGGGCATCACCATCGATGTCGCCTACCGCTACTTTGCGACGCCTCGACGAAAGTTCATCATCGCCGACTCCCCGGGACACGTGCAGTACACGCGGAACATGGTGACCGGTGCATCCACCGCAGACCTGGCGCTCATCCTGGTCGACGCACGCCATGGCGTCGTGGAACAGACGCGCCGCCACGCCGCCATCGCCGCCCTGCTGGGCATCCGCCACCTGGCGCTCTGCGTGAACAAGATGGACCTCGTGGACTTCGAGCAGGCCCGCTTCGAGCAAATTTCACGTGACTTCGAGGCCGTAAGTGCTGCGCTGGAGATCGAGCAGGTGACAGAGATCCCCGTCTCCGCGCTGAGCGGCGATAACGTCGTTGAACGCTCGGAGGCGATGCCGTGGTACGAGGGCCCCGCGCTGCTGGAGTTCCTCGAAACCGTCGAGGTCCCCCGCCCGGCTACGAGCAGCTCGTTCCGCTTCCCCGTGCAGTACGTGATTCGTCCACAGTCTAAGGAACATCACGACTACCGCGGCTTCGCTGGCTCGATCGCTGGCGGCGCCGTGGCGCCCGGCGACCAGGTAGAAATCCTGCCCGCTGGCATCTGCACGACGGTCACCAGCGTTGACCTGGGTGGCGTAGCACAGGAGTCGGCCGCCGCCCCCACCTCCGTGTCGATCCAGCTCGCGGATGATGTTGATGCCGGACGCGGCTCGATGATCGCAGCGGCCGACGATCCGCCGGTGCTCACCAACGACCTCGTGGCTGACCTCTGCTGGATGAACGCAGAGGGCGTGCTACGATCGCGCCAGCAGTTGCTGCTGAAAACCAGCACGCAGCGCGTACGGGCCGTCGTCGCCGACCTCCTCGACCGGCTCGACATCGAAACGCTTGAGCGTGTGGGCGAACCGTCCGAACT
>JBJHDC010000177.1:4208-5281 GCA_050486345.1 Dehalococcoidia bacterium | reverse complement strand
ACCCCGGTGCTCGCGCAGCGGCTCCTCGAGGCTGGCATGCTCCACGGCGACCAGCAGACGGTCAGCGGCCGGACGATCGCAGAGGAGGCCGCGCGAGCGCAGGAAACCCCGGGCCAGGATGTGATCCTCCCCGTGGACCAGGCGCTCAAGGAGACCGGCGGACTCGTCATCCTCCACGGCACCCTCGCCCCTGCGGGCTGCGTGGTGAAGGTGGCCGGCTACGAGCGCCTCACCCAGAGCGGCCCCGCGCGCGTCTTCGAACGTGAGGAGGACGCGATGTCCGCCGTGCTGGCGGGCGAGATCAAGGCGGGCGACATCGTTGTGATCCGCAACGAGGGCCCGGTGGGTGGTCCGGGGATGCGCGAAATGCTCAGCGTGACAGCAGCGCTCGTCGGCGAGGGCCTCGGCGACTCCGTCGCGCTGCTGACGGATGGGCGCTTCTCAGGCGCAACGCGCGGCCTGATGGCCGGCCATGTCGCGCCCGAGGCGGCGGCTGGCGGCCCGATTGCCGCCGTGCAGGAGGGCGACATCATCACCCTCGATGTTCCCAACCGGCGGCTGGATCTCGATGTCCCCGCAGACGAGATTGAACGACGCCTGGCGAATCGGCCATCGCGCCCCGCGAACTACACCAGCGGTGTCTTCGCGAAGTATGCAAAGCTAGTCTCCGGCGCGGACCGGGGCGCGATCACGAGGTAGGTGCGCACGACTGCCGCGCCCGGAACCCCCGCCCCAACCCTCCCCCGCTAGCGAGCGAGGGGGCTGGAGCCCGGAGTAGCGAATGATCTTCGACGCTGGAAGACCTCGTAGGGGCGCAGCGTGCTACGCCCGCTCTGGTCGTCCTGCGTGGGGAACGGGCGCAGCACGCTGCGCCCCTACAGGGAAGGCGTCCGCGGGTGTCCCGCTCGGAGCGCCCTCGTGATCCTCGTCGCGGGCGCCGGTGGCGCCATCGGCAGTGCACTGATGGCCTCGTGGCGCGATGAGCCCGAGGTCGATCGCCCACCGGTGCGTGCCTTTGTGCGGCGGGAGTTCGATGCCGTACGCCTACGGGACCACGGCTTCCAGACCATCAC
>JBJHDC010000177.1:0-4198 GCA_050486345.1 Dehalococcoidia bacterium | reverse complement strand
GTGCACACCCTCGTCTATCTCATTCACACGCTCGATCACCCCGGCGACGTGGTGGCGAATGACCTGGAAGCAGTGCAAAACGCGATGATCGCAGCCCGGGCCGCGCGGGTGCGCCGCGTGATCCTCGTGAGCCACATCGCGGCCACTGAGGAAGCCACGTCGCAGTACCTTGTGGCGCGCTGGGCGACGGAGCTGGCGGTGCGGCAGTCAGAGCTCGGGTGGACGGTGCTGCGCGCGCCGTTCGTCCTGGGCCGGGACGCAACGCTCTTCGAGCTCCTCCGTCGGTCCGTGGCGCGCTCACCCGTCGTACCGCTGTTCCGGTGGCGGCGCACAGAGGTGCAGCCGGTGGCGCTCTCAGACGTCGTGGCGGCGCTGCGCATCGCCATCGAGGACGAGACGCTGACCGAACGCTCCTTCGACATCGCGGGGCCAGACATCGCCACCTTCGGTGAGGCCGTACGCGATTACGCGCGCCTGGCAGGAAAGCGTCGGCTGCTGCTCCCGCTGCCCGGATGGGGCGAGGGGACCACGGTGCCGCTCGCTTCAACGATCACGCGACTCCCTCGACGTGACACACGCCTGCTGCTGGAGACGCTGCGCGACCGCCAGGTGTGCGCGGATCCCTCGCGACGCTTCCCGCTAGGGCGGCGGCCGCTCGACTACGCCGCGGCGGTGGAGGCAGCCCTCGCGCCACGGTGAACGTGGGAGCAGCAGTACTCGAGCCTGGGCGAGATTGATCAGAACGTTAAACAAATCGTGACGTGAGGGCGCTGGATCATCAGGCGTAAATAACGGACAGTCACCATAATGACGATGTAGGATAGAAATGCGGCCAGGCCGCTTCCGCGCACCCGGTGTGTCGCCACCGTGTGCGGGAGATATCCACAACACAACCACCGGACGTAAGCGCGTTCATTGAACGCAATGGATGGGATTCCCCGCCCATGACTCAGGTATCTTCTGAATCCACCAGCGATGTACACATCGAGCGGACCGTGCGACTGAGTACCCCAGATGAACTGGCAAGCGAACTACCCCTGACCGATGCTGCCCGCGACACTGTGCTGCGCTATCGTCGCGAAGTACAGGCGATTCTGCGCGGAGAGGACTCACGCTTCCTCGTGATTTCGGGCCCATGTTCGATTCACGACGAAGAAGCCGGCCTCGAATACGCTGAGCGCTTCCGCGAGCTCGCCGAGCGCGTGAGCGACCAGCTGCTGCTGGTCATGCGTGTCTACTTCGAGAAGCCGCGCACCGTGCTGGGCTGGAAGGGTCTCATCTACGACCCGAACCTGGACGGCACCTTCGCCATCGAGCAGGGCCTCCACCGCGCGCGTCGCTTCCTCCTCAAGGTGAACGAGATGGGTGTGCCGGCGGCGACGGAGTTCCTGGACCCCATCGTGCCGCAGTACCTCACCGACCTGGTCACGTGGGCCGCCATCGGCGCACGCACCACCGAGAGCCAGACTCACCGCCAGCTGGCGGCGGGCCTGAGCATGCCGGTGGGCTTCAAGAACACCACCGCCGGCAGCGTGAAGATCGCCGCGGACGCGATTGTGGCGGCACGTGCGGCGCAGGGTTTCCTGGGCATCGACCGCGAGGGTCGCGCGGCGGAGATCTACACCACCGGCAACCCGGACGGCCACCTGGTCCTCCGCGGCGGCGACGACGGCCCGAACTACGATGCCGCCGCGGTCGCCTCGGCGCAGGCGCTGCTGGAGAAGGCCGGCCTGCCGCCCACCCTGCTGGTGGACTGCTCGCACATGAACGCCGGCAAGGACCACCGCAACGAGGGCACCGTCTTCCGCAACGCGCTGCAGCAGCACATCGACGGCAACCGCGGGGTGGCAGGCGTGATGCTTGAGAGCCACCTCAACCCCGGCAACCAGGCGCTGGGCGACGACCCGAGCGAGCTCCTCTACGGCATCTCCATCACCGACCCCTGTATCGACTGGGCCGAAACCGAGGAGATCCTCACAGAAGCCGCAGAGCGTCTGCGGGGGTAGCATCCCGCCTCACTCGACACGATCCGCAGGGGCCGCTCGCACGAAGGAGCGGCCTCTTTGTATCCCGCGCACCAGGCGTGCTGCCGAGCGCGTCCTTCGACAGGCTCAGGACGAACGGAACGAGGGCGTCTACCCCAGCAACGGCAGCCGCAGTTGCGGTGGGACGAGGCTGGTTTCCGCCTTCGACGGCAAACCTCAGGCGCCTGCGCCGCGCGGTATACTCCCGGTATGAAAACGGCCATCTCTCTACCCGATGACCTCTTCGAGCCCGTAGAGCGGCTCGTCCAGTGCTCCAACCGGCACCGTAGCGAGGTGTACGCAGACGCGCTTCGCGAACACGTCGCCCGTCACGCACCCGATGAGATCACGCAGGCACTCGATGAGCTTGTCGCGGCAGTGGATGAAGCAGACACAGACGGCTTCCCCGCGCGTGCGGCACAGAGGACCCTTTCGGCAACTGAGTGGTGATTGCGCATGGGGATGTCTGGTGGGCAGATCTGCCCGAGCCATACGAATCCCAGCCGGGAAGCTCGCCTACCCCAACAGCGGCCGCAGCGAAGCGTCGTTGAAGCCGCCATCGAGGTGGATCGTCTGGCCGACGAGCATGGGGGCCTGGTCGCTGACGACCCAGGCGACAGTGGCGGCGATGTCTTCCGGGGCGACGTTGCGGCCGGCGGGGACGTGCGGGCGGATGCGGTCGCTGACGGCGTCGCGGTAGGAGTGCGCACCGTCTGAGCCCTCCACCCAGCCGGCGGAGACGCCGTTGACGCGGATGCCGCGAGGCGCGAGCTCCACCGCCAGGTACATGGTGAGCGACGAGAGCGCCGCCTTGCTCACACCGACGGCGGAGTAGTCGTTCATGTAGCGGAACGCGCCCGGCGAAAGCAGGTTCACGATCGCCCCTCGGCCGCGCGCCTCCATCAGCGGAATGGCGAGCTGGGACGCCTGCCACGGGCCGAAGAGATTGATGTCCATCGTGCGGCGAAGGTGGCCGGGGCGCTGCTCGATGGCCGGGCGCGGGCGTTCGAGGCCGCGCGCCGCGTTATTCACCAGCACATCCAGCCCGCCCCACGCCTCGGCGTGGCGGAAGACGGCCGTCATCGCCTCCTGATCGCCGACGTCACCCTCGATCGTGTCGGCCTCGACACCAAGGGCGCGGCAGGCGGCGGCAGTCTCCTCGGCGGCGTCGGCGGATCGCGCGTAGTTCACGATGACGTGCATGCCTTCGCGCGCCAGGCGGAGGGCGATAGCGCGGCCGATCCCCCGCGAGCCACCGAGCACCAGCGCACGGCGACCGGCGAGCTCCGGGTAGGTGGGGCCTTCGAGGGGCAGCGGGGCGGAAGGTGATTCGCTCATAGTCGCGATTCTACGCGCGGCCGTCCTCACGTACCGCCATGGAGACGGTGTGCTGGCGGCCCTGGCGGAGCTTGTCGTAGTTGCCGAAGAAGTCGAGGAACGCCCGCTGGATGAACTTCCGCATGCCGGAGAGCGTAACGACGTAGAGCCGTCCACCCGGCTCCAATCGATCGTACGCATCGGCGATCAGCGTGGTGAGCATTTCGTTGCCCACCTTTGCGGGCAGGTTGGACGTGACGAGGTCAAACCGTTGCTCAGGCGGCACCTGGTCAAAGCCGTTCGAGAGCGCCACGTGGACGTTAGCGATGCCATTCGCCTCTGCATTCGCACGCGCATACTCGACCGCCACGAAGTCGCGGTCCACCAGCCACGTCTCCCCACGCGGCGCAAGACGCGCCAGCGTCAGCCCCAGCGGCCCGTAGCCACAGCCGATGTCGATGCACCGCGCATCCTCGGCGACTTCGATCTCATCGAGGAGCATGCGCGTCCCCTCATCGACTTCGCGAGGAGAGAACAGGCCCCAGGTGGCCGCGAAGCGCAGGTCATGGCCGCGCAGCGTCGAGGAGAACGACGTGCCGGCGCGCCATGCCTCGATCTGGTCGCGGGTGAATCGAGGTTCGCTCATGAGGCAGGCCCGCCCGTCGACTCGCCCGCCAGCAGGCGGTCCGCAACTTCGCGATCACGTGCGGCGATGCGTTCCAGCAGACCGGCCACCGTGGACTCGGAGCCGTCGGTCAGTATCACCGCCCGCGCCGCCACCGTTTCGCCCACCATCCGCAACACCGTGCGGAACGCCCGCCGTGACTGGCTCAGCCACTCAACCAGCAACTCCGTAC
>JBJHDC010000176.1:0-5363 GCA_050486345.1 Dehalococcoidia bacterium | reverse complement strand
GAGAGGGGGAGGCAGAAGGGGAGGAGGAAGGGGGCGGGTGCGGTGGTGTGGGATGTGCGCGGCGGTGGAGCCGCTTCGCGGCCACCCTCACCCCAGCCCTCTCCCGTCGAGGGAGAGGGGGCCGGAGGCGGGGGATGGTGTGTCGCACCTGGCTGGCGTCCTGCTCGGGTTGGCTTGTAATCGATGTCTACAGTCGTATGCACCTATTCCATTACGGAATGCATATTCTCTGCGCGTCGACTACGCAGGGCAGTCGACCGACCGGGCGGCAATCACTTGGCTTTACGGCCACCGTACCCGGCGATTCAGCGGAGGTGTTGGATGCCGGGCACAGGTTCACGGATGCGGGTCAAGGGCGTGGCATGGTGGCTGGGTGTCGCCGGGCTCGTGATGCTGCTGGCGGTTAGCGCGCTGCTGTCGTCAGAGACCGCGCGGGCGAGTCACGGCGCGGGGAACGTCACCGTACATCCGACCGATGTCAGTGCTGACTTCTCGACGCTGCAGGCGGCGGTGGATCACATCGTCGATGACCACGACGGTGAGGGGACGATCCAGCTACAGGGCGACCTGCTAGGCACGGCAGCGACGGGGACGATTCCGGCGTTAGCCACAGACCTCACGATCCTCGGTGAATGCGATGCGGTTACCGGCGTCCCGCAGCGGACGCTGGATGCGAACCAGACGGATCGAGTGCTCGATATCGTTGCTGGCGCAACGGTGCGGATCGAGTGCGTGGTGATGACCGGGGGGCGGGTGGCGGGCTCACCCGCGGAAGGTGGCGGAATCCGCAACGCGGGGACGCTCACCCTGACGGACTCAACGGTCTCGGGGAATCTGGCCCGAGCGGCGATTTTAATCGGCTCCGTCACCGCCCGAGGCGGCGGCATCTACAGCACCAGCGTGCTGACGATCGAGAACTCAACGATTTCGGAGAATGCGACTGAGGCGGACGCTGGCTTAGGCCCCGCCACCGCTCACGGGAGTGGCATCTACAGCGCAGGGACGCTTACGCTTACTGACTCAACGATCTCTGGGAATATGGCTCAGGCGGCGAGTTCGTTTGGCTCCGCCACCGCTGGCGGAGGCGGCATCTACAGCGTGGGCCCACTGACGCTCGAGAACTCAACGGTTTCAGGGAACACGGCTGAAGCGACTGGATCCAGTTCCGGTGACGCACGCGGTGGCGGCGTCTACAGCGCGGGGACGCTGATGCTCGGGGACTCGACGGTATCAGGGAACAAGGCCGAGGCCGCTTCTCCCGGTACCTTCGCTACCGCTGGCGGCGGTGGCATCGACAGCCCGGGTGCGCTGACGATCGAGAACTCAACGATCTCCGGGAACACAACGAGGACCACAGCCGCTTCAGCTGCTTCAGCTTACGCCCGGGGTGGCGGCATCGACAGCGCGGTCTCGGCGACGATCGAGCACTCGACGTTCTCCGGGAATGTCGTTGAGGCGAATGGCTCCACCACATCCACCACTGCCGAGGGTGGTGGCATCGCCACTCTGGGCCCGCTGACGCTTGAACACTCAACGGTGTCGGAAAACTCAGTCGATGCTTCAGGGATTTCCGGCTTCATCAACGCCCGGGGTGGCGGTATCCACGGCACGGACACGCTGACGGTACTGGACTCGGAAATCATTGAGAACACCGCGGATGCTGACGGAAGCGGCTCCGTGGCCCAGGGCGGCGGCATCTTCAACGGGGGGGGGCACCCTCACGATCGTCGGTTCGCTGATCTCTGTGAATACCGCTACGGGCAGGGCCGCTGACGGCGGTGGCATTCGGACGTCCGGACTCACGGTGATCGTCGATGCGCAGATCATCGGAAACGAGGCGATCGGGAGCAGCAGTGCTGGAGACGGTGGCGGCGTGTTCGCGGCCGCAGGCACCCTGACGATCGTCAACTCGTCGGTGACCGGCAACCTGGCCACGGGCACAACGTTGGCTCGGGGGGGCGGGGTGTTCACGAACGCGTCTACCACGATCGTGCGCACGGCGCTCACGGGCAACGAGGCTGAGAGCGCGGGGACTACGCGGGGCGGCGGCATCTCTGCGGATGCTGGGGCGCTCACGGTGCGGAACGTAGTGTTCGGCGGCAACCAGGCAGCTGATGGCACGCACCTGTTCTGGGCCAGCGCAGGCTCCCTGGACCTCGAATGGAACTTTTGGAACGCCGGTGGTGCGCCTGCTGCGGATGACATTGAGGGCGCCAGCGATCCGGATGAGGTGTGTCCGGATGCCGACTGCTTCGGGGTGCTGGCACAGACGGTGCTGGGGCTGGGCTCGGTCGCATTCGACCATGACGATACGAATGACGCGGCGTTCGCGGCGGCACTCGATGCGCTTGCGCTGGTCTACGGCGATGACTTCACGGACTTCGTGGTGGGATTCGCGGCGAACTTCCCGCCCGAGTGCGAGTCCGATTCCTTCTGCACCTGGGCGCTCCCGCTCGGTCTCGACATCGAGCTGACCGCGACGCCCCTCGGTGGCTCCACGTTTAGCGGGTGGGAGAGTTGCGACACCGGGACCACCCCGATCACACTCACCATCGAGGGACTGCATACCTGCACGGCGGTGTTCCTTGGCGGCCTCACGCCATGGCCGGTGATCGCGCCCGCGGCGCCACCGGCCGGGGTGGTGGGCGAGGCGTATGCGCTCGCGCTGCTGGCGTCCGGTGGCGTTCCTGACTACGCGTGGGATATCAGCGCGGGTGTTTTGCCGCCGGGACTGACGTTGAACGCGACGAGCGGCCTGATCTCCGGTGTCCCAGGGGTGGCCGGCACGTTTGACTTCACCGTCCGAGTGACGGGGGAGAACAGCGCCTCCAGTACCCGGGCGCTGAGCATCGCGGTGTTCGCAGCACCAGTGGAGGAGAGTGACCTGGCCGTGGCGACCACGGCGTTGCTCGAAGGCACGGTAGGCCTCCCCTACGGCCAGTACCTCTTCGCAGACGGCGGTAGTCCGCCGTACTCGTGGGTGGTGAGCACGGGGAGCCTGCCGGCGGGGTTGAGTCTGAATGCCTCGACGGGGCTGATCAGCGGGACGCCGACCGCGGCGGGGACGTTTGGGTTCATTGTGACGGTGACGGATGGGGCGAGCGACACGGCGCAGCGGTCGCTGGGGATTGTGGTGCACGCGGCGCCGGAGACGCCGGCAGAACCGACCCCGCCACCCTCGGAGGACACGATGCCGCCGGGGTGCGTGCTGAACCAGGCGCCCGGCTTCAGCGGGGTGTACCTGCTGGTGGTGGTGGGGACGGCGTGCGGGGTGGGTGAGTTGCCGCAGGCGACCTCGTACTGGGTGACCTCGGGCGGATCGTTTGTGGGGTTCGTACCGGGTGCGCCGGCGTGGGTGAACCAGCAGTTCCTGGCGCTGGTGCAGCCGCCGGGGTTGACGACGGGGACGCCGCTGATCCTGGTGCGACGGTAGGAGGTCAGACAGCCGCTCAGGCGGTCCGCAGACAGCAACAGCGCCCGGGAGACCGGGCGCTGTTTGCGCGTGGGGGAGAGGTTACGGCACCTCGATGAAGCCGAGGACCTGGAAGTGGTAGCCGGTGTCGATGGTGAGGCCGGCGACGCGGAGTTCGAGTTCTCGGCTCTCGTGCTGCTGGTCGCAGCCGGCGTCTGAGAATGTCCACGCTGCGGAGCCACCGACGGGTGCGTAGGCGTTGTCCGGGCCGACTCCGCCGACCTCGTCGCCGGCGCAGGCGAAGGTGATGAGGCGGCTGCCGTACCACTCGCGCAGGACCTCGAGGCGGCTTGTGGTGACGCGCGCCTCGCCGGTGGCGATGTCCTGGACGCGCCATTCGTGGGGGAGTGTTTCGGGATCGGGACCCTCATACGAATGGTGGGAGGCGCAGGTGGCATTGTCGATCAGGTCGCGTAGCGAGGCAGCGGTCTCTTCGTCGCCGAGCCGCAATAGGTAGAGCATCTCGCTACTGTCAGGGCTCAGCTCCGTGAACTCGATGAACGGCCCGTCCGCTTCGACGCCTACGACGACGTCCGGTGGTACTCCCTCGATGACTTCTATGCGCGCCGCACCGCCGTAGCCACAGATCGGATCGAAACCGTCCAGCCGGCGGAGCTGCCTGGTCCCTGGTTCGAGGTGCTGGTCGGCTGACAGCACTTCGATGGTGCCGTCCAGGTGAACGAGCGCCGTGCCGCCAGCGGGGCCGTGAGTCGGCGGTACTCCATGCACAAGTACCGCATTGTTGCCGGTCCATCCGACAGCGTGCGCCAACAGCTGGAACGGCTCCCATTCCGGGAAGGTCTGCTCCTCCTCGAGCACAACGTCACCGGTTGCGATGTTGACGGCGACGATGCGTCTCGGTTCACGTGGTCCGATGAAGGATGCGTAGTGTTCATCCGTCACCGCGAGCAGCGTGCCGTCCGGGGAGACTCCGCCCCAGTAAACGAGGTGGTCCTGCGACGCGTAGATCTCGCGGCCGTCGGTGCCGTCGAGGTTGAAGCGCCAGATGGCGGTGCCGAAGGCGCCGTGGATGTGGCGGCCCACGAGGTGTGGTGAGACGTCGTAGCTGGAGCCGAGTGTGAAGCTGCTGACCGGCTGCCCGGCGCCGACATCGAAGACACGGATTTCTCTCTCTCGGCGGGCACCTGCGCCCTCGGGGCTGGTGTGCACGTAGGCGACGAGCGGGCCAACGGCACCCGGTGGCAGGCCATCGACGAGGCCGATGCCAGGGTGGTCGGCCGGGGGCACCTCGATGCGCAGTTCCGGCATCGGGGGCGGGGTGGGGTCGGGAGGCGTGGTGGCGGCTGCTGGGGGCTCCGTGGCCGTGGGCGATGCAGTGGCAGCAGGGGGTGCGGTGGGGGATGGGTCGGCGACGCCTTCGCCGTTCTGGTTGATTGAGTTGAGGGCGATGATCGCGCCGATTCCCACGGCAGCGAGGCCGCCTACCAGGGCGGTCTTGCCCAGCCACGGCGCGCCGAGGGTGTCGCGGACCCACGCGAGCGGTGCAGCGAGTGCGAAGCGGGCGAGGGCGCTGCGGGAGGCCTCGACGGGCTCGCCGTGCCAGGCGGCGAGCTGGGCGCGGTCCTGGAGGTCGAGCTTGGAGAGCATGCTGGAGACTTGCGTTTTGACGGTGTGGACGCTGACGCCGAGGCGGGCCGCGATCTCGGGGTTGGAGTGGCCCGCGCGGATGAGGTCGAGGACGCGCCATTCGGCGGGCGTGAGGATGTCGGGATGTGGCGGGCGGCCTCGAGGGCGGTTCGGACGCTGGGGGCGATCGGGACGGGTCATGCAGTGAACGTAGCGGGTGTGGGCGGGGATTTACATCACCCATTGGTGGAGGGTGCGTGTCGTTGTTGGTGCAGGGTTGTGGTCGCGGCTGAGCGGCGGGGAG
>JBJHDC010000175.1:0-5541 GCA_050486345.1 Dehalococcoidia bacterium | reverse complement strand
GCCGATGCGTACCTCCGCGTGCAGGTGCAGCTCAGTGTTCGGCGCCGTCACCGACTCCGGCGTGCCGGATTCGCCGATACCGCCGATCGTGTCGCCCGCCTGCACCTCCAGCCCCACCGCCACCCAGCTCTCGATCTGTTCGAGGTGGCAGTAGCGCGTCACCACGCCCTGACCGTGATCCACCCACACTTGGCGGCCGCGGTAGATGTCCAGCGTCTCCTCATCCGTGTACCCCTGCGCGGCCGTGCGCTGCTGCAGGACACCCAGGGTCTCTGCGGTGAGTTCCTCATAGTCGTGGTCGGCGCGCACCACCACGCCGTCGTACATCGCCAGCACGGGCGTGCCGCGATCGATGACCACGCACGAGTCCCCGAAATAGAAGTCGAACCCCTCATGCACGCCGTTGCGGTAGGCGCGCTCCGCGTTCGGCATCAGCTGATCGCCGGAGGGCAGGCAGGCGCCGGCCACAGGCACCGTGAACCCCGTCAGGTCGCTGGGGTTCAGTGCGTTCGGGCGGGGTGTCGGGGTGAACGGCAGCGGCTCCGCCGTCCGGGTCGGGGGCGCAGCCGATGCGACAGTGGCCTCGGGAATCGGCGAACCATCGGCCAGCACGGTCACCTCAGGGTCATCCGAACCCAGGCACGCGCTCACCGCCACGGCGGGTACGAGGGATGCGCTCAACATCAGAAAGCGACGGCGCGTAAGCGGCATGACGGACCTCCGGCGCTTCAACGCTCGGTGTCCCCCGCCTCAGATCAGGATATGCGGACCGATCGCCTGCGCGCGACCTCCACCGCCGCGTGATGTGCCCGCTCCGCGTACGGCGCCGGCAAGACTTCCAGCGCCGCCGGCTCCCCGGTGCGATGGCGCACGGCGGCAGCAAGCAGCCAGTCGAGCATCCGCGCATTCTTCGGCAGCACGGATCCATGCAGGTACGTGCCGATGCACTGCCGGTACACGGCACCCTCGGTGCGGTCCTGCCCGTTGTTGCCGTGCCCGTGCGAGACCATGGCGAACGCACGCCCCTCCGGCCCCAGGTAGGTGCGGCCGGCGTGATTCTCGAACCCCACCACCTGCCCGATCTCCGGGATCAGCGACTCCGCCAGCACATCGCCAATACAGCGCGGCGCACGAGGACCCGGCGCGACCGTGATCGCGTCAAAGATCCCCACGCCGGGAAGCTCCTCGCCCGTAGTGTCGGTACCAGTGTCCGAAAAGCTGGAAGCCGCCGCACACGGCGAGCATGGCGACATCCTCCTCCGCCCACGCACGCAGCTGGCTCCCCCGTGCCGCAAGCTCCTGCGCGATGCGGCGCTGCTCGCGATCCTGCCCGCCACCGATGAGCACCAGATCGGCATCGTCCGGCAGCGCATCGCCGAGGCTCACCGGGGTCACCTCGACGGGGATGCCGTACTCCCCGGCGCGCGCCCGGATGGCCAGCAGGTTGCCGCGATCCGCGTAGACGTTCATCACATCCGCGTAGAGCGGCACCACGCGGATCGGTGCGCTCGTGGAATCAGGCATCGCCACGCTCCCAGTACGCCGCCACGCCGGACCGCCGGGCCAGCGCCGCGCGCACGTCGATCATCGCCGTATACGTCGACAGCACCTCGATCCGCCCGCCCGGCGGCGTGCGCTCCAGCGCGAGGTCCAGCGCGCGCTCCGTGTCCCGCTCCACCGCCGCCGGCTCCACCCCAGCAATCGACCACCGCAGCGCGAAGTCATCCGCGCGATCGCCCGCGCAAACCAGCACCGGCGCCCGGTCCGCCAGACGCTCGAGGTCGGCGTCGTAGATCCACGAGACATCCTGCCCGTCCTGGATCCCGTCGTTCAGCATCGCGAGCACGGTGAACGGCCCCTCCACGGCGAGCAGCGTGCGCACCACCTCGTTCATGCCGGCCGGGTTCTTCGCCAGCAGCACCCGCACGGTGCGCGCCTCGTCGCCTGTACCAATCTCGAATCGCTCCTGCCGCCCAAAGGCGGGACCAGCGGCGGTGAGCACGCTGACGATCACATCGGGCGTCACGCCCAGGGCATGGGCGCCGGCAGCAGCGGCCAGTGCGTTGTAGACGGAGTAGAGCCCCGCGAACGGAATCCGCAGCCGCGCGGTCTCGCCCGCGATCTCCAGGTCGATGCTCGTCGCGTCCGCCTCCAGGCGGACATGGCGCGCCACCACCACCGGCGTCGGGCGTCGCCGGCCGCAGCTCTCGCAGTGCCAGCGCCCAACATGGCCCATGTAGGTCGCCTCAAAGGTCAGTCGCGCGCCGCACACGCAGAACCGCGCATCCGAGGCGTGATCTTTCTCCGCCTGCGCAACACCGTCATCCTCGACCCCGAACCCGATCACCTCCCCGTCGCCGTGCTCCGCCAGCGCCGCGACCAGGGGATCGTCCACGTTCAGCACCCGCACCGCGCCCGCACCGTCAGCGCGCAACATCCGCGCCCACCCCTCGGCGACGGAATCCACCTCGCCGTATCGGTCCAGCTGATCGCGCGAGAGATTGAGGAATACGGCGACACGCGGCTGCAGGCGCGGGAAGAGTCGAGGCAGCTCCGCCTCATCGATCTCCAGCAGCCCCACGCGCGCCGGGTGCGCACCGCCGTTCCGCTCCGAGACATGATCGATGTACGTCGTGACCAGCCCGCGCTCCAGGTTGGATCCGCTGCGGTTCGTGATCGCCTCCCACGCGTTCGCCCGCGCGATCGCGGCCAGCAGGTGCGTCGTCGTCGTCTTGCCGTTCGTGCCCGTGATCGTGACCACGCCCACCTCGGGCGTCTCAGCGAGCCGCTCGATGAGCCCCGGCGCCAGCGTGCCTGCGACCAGCCCCGGCAGCGCCGTGCCGCCGCCCCGCCCGAGCCGGCGCGCAGCAGTCCCAGCCGCACGCCCCGCAAAGAGTGCGCCACGGTCACGGAGGTTGCCGATCGATACCGTCGGGTTCGCCATGCGATCGATTCTCGCACGCCTCGAGGTCGCGAGTCCGGTACGGCTGGACCGCTGCGCTATCCTGTGTGGAGGAGTCATCACGAATGTTCATCCCGCCCGATCTGAAGCATCGCATCGAAGACCTCGACCCGAAGTTCGATGCGCACTTCGCGACGGATGATCCCACCCGCACGACGCCGTGCCCCCGGTGCAGCCAGCGCAACGCGGTTCGAATGACTGTCTGTAGAAGCTGCGGGGCTGAGCTCCCGCACGCCCGGGGTGGACCCGAACCAATCACCCGGCGCCTCCTGCGCCGCTTCAGCATCCGCCGAGCGGCCGAATCTACGAAACGAGGCAACCGATGACGTCGTTCCCACCCGAACCCGGCGCCGGGCTTTCCAACCTGCGCCCGCACGCCCACTCGCGCTCCAACCGTGGCGATGGTGATTGCCCCGCCTGCGGCGCGATCGCAGCCCTGCGCGGTGGCCGCTGTTCCATGTGTGGCGAGAGCATCGCAGGCACGGGCGAGCCAGGAATCCTCAGCCGCCTCCTCAACCGCATTCGCCGCCGCTCGAGCTAACCGCCACAACGCGAATCGCGGAGGAAACAGACCGTGGCCAACATCCCGCAAGAACCCACCGCGGCGCTCGGCAACCTGCTCCGCATGCAGCGCAACGATCTGCCCTCGGGCGGGGAATGCCCTTCGTGCGGTCGCCACAATCCGAGGACCGCGACGGTCTGCTCCGCCTGCGGCCACTCCCTCATCCCACCACGCCCGCAGCGCTCCCTGCTCCGCCGCCTCTTCCGGCGTTAGAACGAACGAGGCCAGCCAGGACTCGCCGCAAACCCGCAGGGGCGCAGCGTGCTGCGCCCGCTCTGCGCGCGAACCTACAGGAAACGTCATGGTCACAGGGATTCGAGGCGCGCCAATTCCCTTCGCCCTGAGCCTGTCGGAGGACATACCGGAGGTCGCGGCAAACCCCGGACACCCGTCCGGCACACCCCACACCACGAAAAACCCCTCCCCTCGAACGAGGAGAGGGGCAAGAGTGAGGTTCCGGCTCCCTACACGTCCAGCGTCGCCTCCAGGGCGTGCGTCATGATGAACTTCTTGCGCGGGGCGACCTCGTCACCCATCAGCATCGTAAACAGGTCATCTGCCGCCTCGGCCTCGTGCACCTCAACCTGCAACAGCATCCGGTTCTCCGGGTTCATCGTCGTGTCCCAGAGCTGCTCCGCGTTCATCTCACCCAGCCCCTTGTAGCGCTGGAGGTGGACGTTCCGCTCCGTGTGCTCCGCGAAGTACGCCTCGCGCTCGCGCTCCGTAAACAGCCACGTCACGTTGCGCCCGCGGGTGATCGAGTACAGCGGCGGCTGCGCGATGTACAGGTAGCCACCCTCGATGATGTCCGGCATGAACCGGTAGAAGAAGGTGAGCAGCAGCGTACGAATATGCGCGCCGTCCACGTCCGCGTCCGTCATGATGATGATCTGGTGGTACCGCAGCTTCGCCGGGTTGTAATCCTCGCCAAAGCCGCAGCCGAGCGCCGTGATGATGTTCCGGATCTGCTCGTTCTCCAGCATCTTGTCCAGCCGCGCCTTCTCCACGTTGAGGATCTTGCCTCGCAGCGGAAGCACCGCCTGCGTGCGCCGGTCGCGCGCCGCCTTCGCGGAGCCACCGGCCGAGTCGCCCTCCACGATGTAGAGCTCAGACTTCGCCGGGTCCGTCTCGGAGCAGTCGGCCAGCTTGCCGGGCAGGTTCGTACCCTCCAGCACGCCCTTGCGCTGCACCAGGTCGCGCGCCTTACGCGCGGCCTCGCGCGCGCGGGCCGCCGTCAGACACTTCTCCAGCACGCGCCGCGCGATGCCGGGGTTCTCCTCCAGGTGCTGCGAGAGCGCAGCAGCAACGGCAGACTCCACCAGCGGCTTGATCTCCGGGTTGCCCAGGCGGGTCTTCGTCTGACCCTCAAACTGCGGCTCGCTCAACTTCACGGAGATCACCGCCGCAAGCCCCTCGCGGACGTCCTCACCGGAGAGATTGGGATCGTTCTCCTTGAGGATCTTGGACTTGCGTGCGTGCTCGTTCAGCACACGCGTGAGCGCGGAGCGGAACCCGGTGACGTGAGAGCCCCCGTCGATCGTCTTGATGACGTTGGCGAACGAGTGCAGCGTCTCGGTGAACGACTCGTTGTACTGGAGCGCCACCTCCACACTGGCATCTTCGCCCTCGTGCTCCACGTGAATCGCCTCGTGCAGCGCCCCGCGCGAGCGGTTGATCTGGCGCACAAACGCCTGGATCCCGCTGTCGAAGTAGAACGACTGCTCCTGCCCGTCATCGCGCAGGTCCACAAAGCGGATCATCAGCTGCTTCGTGAGGTAGGCCATCTCCCGGAAGCGCTGCGAGAGCATCTCGAAGTCGTAGTCGAGCGTCTCGAAGACCTCCGCGTCCGGCAGGAACCGGATCATGGTCCCGGTGGCCGTGGTCTTCTCGCCCTTCACCTTCGCGAGGGTGTCCTGCGGGATGCCGCGCACATACGTCTGACGCCACAGCGCGCCACCCTGCGAGACCTCAACCTCGAGGTACTCCGAGAGCGCATTCACCACCGACGCGCCGACGC
>JBJHDC010000174.1:0-5564 GCA_050486345.1 Dehalococcoidia bacterium | reverse complement strand
GCTCATACGCCATCAGCAACTGAGCGCCGTCGAGCTCCTCATATTGCGAGAGCACCGGCACCCTGGCGAACGAGATTCTCCACCCGTTCTCGCCGAAGAATTCGCAGGATGGGAACTCATCGTTCCCGGCCTCCCGAATCTCCCTTACGGGCGACCCGAGGATGGACTCCATGTCACTGTCACCCACCGCCCCGCACAAATCTGCTGCCGTGAGGGACATACCCGGCTCGGGGGCAGGCGCCTCGGTCTCGGTCGGCGTGGGCTCTGCCGTCACTTCGGCCGTGGGCTCCACCGTCGCAGGGGGAGTGGCGGTTTGCGTCACCTCTGGCGTCGCGGTTGGAGTCGGAGCAGAGGGCTCGTCGTCGCCACACGCCGCAAGCAGTAGCGCGGACGCAGCCACCGCCGAGATCGCGAACGTCACCCATCGCTGGTTCATGAGAAATCCCTCCATCGGACCGGAACAATTCGTTATCGATGTTTCGCAACGATACTGTGCTGACGATATATACGCGATTCTCAGTCAGCGAATATTCGATCATGGCTAGCTCGTCGGGGGTGTGCCCCAGTGGGACTCAGTGGGACTCAGTGGGACTCAGTGGGACTCAGAGGCTCACCTTGCGTACGATGGGTATGTGACGAGCACCAGCAACACGCCCGATAACCCCGGCCATGCGCCTTCACGGTCCCGCAACCGCTGGCTGGCGGTCTGCAGCGTCCTGACCGCCGCTATCGTGTTGCTGGACCAGGTGACCAAGTACCTGGTGCGCGCAAACCTCGAACTGGGCGAATCCTGGCCCGCGGGCTGGGAGCTGATCCGCATCTCCCACGTTCGCAACTCCGGCGCGGCCTTCGGCGTACTCCCCGACGCGACCGTTCTCCTCACGATCGCCTCTCTAGTCGCGAGCGTGGTACTGATCGTGGTGATCTGGCGGATGGCGCAGCGCCAGCCGTGGCAGGCGCTCTGCCTCAGCCTGATCCTCGCCGGCGCGCTGGGGAACCTCATCGATCGTGCGCGCCTCGGCTACGTCACGGATTTCATAAACCCGACGCGCTACCCCTCCTTCAACGTCGCGGACTCCGCCATCACCATCGGCATCGTGTTGCTGCTCCTGCTCACCATCTTCGAGCGCGACTCACAGTCAGCGGACGCCCCCACCGAGGGGTCACTGCGGGACGGCACCACGCGCGCAGAGTTCGAGGCGGGCCGATGACCACACCCCCCGTCACCTCCTTCACCGTGGAGGCGGAGGACCGCATCGATCGCGCCGTGGTGCAGGCGATGCCGGAGCTGTCCCGATCGCAGGTCCGCCGCCTGATCGAGGAGGGCCACGTGGCCGTCAATGGTCAGGTCATCCTCAAGCCCGCACACCCCGTCGCACCGGGGGCCTCGCTTCGCGTGGAGCAACCGGTCCTCGCGCACCTCGAGGTTGCCGCCGATGAGGTCCCGCTGGACGTGATCTTCGAGGACGAGGAGACGCTGGTGCTGAACAAGCAGCCCGGCATCATCGTGCACCCGCGCGAAGGCGTGCGGGACGTGACACTCATCAACGCCGTGCGCGCACGCTACCCGGAGGTGCGAGAGATCAACGACACCGACCGGGGCGGCGTCGTCCACCGGCTCGACCGTGATACGTCCGGCGTGATCGTGATCGCGAAGTCAGAGGCCTCCCAGTTCGCGCTCAAAGAGCAGTGGCGCAATCGCGAAACCGAGAAGTACTACATCGCGCTGGTCGCAGGCTACGTTGACCCGCCCGAGGGGATCATCGAGGCCGCGCTGGGGCCGGACCCGGACGATCCTCGCCGCCGCGCTGTGCTGGAGTACGGCAAGTCCGCGCGCAGCCAGTACCGTGTGCTGGAGCAATACGGCGATGAGGCCGCGCTGCTGGAGGTGCGCATCTTTACCGGCCGCACCCACCAGATTCGCGTGCACCTGCAGGCCATCGGCCACCCGGTGCTCAGCGACCACCTCTACGGGCATCCCTCCGAGCACATCGAACGGCAGGCGCTGCACGCATGGCGGCTAGGTGTCACACTCGCCTCCAACGGCGCGTGGCATGAGTTCGTCGCGCCGGTTCCGGACGATATCCGCGCAGCCATCCGTAGCCTGCGCACTCAGCACCGCGTGCCCCCATCCGAAATCGGAGATCTCGTATGACCACCACCCGCCCCGCACGCGTCCGCTACGCGCCCAGCCCCACCGGCGACCCGCATGTCGGCAACATCCGCACCGCCGTCTGGTCATGGCTCTACGCGCGCCACACCGGCGGGCAATTCATCGTGCGGTTGGAGGACACCGATCAGGCGCGCGCCGTGGACGGTTCGTTGGAGCGCATCCTCGGCTCGTTGCGCTGGCTGGGGTTGGACTGGGACGAGGGCCCAGACATCGGCGGCCCACACGCGCCGTACGTCCAGTCGGAACGGCTCGCGCTCTACCGCGAAGCGGCCGACCGGCTGCTGGCGGACGGCAACGCCTACCGCTGCTTCTGCTCCTCAGAACGCCTCGACGCCCTACGCAAGCAGCAGCAGCAGGAGCGCCGCGCACCCGGCTACGACGGCCACTGCCGCACACTGCCCCCCGCCGAGGCGACCGAGCGCGCCGCGAACGAGGCCCACGTGGTGCGCTTCGCCGTTCCACGGGAGGGCTCGGTCACCTTCGATGACCTCCTGCGCGGACCGATCACCGTGGAGTGCCGCACGCTGGACGACTTCGTGATCCTCAAGTCGGACGGCTTCCCCACCTACCACCTGGCCCACATCGTGGACGACCACGCCATGGAGATCACGCACATCACCCGCGGCGATGAATGGCTGCCCTCCGCCCCCCGGCACGCGCTGCTCTGGGACGCGCTCGGCTACCCACGCCCGGTCTTCGTGCACACGCCGGTGATCCTCGCGCCCGGCGGCGGCAAGCTCTCCAAGCGCCACGGTGCGAACTTCGACCTCGAGTACGCCGAAGAGGGCTACCTGCCTGAGGCGCTCCTCAACTTCCTCTGCATCACCGGCTGGGGCCACGGCGACGAGACGATGTTCAGCCGCCAGCGGCTCATCGAGATCTTCGATATCGCCGATCTCAGTGTGGCGCCCGCCACCTTCGATCACGAGAAGCTGGACTGGCTCAACGGCGTCTACCTGCGCGATCTACCGGACGACGAACTCAGTGAGTACCTGGCACAGCAGCTGGAGCGCGACCTCCCCGCCCACATCCCACGCCCCATCGACCGCGCCTTCGTGGAGCAACTCACCCCGCTGGTGCGCGAGCGCATCGAGCTCCTCGCGCAGGTGACGCCGCTGGTGGATTTCTTCTTCGAGTACGACCTGCCGGAGTTGGAGGCCGCGACGTTCCTCGCACGCAAGTGGAAGGACAACCCAACAGGGGTCGCGGATGCGCTCGAAGCCTCCCTCGAAGCGATCGAGGAGCTCGACGACTGGGACGCAACCATCCTCGAGACGACACTCCGAGGGGTCGCCGACGCGCAGGGCCTGAAGCCGGGCGACCTTTTCACCCCGATCCGCATCGCGGTGACCGGCCGCACCGTAGCCCCGCCCCTCTTCGAGTCGATGGAGCTGATCGGCGACGAACTCTGCCTCGCCCGCCTCCACCACGCCATCGACCTGCTGCGCGGCGAGTAGCCGAGGACGGCCGCTACCGCGCGGATCTACCGGGCGGCAACCGGGCGTGACCGTGTGGATGGCATGGGCTAGACTGAAACCACCGTTGGGGACTCGTCTAATGGTAGGACAGCGGACTCTGGATCCGTAAGTCGGGGTTCGAATCCCTGGTCCCCAGCCACCTTCTCCTCTCTCAGCCCACAACTCGCACCTCATGCGCTCGGTCCGTTCTCAGGCACGAGCCGTGTGTTGTATGCGCGTCGTGCCTCCGCTCACGCGTGCGCGAGCGATGTCGAGACGACCGCTGTGCCTCCATCCGCCTGCGATTTGCTAGCGAACGCGATATCTCGGGCATCCTTTACTTGATATTTACCCGCCTCCACCGAGCCTTCACCGCCCTATACCTCGGCAATCCTAGAGCGCCCCAGTCGCCCTTCCTACGCTGACTCCTGTCAGTAGGCACCACATTCGTTCATGGGCGGGGTGCATGCAGGCAGCGGACGACCTCCCTGAGGGTCCGACGCGAACCAAACGAGACGGGGCGTGGCGACTCCTGAGGTCGTGCCACTCCGATACCCGGCTCCCCCGGGCAAGACCGTCGCTGATTTGCCGCCGTGATGCGCCGTAAGGCTCCCCCTGGCGAACGTGGTGCGATCCGCACCGTTCTGCCACGACACGCATCCCAGCGGTACGACCTGCACGAGGTGTACCGAAGATGACAACCCACCACCTACCTTCCGATCCACCCAGCAACACGACTCGCCATCGAGGCTGGCGCGCAGTGACCGCATCACTGGGCGCCTTCGCCGTGATCGCACTCGTCGCAGCAGGGATCGTGATCACGCAGCCGAGCGCATCAGCGCAGATCCCCTCGGCATCCCCAACGTCCTCGGTGATCGCCGTAGACGTCGGCGGCGACCGAGCCTCGTTCGGTGGCGGAGTGATACCGCTAGCGGGGGTTGTCCTTGGCCTCTACGACGGCGATGCGAATGGTCCGAGCGGAAGCGCGCTCCAGACCTGTACATCGGACGCACAGGGGCACTGCTCGTTCACTGTTCAGGAGACGCAGGAGGGCGGGGCAAACCGCAACAAGCAGTTCTGGGTCGTGCAAGAGAGCGCACCATCCGGGTGGTACACGAACCCCACCGTCCGTACCGGCGGCACCGGCGCAACCCCCAGCAACCAGACCTCCTACCGGTTCCGCACACCCGGGGTGCAGGGCGGCCAGACGTACCAGTCCGGCACGCACTTCATGCAGCGGCTATCCGGTCACAACACCGCCGCCGACACCCAGGGAATCTGGCAGCAGTCGCGTAACAACCCCGCCTTCCCGAACCAGTGTGGCCTGGATGTCGCTCTGATCATGGACCTGTCGCTTTCGATGAGCGCCGCTGACATCGCCGCGATGAAGAGTGCTGCGAACCTGTTCGCCGACACGCTGGTTGGCACCGACTCCCGCATGGCAGCCTTCGGTTTCGGTTGGGATAGCCCGGCAGGCGGCACCAACCCGACGAACTTCCCTGCGTTGCTCTCGGTCGCGACACAACCAGATGCGAACGCGTTTAAGGCGCAATACGCAGGCTGGACTGCGCAGGGAGCCACGAATTGGGACCGCGCGTTCCAGGCCGCGTGGAACGCCTCACAGTCCTATGACGTCGTGATGTTCATCACAGACGGCAATCCCACCGTGTATGGGCCGGGGGTCTCCAGTGGGGGCGTGAGCAACACGATCCGCGATGTGGAGAATGCGGTCTTCTCCGCAAATGCCCTGAAGCTCAAGGGCTCGCGGATTATCGCCCTCGGGGTCGGTACCGCCGTCGGGAGTGCCACGTTCGCTGAGTACAACTTGCGAGCCGTCTCGGGACCCACCCCCAACTCCGACTACTTCCAGCAGGCGACCTTCACCCAGGCAGCGGAGACGCTCCGTGCCATGGCGCTGGCTGCGTGTGAGGGGT
>JBJHDC010000173.1:4970-5584 GCA_050486345.1 Dehalococcoidia bacterium | reverse complement strand
GTACTCCAGATCAAGGTCCTCGATCTTGATCCCCGCGAGCTCGCCGACGCGCATCCCCGTGTCGGCGAGCAGCCGCACAATCGCCATGTCGCGGCGGTCGCGGTACAGCCGCCCCTCGCAGGCCTTGAAGATGCGACGGAGCTCGTCATCTGACAGCACAGCCGGCGGGATCACCGGCACGATCGGCGGCCGCATGCGCTCCATCGGCGAGCGCCGGATCTCACCCTCTTCCACGCACCAGCCAAAGAACAGGTTGAGCGTACGGTACCGATTCGAGGCCGTCGCAGGCTTGAACCGCGCGAGCAGGTCGGTAATGAACGTCTCCACGTGCTCGCGCCGGATCTCGGCGACGGTCAGCGGCATCCCGCGTGTCGCGAGGAATTCCTCGAACAGCCGCAGTGCCTCGCCGTAGGTCTGGATCGTGCGCGGGGACTTGTTCTCGGCGAGGAGCTTCCGATTGAAGCTCTCCACCAGGGCCCGATAACTTTCGGACAGCGGGCCGGTCGCAGCGCCGATATGGCTTGTTTGCTGGGGATTCTGAGACATCTGAACCTCCTGAGGCCCGGGTTCAGTTATCATGCCTCCCGCAATATTTGGCACACACGGAGCGGGCC
>JBJHDC010000173.1:0-4960 GCA_050486345.1 Dehalococcoidia bacterium | reverse complement strand
CGAAATCCCTTGAAATGACTGAGGATCGTGTGTGTTGGAGCGGGGGACGGGATTCGAACCCGCGACCCTCTGCTTGGGAAGCAGATGCTCTGCCAGCTGAGCTACCCCCGCGGAGTGGGCTTCATGATAGCAGCAGCCGCCGGTTCTGGCTCCGCTGCCCGGAGGCCTCGAGTGCCCCAGGTGAGTACCTCAGCGACGCAGCCGCTTGAGCGCGGCCTGCGCGGCGAAGTACCCGCACAGCCCGTGGACCCCGGCGCCCGGAGGCGTCGAGGATGAGCAGATGTAGAGGCGCTCGTCGGGCGTGGTGTAGGGGGATCGCCTTCGTGCCGGGCGCACGAACAGCTGGAGCCCCCGATAGGAGCCCCCGCCGATGTCGCCGCCGATGTAGTTCGCGTTGTATGTCTCGAGGTCTGCGGGGGAGAGTACGTGGCGCGCGAGGATGCGGCTGCGGAAGCCCGGCGCGAACCGCTCGATCTGTTCCTCGATGCGCTCGGTCATATCCTCGGTGGAGCCGTGGGGCACGTGGCAGTACGCCCAGCCGATGTGCTGCCCGGCGGGCGCACGGCTTGAGTCAATGACGCTCGGCTGGGCCACGATCACGTACGGTTGCTCCGGGTGTTCCCCGGCCGCGATGGCGGCCTCGGACGCCACGATCTCCTCCATGCTGCCACCCAGGTGGACGGTCGGGGCCTCCCGGCACTCGGCTGCGGCCCACGGAATCGGCCCGTCCAGCGCATAGTCGACCTTGAACACCCCGGGCCCGTATCGGAACCGCTCCAGGTCCCTGCGGTACCGCCCGCTCAACCGCGCGCCCGCAATCTCGAGGATCTGGCGCGGGGTGAGGTCGAAGAGCACAGCGTCCGAGCCTGCCAGCTCGTCGAGCCGGGTCACGCGCCGGTTCGTCTCGATGTGGCCGCCGAGCGAGCAGAGGTGGCCGGCCAGCGCGTCGGCAATGCGCTGCGATCCGCCCTCGGCAACGGGCCAGCCCACCGCATGTGCCGCGCCGCCGAGGATCAGTGCGAAGCTCGCCGTGAATCGCTCCGTCAGCGGCAGGTTGGCGTGCGCGGCAAGACCCGTAATCAGTGCCTGCGTCCAAGGCTCCCGAAACGATCCGGCCAGCCCCGTCGCCGAGCGAATCGCGTGGCGCCCAAAGCGCGCCAGCAGCAACGGGTGTCGCGGGCGTCGGTCCAGCGGCGCGAGGGCATCGCCGGCCAGCCGGTCCCAGTCGCGCACCAGCGGCGCCATGAGACGCCCGTACCTCTTCGCGTCGCTGCCGAGACCTGCCGCCGTGTCGTCCAGGGAGCGCCGCAGCATGACAGCGGTCCCGTCATCGAAGGGATGCGCCAGCGCGATGTCGGGGACCAGCCAGCGCAAGCCGTGCTCCTCCAGCGGCAGCGCGTTGAAGAACGGCGAGGTGGCAGCCAGCGGGTGGATGGCGGAGCAGACATCGTGGAGAAACCCCGGCAGCGTGAGCGCCGCCGTGCGGCTCCCGCCACCCGCTGTCGCCGCTGCCTCAAGCACCGTGACCTGCACGCCAGCCTGCGCGAGCACGATCGCGGCAGCGAGGCCGTTCGGCCCGGCGCCGACCACGGTCGCGGACGCCATCAGCCGGCCGCCCTAGTCCGCATGGGTGCCTCTCCCGCCGCCCCGCAGCCACCGCACCGGCGCGCCCGCCATGTGCAGGGTGGATCGGATGCCGGCGTTGTGCCACACGTTCTTCGCCTCCGACCAGCGCCGTCGAGGATCCACGCAGGTAACGTGGACCTCCGGTTCCACCTCCATGTTGAAGTGTGCGGCCAGGGACTGCAGCGTGCTGCACCAGAAGCGATCCTCGGCCCGGTGCCCGCCGAGTGTTAGCCCGACCTCCGAGATCGGATCCTGCGCACGCATCAGCACCTGCACCTGCGTCACACAGCACATCGCGTCCGCTGACTCGTCGATGGGCTCCTCGAAGGCGCTGAAGGTGATCCACCCGGCGAACATGTGGCCCTGTGGGGTCATCAGCGTGAACGACTCGTCGTCGGAGTAGAGCACCATCACGCCCGTCGAGAGCTTCATTGGACCCGCGGCCAGGCTGATCAGCGCGACTTCCCCTGGCGCGATCCCGGTGAGCGGAGCGTAGAACTGATTGCCCCTGGGCCAGAAGTCCGGGAACCGCTGCTTCCAGACCTCCATCAGCGCGGCGGGTGTCGGCGCATCCCCTGCGAGCCGCACGCGGTACGTCTTCTGCCACATCTTGCCGAAGCCCTGCAGAGGCCCGATGAGTCGCCGTCCATCGACGAGGTTCGCGGCGCCTGCAGGTGCCCCCTGTGCCTTGAGTGTCTCCACCGGCGGTGCCCAGTGGGCCTCGTCTCGGTGCTGCGGCCCGGTGGGTGTGTTGGATGGGTTGGATGGCGTGGTCATCAGGTCGCCTCCTCCTCCGTGGTCAGACGGCGGCCAGCGAGTCAGCCTCGCTGTCGTAGATCACGATTGCCTCGTTCAGGCGCGTGAGCTCGAAGATCTGCTGGTAGTGGTCATTGAGCCCGTAGGCGAGCAGGCGCTGCCCCTGGCGCTGCGCCCGGATGAGGAGCGTCACCAGTAGGCCGATGCCGCCGCTGTTCATGTACTCCAGCCCCGTGAAGTTCAGCACGATGGCGCGCGCACCGTCCGAAGCCATCGAGTACGCATCCATCAGGACGGGCTCACCGAACGCGGTGACCTCTCCCTCGATGTCGATGACGCCGACCTCAGGCGACGTTCTGCGCACGTTGAGGATGATCTTTGCTTCCGGCATGTCACTATCCTTCTGCCACGGACCGCGTGGCCGCCGTGATGGCGCTGGTCTCATCTGCATGGATGTGCATGAAATCGGCCAGTCGCGTGATGCTGAAGATGTGGTGGTAGTGCTCGCTCAGGCCGCAGACGAGCAGCTGCATGCGCGACTTCCGCGCCTGCGCCAGGAGCGCCACCACCAGGGCGATCCCGGTGCTGTTCATGTAGGTCATGCCCTCGAAGTTCAGCAGCACCGTCGTTGGGTTGGTCGTGCTCGCCTCAGCGAAGGCCGCCGTCAGCGATTCCTCCGCTGCGCTGTTCACATCTCCCAGCAGGTCGATCACCGGGACGCCACCCTCCTGGCGCACCCGGGCGCGGAACGCCTGGTCAGTCATCGCGGCCTCCCTCGAGGTTGAACAGCAGCTCGACGGTGTGGTGAACGCCGTCGTGGCTCGTGCGCAGGTCATCGACCATGCTCTGAATCAGGTAGAGGCCCCAACCCCGGGGAGTCTGTTCTCCCGCCAGCTTCGCCTCCAGGTTGGGCGCCGGCGCATCCGCCACCGGCCCGGGCGCGCGATCGCTGATCGCAATGCAGAGTTGCTCGGGCGTCGCGGATACCCGCACGAGTACGGGGACATCCGCCTGGTACTGGTTGCCATGCTCGATCGCATTCATCGAGGCCTCGCTGACCGCGGTCTTCAGCCGGTCGATCCGCCCGCGCGCCAGGCCCGCCCGCTCTGCGACCAGCGCGGTCCGCTCCATCACCAGCCGCTCGTTCCCCGGCTCGCTGGCGATCGAAAACTCGTCCAGCACTGCTCCCGGCTCCACCCGGGCCGGCGCCATCGCGGGCTCGCGAGCGAGGGTCACCAGCGTCACATCGTCCTCCTGCTCACGTTCCAGCCCGGTGAAGTCGGCGAGCTCCCGACAGAGACGCTCTATGAGATCAGGTTCGCCGCCGTGCAGCCCGACGAACTCGAGGAGACGCGGGAAGCCGAACATCTCTCGCGCCTGGCTGTGTGCCTCCGCCAGGCCGTCGCTGTGGAGCAGCAGGCTCTCCCCCGGCTGGACGTCTACCTCGCCCTCCTCGTAGGTCATGCCGGGGAGCAGCCCCAGCGGCATGCCGGTGGCGCGCAACTCGCGCACACCGTCGTCCGAATGGAGGTAGGGCAGGTTGTGGCCGGCGTTGGCGAACGTCAGCTTCCCGCTCGCGGGGTCGAGGATGCAGTAGAGGCAGGTGGCGAACATGTTCGGTGGGATGTCCGGGCAGACCAGCTCGTTCACCCGCTCCAGCACCTCACCCGGGGAAGAGAGCCGCTGAGCGGCCGCCCGGATCACGCTGCGGGTGGATGCCATCACCAGCGCCGCCGGCACGCCCTTGTCCGTGACGTCGCCGATGACGAACCCAACCCGACCGTCATCCAAATAGATGAAATCGTAGAAGTCGCCGCCCACCTCGCGCGCCGGCTGATAGTACGCACCCACGCGCCACCCCTCGAGGTTGGGCGCCTCCTGCGGCAGGAAGTTCTGCTGGATCAGCTGCGCGACCCGCAGCTCCTGCTCGAAGCGCTCGCGGGTACGGGCCTCGGCTTCCTGCTGTCGCACCAGCTGAGCAACCATGACGGCTGGAGCCACGTGGTCAGCCAGGTTGTCCAACAGCCGCAGGTCGTCGCTTGAATAATCCTGCTCGCTCAGGCGCTCCCCCAGGTTGAGCAATCCGATCAGCTCACCCTGGTTGATCAGGGGCACCACCAGCTTCATCCCCTCCTCACGGAGCGCAGTCAGTCCCGGTGACTCCAGCGTGAGGTGTTCGATGTCAACGGGGCCGGCGGCGGACTGGAGGTAGGTCAGCAGCGGATCGTTCGGGGCGATGACCACCGGCGGAACGATCGCCGTCCCGCTCGCGCGCGCAGCTTCGAGCGTGGCCGGCTCGGATACCGCCCGGCTTCGCCCGAATACCCGGTTCAGTGTGTTCCTGAACAGCGTCATCACGGCTCCCCTTGCTGATCTCGTTGTACCGTTACGGCGATCCGAAATCGTTACGGTCGCTCAACCACAGCGACACTTTCGAGGGCTGCATCGTCGCGTCGACGGTCGCGATCAACTCGTATCGCAACGTATCCAGGTCAATCTGCTCCCGTAGCCGTGCGCTGAACGCCTCGACCGTACGTGTGGCGTCGTACGAGTGGCGGTTGAATCGGCGGTCGACGGT
>JBJHDC010000172.1:0-5599 GCA_050486345.1 Dehalococcoidia bacterium | reverse complement strand
CAGCCGGGCCTGCCAGGGGCAGGCGAGGGGGCCATCGCCGCCGTCCACGAGCTCGCGCCCATGCAGCACGGCATGCTCTACAACGCGCTGGAGGCCGGTGCGGACCACATGTACACCGTGCTGCTCGGCTACCTGCTCGAAGGGGCGCTGGACCGCACGGCCTTTGCCGAGGCGTGGCGGGCGGCGGCGGCCTGGCCCAGGCGCCAGGTCAGGGATTCGTCGGGGCGGCCGGTGATGTCCTGCATCGCCTCCTCGACCTCGCGTCGGATCGCGCGCCGCGCGGCGAGTTTCGCCAGCTCCTCGGTCAGGCAGGCAAGCGCAAGCTCGCCATCCTCGGGCCGGCGCACCGGCGGTGCTAGCGTGACATGGCGCTGGGATGACAGCATTTCAAGGGCCGCGCCTGCCTCCTCGGCCAGCCGCGCGCGCAACTCCGCACCGGCTTCGACATGGCGCAACAGCGCGTCGCGCAAGGTGGCATGCTCGGGCGTCAGGCACTCCAGCCCCTCCAGCTCCGCAATCGCGCGGTCCTCGAACGTCGCCTGGATGGCGCGACGGCACCAGTCCTCGTCGCGACCCAGCTCCCATAGCAGATCAGCCAGCGTCCCGCCGCCATCGACCGGCTCATCCAGCTTGCCGGCGGGCAGCCCCTCGAGCGCCTCGATGAGCTCCGCACGGGTGGCGTCGAGGTTCGCACGAAGGTCATCAACTGAGGGCATGCGCGTATCTCCCGTTCACCGGCGAGCATACGATACGTGCCATGAGCGCCACGCCCAACGACCTCACGGACCGACAGCCGCTCTCCGGACGCATCGCCTTCGTGACTGGCGCCGCCGGCAGTGACGGGGACGATCGTGGAGCTCTCGGGGCCGGAGCCGGAGGCCGTGCAGGCCCGAGGTAGTGCGCCAGTCGACCTCGCATTGCCGCTCTGCCGCTCGTGTACGACAGTCTTGGCACGCTATCCGTCGCCCGTGACAAATCGAGGACGCTCATGCCTGAACGCCTGCTGGTCGCCAACCGCGGCGAGATTGCCATTCGCATCATGCGAGCAGCCGCCGAGCTGGGCATGGCCACCGTCGCGGTCTACTCGGAAGACGACGCACAGTCGCTGCACTCGCTCCGGGCGGACGAGGCCCGCGCGCTACCCGGCACTGGCGTGGCGGCATACCTCGATGGGGAACAGGTGATCCGTGTCGCGCTGGAGGCGAGTTGCGACGCCATCCATCCCGGCTACGGCTTCCTCGCGGAGAACGCCGCGTTCGCGCGCGCCTGTGCAGACGCTGGCATCACGTTCGTGGGCCCGCGCGCGGAGATGCTCGAGCTTTTCGGCGATAAGCTGCGCGCCCGCGCGCTGGCGCAGGAGAGCGGCGTGCCGGTGCTGGCCGGCACCACCGAGGGCGTGACGGCCGAGGACGCGCGCTCATTCCTCGAATCCCTCGGCCCCGGTGGGGGAATCATGATCAAGGCGGTCGCCGGCGGCGGTGGCCGCGGCATGCGCGCGGTACGCAGCCTCGACGAGATCGAGGAAGCCTACGAGCGCTGCCGGTCCGAGGCCGCGGCGGCGTTCGGCAACGGCGACCTGTACGTGGAGCAGCTCATCGAGCGCGCGCGACACATTGAGGTGCAGATCCTCGGCGACGGTTCCGGCGCGGTGACGCACCTCGGTGAGCGCGACTGCAGCATCCAGCGGCGCAACCAGAAGCTGATCGAGATCGCACCCAGCCCGAACCTCCCGGCCGGGCTCCGCGAGCGGTTCACCCACGCCTCTGTGGGGCTCGCCTCCGCGGCCCAGTACGACAACATCGGCACCTTCGAGTTTCTGGTCGATGCGCAGGACTTGAGCGACGACTCACCGTTCGCCTTCATCGAGGCCAACCCGCGGCTGCAGGTGGAGCACACGGTGACCGAGGAGGTCACCGGCATCGACATCGTGCACGCGCAGCTGCAGTTGGCGGGTGGGGCGTCGCTGGCGGACCTCGGGCTGACGCAGGCGGAGGTGCCCGCACCGCGCGGGTTCGCGATCCAGGCGCGCGTGAACATGGAGACGATGCGGCCGGACGGCACGGTGCTGCCATCTGGTGGCACCCTCACGGCGTTCGAGCCACCTACCGGCGCCGGTGTGCGCACGGACACGTTCGGCTACGCCGGGTACCAGACGAGCGTCCGCTTCGATTCGCTGCTGGCGAAGGTGATCGCACACTCCCCTGCACCAACGCTCGAGGCGGCCGTTGACCGCAGCCACCGTGCCCTCAGTGAGTTCCGCATCGAGGGTGTCGACACCAACCTCGGCTTCCTTCAGAGCGTGCTTGCGCACCCCGATTTCCGCGACGGGCTGCACTACACACGCTTCATCGATGACCACGCAACCGAGCTCGTCTCCGCCGCTGACGCATCGCCGCGCCGCTTCTTCACGCAGCGCGATAAGGCTTCCGCCACCGCCGTAGCCACCCCCGCAGCCGTGGCACCCGAGGGTTCCACCACCATCGAGGCGCACCTCCAGGGCACCATCGTCAGCATCGATGTCGCGCCGGGTGACCTCGTGCGTCCCGGCCAGCAGTTGCTGGTGATGGAGGCGTTGAAGATGGAGCACGTGATTGCCGCGACCGTGGGCGGTGCGGTGCGCGGCATCCCGGTGGCGGTCGGTGACACCGTGTTCCCCGGCGCGCCGCTCGCGTTTATCGAGGAGGGCACGGTAGACCTCGATGCCGCGGACGATGCGAATGAGGTCGATCTCGACGCAATCCGGCCGGACCTCGCGGAGGTGCAGGCGCGGCACGAGCTGACGGCGGACGAGGCGCGGCCGTGGGCCATCGAGCGCCGCCGCGCGCGAGGCCAGCGCACGGCACGAGAGAACGTCGCGGACCTCTGTGACCCAGGATCGTTCTTGGAGTACGGCGCACTGGCCGTCCCCAGCGACGTGAACCGCCCCCTGCAGACCCTCCTCGAACGCTACCCCGGGGACGGGTTGGTCGCCGGCCTCGGCAGCATCAACGGCGACCTCTTCTCCGACCCGGCGGTGCGCTGCGGCGTCATCGCCTACGACTACACGGTCCTCGCGGGGACTCAGGGGCGGCTGAACCACAGCAAGTCCGACCGCGTGCTGGATGTAGCCGCGGAGCTCCGGGCGCCGGTCGTGATCTTCACAGAGGGTGGAGGTGGCCGCGCACACGGGGGTGGCGGCGATCCGCATGGCGGACCCGGCACCGGATCCAGCGGCTGGGGAGGTCTGCAAACCCCAACGTGGCGCAAGCTCGGGCAGCTCAGCGGCCTGGTGCCCACCGTGGCAATCAACTCGGGCTACTCGTTCGCCGGAAACGCCGCCCTCGTCGGCAGCTGCGACGTGGTGATTGCCACGGCGAACTCCAGCATCGGCATGGGCGGCCCAGCGATGATCGAGGGCGGCGGCCTGGGCGTGTACACGCCGGACGAAGTCGGCCCCATGTCCGTACAGCGCGCCAACGGGGTTGTCGATGTCGCCGTGGCCGACGAGGCCGAAGCGGTGCAGGTCGCGAAGCAGTACCTCTCCTACTTCCAGGGACCGCTCACCGACTGGGATTGCGCCGACCAGCGCCTGCTCCGCCGCATCATCCCGGAGAACCGTCTGCGCGTGTACGACGTCCGCGAGGTCATCGAGACGATGGCCGATACCGGCACGGTGCTGGAGCTGCGCCGAGACTTCGGCCAGACCATGGTGACGGCGTTCATCCGCATCGACGGGCGTCCGATGGGCGTGCTCGCCAACAACCCGCTGCACCTCTCCGGCGCGATCGATTCCGACGGCGCGGACAAGGCCGCGCGGTTCATGCAGCTCTGCGATGCCTTTGACCTGCCGCTGGTGGTCCTCTGCGACACGCCCGGCATCATGGTCGGCCCGGAGGCGGAGAAGACCGCGCTGGTCCGCCACTCCGCGCGCATGTTCGTCGTCGGCGCGAACGTGACCGTGCCCGTGATCACCATCGTGCTGCGCAAGGCCTACGGGCTGGGCGCGATGACGATGGCCGCTGGCAGCTTCAAGGCGACGCAGCTCACGGTCTCCTGGCCCACCGGTGAGTTCGGTGCGATGGGCCTCGAGGGCATGGTGCGCCTCGGTTCGCGCGATGAGCTCGAGGCGATCGAGGACCTCAACGCGCGCGAGGCTCGGTTCAAGGAACTGGTGGACCACGCCTACGAGCGCGGCAAGGCGCTCAACTCCGCGCTCTCCTTCGGCCTCGATGACGTCATCGACCCGGGAGACACGCGCGCGCTCATCAGCGGAGTGCTCGCAGGCGTGCGCCCTCGAGCGCCGCATGAGGGGAAGAAGCGGCCGTACGTGGATCCGTGGTAGGAACAGGCACTACCTGGTTCGACACCCGAAGGGCCCCCGCGAATCAATTCGTGGAGGCCCTTCGCTACGCGGTTCCGACGCTGCCTCAGGCGGGAGCTTGCCCCAGCTGGGCAAGCATGCCCTCGAGCGCCGCTTGATTGGGACCGACGAACGGTTCCGCATCGGGTACGGTCGCGAGCGATTCCAGGAATGCGCCGGTCATCGTACTCGCGGGTGGAAGATGCGAGCTCATAATCCAGGACGGCTCCAGGGACTCGATCCGCTTGAGCTCGCTTCCGAACTTCTGCCGATCGACGTTGTGAAGCCACGGCGAATCAATCGAAGTCCACAACTGCTGGCCACGAAGCAGTTCCTCCCGATCGATATCCTCCGCGTACTCCGCAGGCGCCTGGAGCAACGCGCCGAACGAGTCAGAGCTGAAGAGCACACGCGACTTCGTATCGAGGAAGGCGGTCGTCGATGGGTCGTCGTACGTCGGCGGACTCACCGCCGCGATACTGCGGTCTCCAAGGTCCAGTGTTTCGCCCGCGTTGAGCAGGTAGATCCGGTCAAGCGGGATGTCCTCGGTCAACGACAGCAAACCGTAGGCCATAAAGGTCGTCACCAGCCGCAGGTGCGGCACCTCCGCCATGAGTGCGCCCAGACTGCCAGTGTGGTCAGGGTGCGGATGAGTGAGGAACAGCCACTGGAGGTCTGCCGGATCGATGATGGACCGGAGCATGTCCAGAAACTCGCTGCTCTCGGCGCGCATGCCGGTATCGATGAGCGCCGGCTGCTCTGCGCGAAGCAGATATGCATTCACGGGCACCATGCCGAATCCCGGCATCGGAACAAACGATGAGAACATCGTGACATGCTCAGTAACTGATCGAGCTTCCATTCGTATTCTCCAGTAAGAATCCGGCACAGGCCGGGCTCACGAGGCAGCAAGAACTCCCCCTGCGTGCGCAGGCATGTTCAAGCACAACCTCAACGGGTCATAGACAGAGGAATCGAGGGAGAGAAGTCAGGCGCTGGCAGCCCCCTCTCCTCGCCCTCGACAGAGCGCTTCGATGCGGCTCAGCAGCATCTCAGCGATCTGCGCAATGGCCTGCTCCGCTGAGAGGCCGCCGTCTACGCGCAGAGACCGATACGCCAGGAAGCCCAGGAGGCCGTTCGCGAGCTTCTCCGCTTCTACCAGGTGGCGATCGGATTGCAACCACGGTTCCAGCATCAGAGTGACGACCTGGCCGCGCAGGGTGTCAAACTCATCGAGGACACGCGTCACGACTGGTGATT
>JBJHDC010000171.1:0-5621 GCA_050486345.1 Dehalococcoidia bacterium | reverse complement strand
CCAGGTCCCTGACCCCAGGCCCGTATCAACCTCGGTTCCGGCGTCGATGTCGCGCACCAACATCACATCGAGCGGGACAAGCAGCCCAATCGCGAGCAGCAGCCAGCGATCAGGTACCGCCTGCGTCGCCAGCCGCGCCAGGCTCATGGGCGAGCCACCTGATCGCTGGCGGCGGCCTCATCCTCTGGCTCCTCCGAACCGTCATCGAGGTCGGGTGGATTGCTTCGCGCCTCCTGGAGCGCAAAGTAGGATTCCATGATCTGGCGTGCCACCGGTCCGGCGTGTGTCGCTCCGACGCCGTGCTCGAGGTAGACGGTGACGGCGATCTCAGGCTCGTCGTATGGGGCGAAGGCGATGAACCAGCCGTGGGTGTCATACTCGCCGTCCGGGTAGGGGACGCCGAACTCGGCGGTGCCAGTCTTCGCGCCGATGGTGATGCCGCTGGGGACGCCGGTCCGCGCCGTTCCGGTGCCGGAATGCGCGGTGAAGCGGAGCATGTCGCGGATCAGCTCCAGGTGCTCCTCACTACCCGGTATGTGTCCGGTGACGGTCGGCGGGGGCACGTGGACGTCGTCGCCGTACTGAATCCCCCGCACCACCCGGGGCGCGAGCAGGTCGCCGCCGTTGGCGATTGCCGCCATCATCACCGTCATCTGCAGGGGGGTGACCCGCAGATAGCTCTGGCCGATGCCGAACGTGTAGGTGTCGCCGAGGTACCACGGTTCTTCGAGTTCCTCTTCCTTCCAGGCGGGATTCGGCACCAGGCCGCCGGTTTCGCCCGGCAGATCGATACCCGTGGGGCGGCCGAAGCCGAACTGGCGCGTCCATTCGGCGAGCGTCGTCGCGCCCATGCCGCGGAAGACCTCCGCGCCGCCGCTGCGGTAGCCACCCGCCAGCCAGTAGAAGTAAATGTCCGAGGAGCGCGCCATCGCGCCGTACATGTCGATGGTGCCGTGCGCGGCCCAGTCGCGAATGATGTAGGCAGGGCCGCCGAACTCGTTCTCGATGGCCATCGCGCCGGTGCTGGTGATGAGGGTGCCGACGTGTGCGATGTCTTCCTCGAGTGCCGCGTAGGCGACGACCGGCTTGAAGATGGAGCCGGGGGGCTGCATCTCCATGTACGTGCGATCGATGAGCGGACGTCCGGGATGCTCCAGCACCTCGCGCATCGAGTCCTCGTCCAGATCGCCGTTGAACAGGTTAGGGTCGTACGAGGGTAGTGAGACCAGGGCGAGCAGTTCCCCTGTACGCACATCCATCACGACCGCCGCGCCTGATGGCGACGGTTCCGGTCGTCCCGGGACGGTGCCTCGAACGGTACTCATGCCCGCCGCGATACCGGCGGCGAGGTGCTCCTCAACGAGTTCCTGGAATTCGAGATCGATGGCCAGCACAGCATGTCCACCCGGCTGCGGATCATGTGCGCCAAGGACATCCAACTCACGGCCGGTGGGGTCGGCGAGCACCAGGCGTGCGCCCGGGTCACCGCGCAACTGAGTCTCGTACGAAGCCTCGACCCCGGTGAGGCCGATACGGCCGTGGTACGGGTAGCCGAGGTCGGTCCATCCCTCGAGCTCATCGGGCGGAATCGGGCCTACGTAGCCGAGGATGTGCGCAAGCGAGCCGGAGGGTTCGTAGGTGCGGGCGGCGAAGGTCTCTACATCTGCGTAGGTGAGACCAGAGAGCCTGGCACGGATGGTGATTGCCTCGTCCGGGTCGAGGCCAGTCTTCACCGGGACGGGCCGGTATGGGTCGACGACAGCGAGGTGGCTCGTGACGGCCGACTCCAGCGAGGCGTACGGGATACCGAGGATTGATTCGAGCCGCATCAGCGCACGGCGGCGGTCGCGATCATCCTCGGGCAGTTCGCCGGGGATCACGGAGACGCGGAACTCCGGAACGTTTCGCGCGAGGACGGTGCCGTTGCGGTCGAGGATCAGGCCGCGCGCCGGCTCCGTCTGCATCGTGCGGGGCGCTGAGCCGTCTGTGAAGGTGGGCGGTAGCTGCGGATCGAGGACCTGTACACGCAGCAGTTGGATCGCGAGGCCGAGGAACAGCAGCACGCAGAGGCCCTGCAGCAGGCGGATGCGCAGCTGGCCAGCCGGTACGTGATCCCCGAACAGATTCATGCGAACAGCCCTCGTGCGCGAGGTCGGAGCGGCCAGAGCACCAGCGCGATGACGAGTGCGAACACGACGGTCGAGGTGGCTGCGGTGAGTACCTGGCTGCTGGCCTCGAAGAGCAATGCAGGCCGCCCGCTGGCGAGGGTCAGTACCGCGGCGTACAGCACCGTGCCGCAGCTGGCGACCAGCGCCGCGATGCCGAGGCGGGGTAGTAGTCCCATGGGACCCGCGCCGTGTGAACCGGACCCGCGGGCATGCTCCGCAGTCCACGGCTGCGTTAGTACCGCGCCGAGGATTGCCGCCGGGAGCAGCGCCAGCAGGAACCATCCCGTGCGCTCCTCGGAGAGCGCCCCTGCCATCAGTGGCGTGATCAGCAGGACGGGCCAGGTTGCGTCCGCGGTGCGCATCGCGCACCAGCCGGCGATGAGGGCAATGGAGACCGGCGGCACGCCCAGGGGGTGCGCCTCCAGCTCGGGCAACACGCCGATCTGGAGTGCCGCGGCGAGGATGGCGAGCGGGATCATCACCACGTGAGTCATGGTGTCGCTCCTCCGTCGAGCGGCAGTTCCGCACCCGGCGCGAAACTGGTCATCACGAGCACCTGCTCCAGCCGATCGAAGGAGGCGAGTGGCTCTACCGTGACGACCGGGAAGAGGTCCTCCGGGTTCGTACTGATGGCGGTCACGCGTCCGATGAGCAATCCCGGCGGCAGCAGACCACCGAGCGCGCCCGTGAGGATCGCGTCGCCCACCGCGACGTGCGTGGCGGCATCGACGAAGTTGAGCTGCAGGCCGTCGCCAGTGCCATCGAGCGAACCCGGTGTGCGCGAGGACTGAACGATGGCGGAGACGCTGGAGGTGCGATCGGTCAGCAGCCGCACGCGCGCGCGGTTCTGTCCGACTTCGTCCACGATCCCCACGAGCGTGGAGCCCGCGCCCAGCACCGGCTGCCCGGCGGCCACGCCATCCTCCGACCCGCGGTTGATGAGCAGCAGCTGGCTGCCCAGGGATGGATCGCGCATCACCACCGAGGCGGGGATGAACTGGCCCGAATCCGCGCCCACTGTGTCTAGGAGGGCTGTGGCCTGTTCCATCGCGGTGCGCTGCTCGCGGACCGTGGCGAGCTCCGCTTCCGTTCGCGCGAGGTCGCGGCGCAGCTGTGCGTTCTCCGCCGTGAGCTGTTGGAGCTGACCGGCGTGAAGGAGCACATCCGTCACGGGTTGTGCCGCGTCACGCAGCGTGGTGGTGATGGGGATGACGAAGGCCCCGGCACGCTCCTCGGAAGTACTCGCGAGGCTGGTCGTGGAGAGCGCGAGCAGGAGCAGCGCCAGCAGAAAGGCCCCGGTGAGCCACGTCGCGGGCCGCATGCGGGTCATCGAAGCGGCTCCCGCAGTTCCTCGGGAGGACGAAACCTGTTACCAGGTACGGTTATCCACAACAGTGTCGATTGAGATCGGCCGAAATCAGGGGAGGGGCAGGCGCCCGAGCGAGTCGTCGAGCGCATGCCCCTGTCCTTTCGTTTCGCCTATCGCGGCGGTCGCCGGCTGGCGACTGCGGCCTGCACCTTCTCCAGTGTTTCGGCCTCTTCGAGTGCTTCCGCGCACCCGCGGACCACGGTGCGGAGCGGGTCTTCCGTGACGTAGACGGGGAAGCGGGTCTCCGTGGCGATACGCCGATCCAGGCCGCGGAGCAGCGCGCCACCACCGGTCATGGCGATGCCGTGGAGCATCAGGTCCGCGATGAGCTCGGGCGGCGTGGTCTCGATGGTGGCGCGTACGGTGCGGATGAGTTCGTTCACCACCGGTGACAGCGCGTCACGGATTTCGACTGTGGAGACCTCGACACCCTTCGGGAGCCCGGTGGCGAGGTCGCGCCCGCGGAGTTCGACGATGCTCTCATCATCTAGCTGGAATGCGGAGCCGGCGTGAATCTTCACCTGCTCCGCGGTGCGCTCGCCGATGAGCATGTTGTGGACCTGCCGCGCGTACTCGATGATCGCCTGGTCCATGGCATCGCCCGCTGCGCGGACTGAATGGGCGCGTACCACGCCGCCCAGGGCGATCACGGCGACCTCTGAGGTGCCGCCACCGATGTCGACGATCATGGAGCCGGCGGCGTTCATTACCGGGAGACCGGAGCCGATGGCAGCCGCCATGGGCTCCTCGATGAGGTAAGCGGAGCGGGCGCCTGCGGCCATGGCTGCGTCGTGGACTGCGCGCTTTTCCACCTCGGTGGCCCCGGAGGGGATGCCAACGACCACGCGTGGCTTGGGAATGCCCAGGCCAAAGCGCTCGTGCACGGAGCGAATGAAGTACTGGAGCATGCGCTCAGTGACGGCGAAGTCCGAGATCACGCCGTCACGAAGCGGTCGGACTGCGATGATGCTGGAGGGGGTGCGCCCCACCATGCGCTTCGCATCGGCGCCGATGGCGAGGATGCGCTTCGACATGCGGTCGATCGCGACCACGGATGGCTCATCAATCACGATGCCGCGTCCGCGCACGCTCACGAGGGTGTTCGCGGTGCCGAGGTCAATGCCAATGTCGTGCGAAAACATCCCCAGGAACGAGGACAGCGGGTTGATCACGAGTAGAGGCCCTTATGGGGAGAGGGCAAACGTTGCTGTCATCCGTGGGGAGTGCGGATGAGTTGAGTATACGGATAAACAGGAAGCCGCAGCAACCGTCGAATCTGTGCAGCACCCTGTTTGTGGTAGATATGAGCCGGCGGATTCTCGCCGGCGCCTCTCGCCGCCGCCGAACGTCGTGCTAGACGCCCGCCACACCTCCGATGAGGCCACCGATGAGGAACGTGAGCGTCGCCGCTCCGAGTCCGAGCAGCGCCTGCCTCGCGCCACCGAAGAGCATGCTGCGTCCTGTGAGCAGGGTGATTGCGGCACCCAGGGCGAACAGCCCGGCGGCGGAGAACGCGGCGCTCATGGCGATGATGCCCCATCCGTCTCCGAAGAAGAACGGGATCACGGGGATGATTGCGCCGAGGGTGAACAGCACGAACGAGGCGATCGCGGCCGCCCACGGCGATCCGAGGTCATCCGGATTGATCCCGAGTTCCTCGCGCGCAAGGGTGTCCAGCGCCGTGTCAGGATCAGAGATCAGGCGAGTCGCCAATTCCTCGGCTGCATCTTTCGGGAGGCCCTTCGCCTGGTAGATGAGCGCTAACTCGTCGCGCTCCGATTCCGGGTCGGCTTCCAGTTCCTCTTGCTCGATCAGCAACTGACGCTCTGCTGCCTCGTGCGAGGAGGTGACGGAGATCCATTCGCCGAGCGCCATCGAGGACGCACCAGCGAGCAGGCCCGCGAGGCCGGCCAGGATGATTGCCTCCTGCCCGGGACTCGCACCAGCGAACCCGGCCACCAGCGCCATGTTGGAGACGAGCCCGTCCGTGGCGCCCAGCACAGCGGCGCGTAGCGCGTTGCCACCGCCGAGCGAGCGATGGCGGGTCTCGATGCGTCCGATGACTGAGCCGGAGATGCCTACGC
>JBJHDC010000170.1:0-5690 GCA_050486345.1 Dehalococcoidia bacterium | reverse complement strand
TCTCGACGATGCAGGTGCGGCAGCCGGCGTACGGCTCCAGGCCGTCGATGTAGCAGAGGTTGGAGATCGTGATCCCCTGCTCCTTGATCACCTCGACGAGCCGGCGCCCGGGAGTCGCCTCCACGGTCCGGCCGTTGATCGTGATCTCGACCACGGCTGCCTCCCCCGCGGACGGCGCCATCAGGGGCGCGTCCGGTCGTCTGAAACTCTGTTAATCGTTGTCCACGTTGCTGTTGCTCCCGCTGCGCGCGCCGCGAGGCAGCCGCTGCGGCCCGAACGGCCCGCCGGCGCCGGCCACACTCACCCGAGAGCGTGCGGTCGGCATCGTGGTAATCAGCGGGATCAGTTCCTGCGTCTGGCCGTTCGGGTAGCGCCCGCCGGTGCCCTCCAGGTACTGCTGCGCCTCGCGCGTGAGCGCGTCGCGGTCGCGGTACATGTTCTCGAACACGTAGGCGGCGTCGTTGTAGCGG
The DNA here is from genome assembly GCA_050486345.1 of Dehalococcoidia bacterium. Taxonomy (GTDB): domain Bacteria; phylum Chloroflexota; class Dehalococcoidia; order UBA2979; family UBA2979; genus JBJHDC01. The sequence continues at coordinate 5,220 of JBJHDC010000170.1, read as the reverse complement.
CCCCCGGCCTGGATTGCCTGGTAGGGGCACGCCTCCGTGCACAGCCCGCAGTACATACAGATGCGGAAATCGATCTCGTAGCGGTCGATGTTGAGCGTGCCGTCCGCCCGGGGCGAGGTCTGCACGAGGATGCACCCGTCCGGGCAGGCCTGCGCGCAGGTGGAGCAACCGGTGCAGCGCTCCTCGAACCACAGCAGGTTCGTCCGGGCACGCGCGGGGACTTCGCGCTGCTGCTCCGGGTAGTTCACGGTGATGGGCGGCCTCAGCACGTGCTTCAACGTGAGCAACATGCCCCTGGCGACGCCGAGTCCGTAAGCCACTGCGCCTCGATTCGTCTCGCCCCAGATCGTATATCTGGGAGTCCGGCGGAGCATAGCCGACGCCCGCGATGAGCGATAGCAGCCTCAGAACGCTCCTCGAATGTGAATTCTAGCACGAAGCCCGAACGAGTCTCCGTGCGCCGCTACACGTCCACGCCGAAGATGCGCCGCGCCTCTGCCAGGTCGTCCGGCGTGTCGAGGTCGATGCGCACGCATGGCTCGTCTGGCATCGGGATCTTGCGGGGTGGGTGACGTTCGAGGACCGCGCGCAGCCCGAAGGTGTCATCGGTGACCCGCGCCAGCTCGTGCAGGAGTCCACCGGCGAGCACGATCGGGTGGCCGCCGTGCTCGGTGCCGTCGATCTCGGTGAACGAGGGCTGGACCACCGCACAGTCGTGCTCGCGAAGTTCATCGACGAGGCGGTCGATGACCGGCGCGAGCGCCGGCTGGTCCACGTTGATCACTACGACCACCTCCGGCAGATCGCGGTCGCGGGCGAGGAGCGCCCGCGCGCCCGTGGCCAGCGATGTGGCGCGGCCCTGGGGCCATCGAGGGTTGAACACCACCCAGCGCGCGCCGGTGCCCAGCGTGCGGCGCACGTCCTCGCAACGCCGGCCCGCGACGATGACGATGTCGTCCACGCAGGAGGCCATCAGCTGGTCGATCTCCCACTCGATGAGGGTGCGCGAGCCCCACGTTAGCAACGGCTTGGGCTCACCCATCCGACGCGAGGCGCCAGCGGCCAGCAGGATTGCCGCGACGGTCACGCCTCGGGGTCCGTTCGCGCCCTCCACTCCGCCAGCGCGTTGCGCACGGCTGCCGCGGCCAGCACGGAGCAGTGCACCTTGGAGGCGGGCAGGCCGCCCACGGCCTCAGCAAAGTCGTCGCGGGTGAGCTGGTCCGCCTCGCTCATCGGCATGCCGGTCAGCATCTCCGTCGCCACCGAGGAGGTGGCGATGGACGCCGGGCAGCCCGATGAGAGGAAGGAGGCAGCGGCAATGCGCTCGTCCTCGAAGCGCAGGAAGAGCCGCAAGGAGTCGCCGCAGACGGGGTTGGTGACGAACGTCTCCACGTCCGCATCCTCCATCGCCCCGGCATTGCGTGGCCGCTCGAAATGGTCGATGAGCTTGGCGCTGTAGTGTTCCGTGGAAAGCTGTTCAGAGGCCATGATTCATTGTCGCATTTCCGCGCGAGTGCTGCCCCTATCTCCCGAACGCGTCCTCCACCGACCGCAGGCACGCGAGGCCTTCGAGGTCCTCACCGCGCGCCAGCACCAGCACGCGGATGCGGCCGAGGCCGGACGGGTCGGTAAGTGTTTCCGCGGCGCGGCGCTCTGCCATGAAGCGAGCGGCATCCTCGTGTGCGCGTTGCGAGGCGGCCTGCATCGCCTCCGGCAATCCGAGGACGGTCAGCGCCTCCGCCTGCGAGGTGGTCGGCGCGGCGTGCCAGCCGTCGCCCGCGGCTGCGGCCAGCGATGTGAAATCGACGTGGTAGGTGAGGTCCGTGAGGCCGGGGTCGGCCAGCGGATCCGGCTGCGGGCTGTGGTTGCGGAACGCCATCAGGGTGCCCGCCGTGCGCCAGGGCGCGTAGAGCTCGGCTGCCTCATAGCCGTAGTCGATCGAGATCACGTAGCCGCGTTCGAGGCGAGCCGTGAGCCGTTGCATCGCCTCTACCGCTGCTAACCCCACTTCGGCGCGTGCGCCCTCGCCGGGGAGGATGCCGAGCCGCTCGAAGTAGGCTGCGATCGCCGGGGTGCTGGGCTCGGTGGTCACGAGTTTGAGCGTGGCGCCATCCAGGGTGACATAACATTCGAGTAGCGAGCCTTCGCTGTGCTCGATGAGGTGCACCGGGAGGGCGTCGAAGAACTCATTGCTGATGATCACGCCGGTGACCGGGTCGTCACGGTTCAGCCACTCCTCGGTGAGCGCGTGCTCGGTCGCGAAGCCCAGCGCCGTCAGGGTCTCGCGCTGCTCCTCGACGCGGCGTGGGTGGTCATCGAGGATCACGGGGCGCAGGGCGGCGAAGCACTCCGGTGCGCGGGCGCGCAACCACGTCAGTATCGCCGCCGAGAATGCGCCGGACCCCGCGCCAACCTCGACGAGGTGGAACGGGTCGGGACGCTCGAGCCGCTCCCAGCACTCGAGGATCTGGCGCGCCCAGAGGTAGCCGAAGATCGGGTGCACCTCCGGGCTGGTCTCGTAGTCGCCCTCGGCCCCCCAGCGCAGGCCGGCGCGGCTGTAGTAGCCGTGCTCCGGGTGTCCGAGGGCCAGCGCCATGAACTCGGCGAAGGTGATGCGCCCACCGGCCGCCTCGATCGCATCGAGGATCACGCCATGCAGCGGCGTCTGCCGCTTCGCCAGCGCGAACTCATCAGCGAGCGCGAAGTCGTCCGAGGGTGGCTGGTTCGTCATGCTGCTGATCGTACGCGGGAGGGCGATTGCAGTCCGGTGCCGGCTCTCCCTCGCCCACGGAGTGGGAGAGGGGGCTGGGGGTGAGGGTCCCTACAGCGCGTTCAACACCACCACGTGATTGCTCACGATGCTATCTACGCCCCAGTCGGCCAGGTCCAGCGCGCGGTCGATGTCATCGACGGTCCACGCACCCACGCGGCCGGCGCGGCGGCGGAGGACCTCAACCTCGTCGCGGGAGTGGAGCAGGGTGTGGCGGACGACCACGGGGGTTTCGGGGATCTCGTCACGGTCACGGGCGCGCAGGAAGTACTGGAGCTGCTGCTCCGAGCGGATCGAGTAGGCCACGTCCTGGTCCGGCATCCACGCGCGGATGCGGTCGGCCAGATCCCACGCCTCGCACGTCACGTACAGGTGCTTGCGGCTGGGCAGCGGGGCCAGCGCGCGCACGAGGTCCGGCGTGGGGTCGCCGAACTGCGCTCGCAGATCGATGATGAGGTCGGCCTGGCCCTCGACGGCTTCCAGGATCGCCTGGAGGTTCACCGGTGCGTGGATGCGGCGCAGGCCCCCGCGACCGATGGTCAGCGGCAGCGGGCCCAGCGGGCGGTCGTGGTGGGCGATGAGTTCATCGCCGCGCACCCAGATGTCCGCCTCGATCGCGTCGACAGCAGGATGGGCGGCCAGGTGGTGCAGTTCACGGAGATTGCCCGCGCGATGGAGGACGCGGGCGACGCCCATACGGCTATCGCGGCTGAGCGGCTGTACCCATCGCCTGGACGAAGACAGACCGCGGTCGGGCGTGATCGAGCTCGACCAGGAAGAGGCTCTGCCACTGGCCGATGTGTGCCGCGCCGTTGTGGATCGGCACCGTCTCGCTGGAGCCGAGGAAGAGGTGCTGACAGTGGGCGTGACCGTTCGCGCACTCGCGATCGGTCATGTTCACGGTGCGGATCGAAAAGTCGTTGTGCTCGTAGTAGTCGCCGGCCGGGGCGATGCGCGAGAGGACGCGCGCCATGTCGTTCAGCAGCAGCGGCTCATGCTCGTTCAGGACCACCGCCGCGGTGGTGTGATTCGACATGATCGTGACCTGCCCGAACTCGATACCGGAGCGGGCGACCACGTTCTGCACGTCCGCGGTGATGTCGATGAACTCCAGGGCGTGCGAGGTGTCGTAGTCCAGCGTCTCCGCGAACGCGACAAACTGGGAGGCCGGGACCACCGCGTCATGTGCGGAGTGCACGATGGGCCGGGGGGCGCTATCGACCATGCCATCACTCTCTTGCGAGCACTACCTTGCATGTCGCGTGTCCACGCGGCAGTGGGGGCAACCTGAGCGTATCAGCGATTGAGGGGCCGCGCCATACTGGTGGCGTGCAGACGGACTACCGCGCATCCTCATGCGGTGGGCCCGCGTGACGGCGCAGAGAGCGCACTGTTTCGGTCACGGTCTGGATGTCGCGCGCACTGCCTCGATAGCGCACGTACTGTTCGAGGTCCTCCAGCGCGGGCTCAACCGAGCCGAGGCGCTCCCGCAGCATGCCTCGGTCACGGATCTCGTCCAGGTCCCACGGGAACATGGCGATCAGCAGATCGATGATGCGCTCCGCGCGCTCTTCCTCGCCGCGCTGCAGGTAGCCCGCCTTGAGGTTGTGCAGCAGGCGCTGGATCACCTGCCGCGGCGTCAGCGCGTCGAGGTAGTGTGGCTTGAAGGGCGCGCGGCCACCAAAGGTGCGCCGCACGATCGCCTCGCAGTCCTCTTCGGAGAGCACCTGGCCGCCGTTGAAGACGTCGATGAACAGCTCGCCGCTGTCGTGTGGCCGGTCGCGGAACGGCGAGTAGCGACAGATCACGTGGCCGGGCAGGCCTACGGGGTACACGTCCAAACCACTCCGCTGGCAGACCTCCGCGTAGACGATGGCCAGCGTGACCGGGATCCCCTTGCGTTCGTCGAGGACCCAGTCCATCTGCAGGTTCCGAGGATCCTCGTAGTGCGCGGCGTTGCCGCGGAAGCCCAGCTCGCGGAAGAGCAGTTGGTTGACGGTCTGCAGCGCGCGCTTGGCCGTGAGCGGGGGTTCCTCGCGACCCAGCTGCTGGCTCAGCGTCTGGGCGATGTCCTGCAGGCGGCGCTCGTACGCGTCCACGTCCACCGAAGGTCGCTCCGCCTTCGCTACCAGCAGCGCGGCGCGCGCCAGCGGCACGTCGTGGGCGCGTCCGGCGATAGTGTCGCGGAAGGTGGCCAGCAGGCGCTCGTACTCGTCTCGTTCAGGCTCCGGGTCGAGCCAGGACGTCATCGCGGGGGCCTCGATCGCGCCGGGCTGAATCCCTCGAAGCGGATGATCTTGATGAGGACCGCACTGAGGATCACCGGCGCCGATGAGCAGTCGCTCGTCGTAGCTCAGCGAGTAGATGACAAACGGGAGCGACAGCATTGCCATCAGCCCAGCGAGGCGCTTCGAGCGCACGATGACATAGATAACGATGGCGACGACCGC
>JBJHDC010000169.1:0-5800 GCA_050486345.1 Dehalococcoidia bacterium | reverse complement strand
ATGAGCTGGGCGATGAAGTCGGCGATCCGAACGACGAGTTCGTGCGCGGGTTCTTCGAGAGCGCCTCGTTCACGGTGCGCGTGAAGTTGCCGGGCCGGGTCACCGAGCACAACGCGGACAGCGTTGCCAGTGATGGCGCGCTGGTCTGGAACATGGATATCTTCGACCCCACGACACGCCAGATGACTGCAGAATCTGACCCGAGCCAGAGTTCAGCGGGCGGCGGTGGTGGTGACGATTCCAACACGATGATGCTCGTCGCCATCGTGGTCGCGGTGGTGATCGTCGCAGCGATCGTTGGGTTCCTGCTGATGCGACGGAAGCCAAGCGGTGGTGCGCCCGCCGGGGCGTGATTGCCTAGGGCTTCCGGGTCAACGAGTTAGGCCGATGAAGGCGGGGAGGAGTGGCAGCGCTACTCCTCCCCGTTTTGTTCGTCGGATGGACGTCCCTCGGATGTGCGAGCTAGGACGGTGAGGGCAGCGCCGCGGCGATCTCCTGGGCCAGGGAAGCCACTGACTGTGACGCATCCAGCGCGAGCACGTCGCCCTCGCTCGGGTCCACAGGCACATAACCCTCGACCTGGCGCTGATAGATGTCCTCGTCCGCGTCCGAGGTCGCCAGTGGGTCGGTTCGACGTGCGGCAATGCGTTCCAGAGCGATTTCTTTGCTCAGCTGTAGCTCCACCAGCAGGCAACGCACGCCCGCTTGTCTCGCAACCTCCACCGCTGCGATCCGCTCGGCACGGCGAGTGTGCGTTGCATCGAGGATCACCGGGTGTCCTTGCTCCAGATAGGCGTGCGCGCGGCGGCGGATCTCATCGTAGGTCCGTGCCGTGATGTCGGCGGTGTAGAGCCCGGTCTGGAATTCGGATCCCGCGCGCGTCTGCGCCTCCAGCCCGGCGAGCTCCTTGCGAACGGCGTCCGAGGAGACGTACGCAGCCCCTACGCGCGCTGCGAGTGTGGCGCCGACGATGGACTTGCCCGTGCCGGAGAGGCCGGACATCACGACCAGCACCGGTCCGGCCTGCCGGCGGGTGAAGGTAGAGGCGAGGCGGAAGTAGCGCTCGGCGGACTCCTTCATCTGCTGACGCTGCTCTGCTGGGATTTCGGCGCCCTGTGTCCCGAGTGAGCCCACCTTGCCGCGGATGAAGGCGCGGTAGGCGCGGTACAGGGGCTGCGTTAGGCCCAGCGTTTCGTCTGCCGTCGCGGCCAGGTAGCGCCCGGCGAATTCATCTGCCAGGTCAGGCCGCCCCTTTGCCTCCAGATCCATAGCGAGGAATGCGATGTCGTATCCCACGTCCGCGAGACGGAACTGGAACCAGTCTGAGTATTCGATGCAGTCAACGATCAGCAGCTCGTCCTCGCCGTTACCCATGACATAGACGTGCTTGCAGCGCAGGTCGCCGTGGCCGTCCACAACGCGTCCCGCAGCCAGACGCTCATCGAACACGGGCGCGAGCGCTTCCAAGCGAGTCTCCACGAACGCACGGAGCGTCTGTGCATCGTCGCGCCGCCACGTGCCATCAATGAAGGTGGCACACTCGTCGAACTCGCGAGCCCACCATTGGCGCTGTGCCTCCGCGCCAGCAAATGCGGGGTTGTTCGGGACGCGCTCTGCAGCCCGGTGGAACGGCACCAGCTTGCCGACGAGCCGCTCGGCGATGTCTGAGGGAGCGTGGCCGGCCGCGAGCAGTTCGTCCAGTGTGCGGTCCTCAGGGAGCCGGGCCATCTTTACAGCCCACTCCACCGTCTCGCCCTCGCTCGCACCTGGGGAATCGATTTCGAAGTGGCCATCGGCGAACTGTGTAACGGGTGCGACATCGAGGTACACGGTCGGCGCGAGCCGACGGTTCAGCGTCACCTCGGCGCGACAGTTCTCCTCGCGCGCCTCCAGAGTGACCTGGTCGATGAAGCCGAAGCTCACAGGCTTCTTCGTCTTGTACACGAGGTCATCCGCGAGGAAGACATAGGAGATATGCGTCTGGATCAGCTGGACAGATGTCGGGTCATGCGCGTAGGCCGCGGGCTCAAGTAGCGCGCGGACGTAGGTAGGAAGAGTGTCGTCGGGCTCGGCATCGCTGGTCACCCCATCACGGTACGGAGAGCGGGGTGCGCCGGTCAATGGCGAAGGTCCCCGCTCGGAAGGGACCGCTGAGCAGGGCGTGTGGCCCCTCGGTTTCGGCCGTGACTGGTGCTACGCTCGCCTCTCGTCTGATGCGCCCGAGGAACCCGGAGGTCCTGTCGGCATGAATGAGCCCTGGCAGCATTATTACCAGTCGCAGCGGTTGAAGCTGTCCTATTGGACGTGGGGCGATGCCGCTAACCCGCCTCTGGTGCTGGTGCACGGCGGGCGCGACCATGCGCGTTCCTGGGATGAGATCGCGGAAGCGTTCGCAGACGAGTATCACGTGGTCGCCTGCGACCTGCGCGGGCATGGAGACTCCGACCGCGCGCCGGGGAGCTCGTACACGCTCATCGACCACATCGCTGACATCGTGGCTCTGATCGACCTGGTGGGTGGACGCGCTCGCGTCATTGCGCATTCGTTTGGTGGAGGCATCGCCCTGCTGACGGCAGGCGCCTTCCCGGAACGCTTTGACCGATTGGTAGCCATCGAAGGCGCCGGAGCACGCGCGGTTTCGCCCGAGCGCGAACCGTTGACGGCGGATCGCCTGCGCGACTGGACGATGCGCCAGCGCGCCCTCGAACACCAGACGCCCCGGATCTATCCGACGGCAGAGGCCGCAGCGCAGCGCATGCGTGAGGCGAATCCGCAGCTGAGCGAGGAGAAGGCGATGCACCTCGCTCGCTGGGGTGTCAACGGTATTGATGGTGGCTACACATGGAAGTTTGATCCATGGGCGCGCGTGTGGACGCCGTTCGAGGTCCGCGGGGATGACATGATCGCCATCTGGGGCAAGATCGAGTGCCCGGTGCTGCACCTCGTGGGTTCGAAATCCGATCGCTACCGCGCATCGTTCCGTGGACAGGCGTACGAGGAGCTGTTTCAGGACGCTCGCACGGAGGTCATCGACGATGCCGGGCACTGGCTCCACCATGATCAACCCGCGGAGACGATCGCGGCGATCCGGCGCTTCCTCGGTCCCGCACCGGCGCGTGAACCATCGCGAGACTAGCCTGGCGGGGGAGCGGTCAGCCAGTTGTTGACATTCGGATCACCATAGCCGCAATCGCTTGTTCTACACTGGGATCACGAATACGAATGAGAGGTGCAGAGTGAGCACCGCCCCCCAAACGATCGCTTCGACCACCCCGTCGCCGTCTTCGCTCTCTGCCCGGGAGTGGATTGAGCTGCTCTTCGATCAAGACTCGTTCGACGAGGCCTTCACCGGGATCCCGACCCCGGATCCGTTGCATTTCGAGGATTCGCGCCCGTATCCGGAGCGACTTGAGGAGGCGCGCCGAGAGAGCGGTGGCCAGGAGGCGGTTGTTACGGGAACGGCAAGGATTGGCGGCCTCCAGTTCGTCGCTGCCGTGAGCGACTTCCGCTTCATCGGCGGCTCGATGGGTTACGCCGTGGGCGAGCGGGTTGCAGCCGCCATGGACCGCGCGATCACCGCGCGACTGCCGTTTGTTGCGATCACCTGCTCCGGCGGAGCGCGCATGCAGGAGGGCATGGTGGCGCTGCTGCAGATGGCGAAGACCGCCGCAGCTGCGGCTCGCTTACACGAGGCCGGCATCCCAATGGTGAGCGTGCTGGCGCACCCGACCACGGGCGGCGTGTATGCCTCATACGCCACGCAGGCCGATGTGATCATCGCGGAGCGCGGGGCGCTCATTGGCTTCGCGGGTCCGCGTGTGCGCGCGGTTCACGATGACGGTGAGGAGCGCGAGGCGCTCTATGCAGAAGACTTGCAGGAGCACGGACTTGTCGATGTCGTCGCGCCGCGCGAGGCGATCCGCGACCGCCTGCTGGCCGTGTTGTCATTGCTGCGCCAGACACCAGCGTTGGACCCGGACCTGCTCCCACCTCCCGTCGAGGTACGAGACCAACTCCGCGGCTGGGAGGTGGTCGAACTCTCGCGGCAGGCGGGCCGACCGCGTGCCCTCGACTACATCCGCACCCTGGCACAGGACTTCGTGCCATTGCGTGGCGACCGCGCGGGTACCGATGACCCGGCGCTGGTCGGCGGCCTCGGACGTATCGGTGACACCAACGTCGTGCTGATCGGTCAGGAGCGGGGCGACCTGCGGCTCGAGGGCGAGCGACGAGATGGACGCGTGAGCCCAGCGGGCTACCGCAAGGCGAAGCGACTCATAGAACTGGCGGATCGACTCAAGCTACCGTTGGTGACATTCGTCGATACGCCTGGCGCGCACGACGGCATCGAGGATGAAGCGAGTGGACTCGCAGGCGCGATCTCGGACTGTCTTGTGACCATGGCCTCACTGACCACGCCAAGCGTCTCGGTTGTCATCGGCGAAGGTGGCTCCGGCGGCGCACTGGCGCTCACCGTGGCCGATCGCATCCTCATGCAGCAGAACGCGATGTACGCGATCACGTCGCCCGAGGGCGCTGCGGCAATTCTCTTCCGTGACCGCGACCGGGCGCCAGAGGTGGCTGAGGCGCTTGGAGTCTCAGCGGCAGACCTCCACGAACTCGGGATCGTCGATGTCATTGTTCCGGAGCCAGCGGGTGGCGCGCACACTGACCCTGAGGCGGCGATGCGGCTGCTACGGCCGGTGCTCCGTCGAGCCCTGAGCGAGTCCCAGCGCATCCGTGCTTCTAGCCGTCGTGGGCGGCGGGAGCAGCGTGTGCGGTCGATCGGCGTGGTGCCCGGTGGTCCGACGATTCTGCGCAACATCGGCGACGCGCTGGGCGATGTCGCACATGACGTCGGTCGTGTGCTTACCAGCCGGCTGCGGCGGCGCCATGATGAGGAGACGCCCGCCGCGCAAGATGAGCCGAGCAGTACTTCGATGACGCCTGACCCGGCGCCGATGCGCTGACGGAGCGCGCGATGTCCGCGGAACGCGCGCAGCTGCTGGAGGAGTACCGGCAGATGCATGCCGAGCTTCTTGCCGCCATCCACGGTCTCACCGATGAGCAGATGCAGGAGCGGTCGCTCGATGGGTGGTCCGTGAAGGACCACCTCGCGCATCTCGCCACGTGGGACGAGATCCGGGCTTCCGAGGTGGAACGCATCTCCGCCGGCTACGCCTCCACCTGGCGCATGACGGATGAGCAGGACGATACGTTCAACAACATTAGCTACGCCCTGCGACGAGATCTGACGCTGGAGCAGGTGCGCTGGGAGCTCGAGCGCACGCACACGCGCCTCATCGAGGCGATCGCTGGAGCCTCGGATCGCGGTCTGGACGCCACACTCTACGGCGAGGCGGGCCTGCAGAGTGGCCACGCGACGCTGCATGCCGGGTGGATCCGCGAGTGGCGGCAGCGCGAAGGAATCTGAGCTGGTCGGGTGTGTGAGAGGCGCGATCTAACCTCAGTCCCCGCTCATCCCGAGTCTGTCGAAGGACGAGCGGGGACCTAGCTCTTGTGATGTCCGAGTAGTTACCCTACGAGCTCCTTGAAAATCTCGTAGCGCTTCTTCGGATCCGGTTCCTGGACGTTGACGCTGTGGAGCTTGAAGCCAGCTTCGGCGGCCTCCTCCATCACATCGATGCACTCACCGACCGAGCCAGCGATTGTCAACTCGTCGACGAGGTCTTCCGGCAGCGCCGCGATGCCCGCTGTTGAACCGCCCTCCGACCATGCGCGCCGCACCGCATTCGCTTCGTCGGCGAAGCCCATGCGGGTGAAGTGCTCGTAGGAGAAA
>JBJHDC010000168.1:0-5897 GCA_050486345.1 Dehalococcoidia bacterium | reverse complement strand
CCGCCGCCAGGATCGCGCCTGGCAGGCAGCCCATCCCGAGGCAGTAGCCGCCCTGCGCGAGCGCCTCGAACGAGCCGCCACCGCCGAGGCAGAAGTGCGCCGCGGCAACCGCCTGCAACTGGAGGCCCGCGCGGACCACGACACCTACGACCGCCTCCACCAGATCACCGCCCCCACGCTCATCGCCGGCGGCCGCTACGACGGCCAGGCCCCACCCGAAAACCTCCAGGCCCTCCACGACCGCATCCCCAACGCCCGCCTCGACTTCTTCGAAGGCGGCCACACCTTCCTCCGCGAAGACCCCACCGCGTACGAGGCAGTGGCGGCGTTCCTGCTCGGGCACCCGTAGGGGCGCAAGGCCTTGCGCCCACTCCGGACAACTTCCACCGCGCCCCTACCGAGACAATCTGGTGAGAGGGAGAGTGAATTCAGACCCGCTCCCGCCAGCCTCGGTGGGGCGCAGCGTGGGGTGCAGCGTGCTGCGCGCGTTCCGGAGCCCCACCCGAGGCCTCCCCCGCCCTGCGGTGGAGAGGTCCGAAGGATGCGCGGTCTCGGGCGGACACAGCAGCGGGTAGCGCGAGCCCTCGCGTCCCGCGCGAGCTTCAGCCGTTCGCCCCGCCCCTCGCCCCCTCCGTTCGCCCTGCCCCTCGCCCCCTCCGTTCGCCCTGCGCCACGTCCCCTCTGCTCGTCCTGAGCCTGTCGAAGGACGTGCACCACGCCCCGCTCGCACGAGGTGGCCACAGGAGTTGTGCAGGATCATGGTGAATCGTGCGCAGTCGAGACCTGATACCCTTACTCAACCACTTGGGTAAGGAATACAGCATGGAGATCGCGGCAAAGGTGAGTTCGAAGGGGCAGATCACATTGCCTCGCGCGGTGCGGGAGGCGCTGGGCCTGGCGGAAGGCGACCGCGTGGTGTTCCGCGTCGAGGGGGAACGCGCGATCCTTGCGCGGACCCCGGACCTGCTCTCGCTCGCTGGCTCGGTGAGTGTGCCTGCTTCGAAGCGAGGCAAGCCGTGGGCGGAGGTGCGTCACGAAACGCGCGCCGCGCGAGGCTCCGCACGACGGTGACGGCGTTCTTGGACACGAACGTCCTGATCCGTCATCTGACGGGGGATCCGCCGCAGCAGGCAGTGCGTGCCACGCGGTTCCTGGAGGAAGCGGAGGAGTTGCTCCTCCCTGATTTGATCCTCGCCGAGGTCGCGTACGTGCTGGAGTCGTTCTACGAGACACCCCGGGCTCAGGTTGCGGAGACGCTGCGCGCCGTGCTCGCGTTCCCCTCGATCCGTGTGCCGGACGTCGAACTCCTTCAGCGCACAGTCGAGCTGTACGACGTGGACCGCCTCGACTTTGCGGACGCGTACCTCGTCGCATCCGGGGAGCGCAGCGGCGTGGGCGTGGTGGCATCGTTCGACCGCGCCGTCGACCGGGTATCGACGGTGACACGTCACGAGCCGACGTAGCAGCCGGAGTACGATGCGCCTTGCTCCTGCCCTCCGTTCGTCCTGAGCCTCCCCACTCCGTTCGTCCTGAGCCTGTCGAAGGACGTGCACCATGCTCCGCTCGCACGAAGTGCTCACACGCGTTCGAAGAGTGCGCGGACCAGCAGCGAGGCATGTCCCACTGGCCGTTACGTCAGCGTCCACCACCGCTCCACGCGCGCGGTGCGGTCGCCGCGCCCGATGAAGCAGGCCGCGACGGCCGCCACCACCATCAGCACAGCAGCGGCGATGAAGACCTCGTGGAACGTGGTCACCTGCGCCTCCGCCACCAGCGCCTCGTACTCCGGGGTCCCGAACTCGATCGTCCCGGCGCGCGCGTAGAAGCGCCCGAGGCCGGTGGAGGTGAGCAGCGCCGCTCCCACCAGCATGCCGGTGATGCGGCTGAGCGTGAGCCAGGAGGAAGCCGTGGCGCGTTCCTCCTCGCTCACACGCTGGAGAACGGCCGCCCCGAGCGGCGCAATGACCAGACCGAAGCCGAAGCCACCGATGAGCGACGGCACGGTGCGCAGCCACTGGCCCAGGTCTTCGTCCCACATCGCGAGGCCAACGAAGCAGACGGCGCAGCAGAGCATGCCGGCTGCCGCGGTGACGTTGAGGCCGATGCGCGCGCCGAGCCAGCCGCCCAGCACCGCTCCCACCGGCACCGCCACGGTCAGGCGCATGAGCGTGAGCCCGCCATCGAGCGGCGATTCCCCCAGCACGAGGTTCACGAACAGCGGGATCCCGATCAGCGCCATGATCAGCCCCACCCCCACGAGGAAGCTCGCCACGTTCGCAGCGCCGATCGCCCGGTCGCGGAACATCGCAAGCCGCACCATCGGCTCCGGCGCGCCTCGCTCGTGGCGGACGAACAGCAATGCCACGGCCGCGGCGGCGAGCAGCAGCAGGCCGGTGACGAGGAACGGCCGCGGCGCGTTCGGGTCATCAACCAGCGCAAAGGTGAGGATCGAAAGCGCAACGCCCAGCATCACCGCGCCGGACCAGTCGATGCGGCCCTCGCTCCGCGGCGAGTCAGCCAGCTTCCACACAGCGAGGGCGATGGGCGCAGCCATGGGCAGGTTGATCCAGAACACCGCGCGCCAGCCGCACCACTCCGGGATCGCGCCACCCCAGGCGGGCCCCAGCAGCGCGCCAGCCTCGGCCGCCGCCGCGATCGCCGCGAGGCCCATGATGCGCTGCCGCATCGGCAGCTGCGTGACGACAATCGCCATCGCCACGGGGACCACCCCACCGCCGCCCACCGCTTGCAGCGCCCGCGCCGCCACGATCGTCTCGAACGTCGGCGCGAGGGCAACCAGCGCACTACCGAGGATGAAGATCAGCAGCGCGCCCGTATAGATACGCGCGTGCCCGTACACATCGGCGACCCGCCCGATCAACGGCAGCGCCACGATGTACCCCAGCAGGTAGCCGTTCACAATCCACGAGGAGCGGTAGAAGTCCGTGACCGGCAGGCCGATGTCGTTGATGAGCGCCGGGAGCACCGCAACAATCGCGGTCTGGTCGTCGGCCGCCACAAAGACCCCGGCGGTCACCGCTATGAGCAGCCAGCGCCTGCGCGCAACCTCACGAGGGGTGACGGCCATCTAGGCGTCCCTCGTCCGGGTGCCTCTACCGGGATGAGCGGGGGGTGCGGGTTCGGGCGGCGCAGCGGCGCTCATCGCGGTGGGAGGATCTCGATGTCGTCGTCAAAGTTACTCAGGTTGAGCCGGCGCAGGAGATCATCCGCCTCACCGCGATTCAGCGGGCCTTCGATCTCGATGCGGTAGACGAGCGGATCGTCGACACCAATCCAGGCACGCACCGGCAGCGGCTGCGCCCCCTCGACCGGCGCGCTGGCGAAGAACTCGAGGTCCGCCGCCAGCACGGTCGCGTCGACCACATAGGTATCAACGCCACCCACGCGCTCGGTGCGGGTGACCTCCGCGTCCTGCACGGCGCGCATCACGCTGGTCACGCCACTGGCGGGGTCAAAGACCTCGTCCATCGTGATCGATTCGCGCTGCCAGCGGCCGGTAAGCGGGTTCGTCATGTACGAGCCCTCCGGCACGATCACCATGCTGATCTCCAGGTTCACACCGCTCGCCCGCGCGCGGATGGTCATCTGCATCCGGTCGGGCACCACCACATCGCCCTCAGCGGACTGCATCTGCACGCCCGGGATGAACTGCGCCGTGCCCCCATCGTGATCGAGGTCAAAGTGGAACGCCGTCACCCGCTCCATGCGCTCCGCCGCCTCCGCCAGCAGCGCCGTCGCGTCGACGCCCTCCGGGTCCACATCGCTCGCACTGTCATCACCACACGCACCAACGAGGACGCCCGCAGCGAGAAGCAGCACCGCAAGCAACGAGACGAGCAGGGCGCGCCGGCGAGCAGGCAGGAGTGTCATCATGTGCCCCCTCCTCCGAGCGTCCCCGCGGCGAGTGGCCTCGGCCGCCCCTACACGTCGACTACATCGAGTCCGGCGCGGAGATCCCCATCAGCCCCAGCGTGCGCGCGAGGACCGTGCGGGTCGCCTCCAGCAGCAGCAGACGCGCGCGCGTCAGGTCCGGCTCGTCCGCCTGCATCACGCGGCACTGCGTGTAGAACACGTGGAAGTGCCCCGCCAACTCCTGCGCGTAGTGCGTCAGGTGATGTGGCGCGAGGTCCACCACCACCTTCTCCACCACCTCCGGCAGCAGCAGCAGGCTGCGCAGCAGCGCCTGCTCCGCCTCGTGCGTCAGCAGCGCCGTGTCAGCACCCTCCGACGTCAGCGACTCCTCCGAGGCCCGCGCCAGAATGCTGGCGATGCGCGCGTGGGCGTACTGCACGTAGTAGACGGGGTTCTCGTCCGACTGCTTCTTCGCCAGCTCCAGGTCGAAGTCCATCGTCTGGTTCGCCCCGGTGGTCAGGAAGAAGTAGCGCGTGGCGTCGCGGCCGACCTCATCAATGACATCGCCCAGGGTGACGATCTCGCCGGCGCGCTTGGAGAGCGGGACGATCTCGGTGCCGCGGCGCAGCGTGACGAGCTGGTAGAGGAGCACATCCAGCGCCTCCGGGTCGCCGCCCACAGCCTCCACGGCGGCCTTCACACGCGAGACGTGGCCCTGGTGGTCAGCGCCCCAAATGTCCACCACGCGGTCGAAGCCGCGGGTGATGAACTTGTCGTAGTGGTACGCAATGTCCGTGGCGTAGTACGTCGGCTGCCCGTCCGAGCGGATCAGCACGTTGTCCTTCGACTCCCCCAGGTCCGTTGAGGTAAACCACGTCGCGCCCTCGCGCTCCACCACCTGGCCGTGATCGCGCAGCAGCTGCATCACCGCCTCGTACGCCCCGCCCGGCTCCATCAGCGAGCGCTCCGAGTACCAGCGGTCGTAGGTGACCCCCATGCGCTCCAGGTCGCGACGGATGCCATCGATCATCACCTGCAGGCCCAGCTGGCCAATCTCCGGGTCGGGCTCCGTGCCGGCCTCCTTGAGGAAGGAGTCGCCATGTTCCTCCTTCAGCGCCTGGGCCACCTCAATCATGTACTCGCCGGGATACCCGTTCTCCGGGATCGAGACATCGCGGCCAAACAGCTGCTCGTAGCGGGCGTAGAGAGTTCGGCCGAAGATGGCGACCTGCGTGCCGCCATCGTTGATGTAGTACTCCTGCTGCACCTCGTACCCGGCGGCCGCAAGCACGTTCGCCAGCGTCGAACCGATCGCCGCGCCGCGCCCATTACCCACGTGAATCGGGCCGGTGGGGTTCGCGCTCACGTACTCCAGCTGCACCCGCTTGCCCGCACCCACGTCCAGCGACGCGTACGCCTCGCCAGCCTGCAGAATCTCGACGGCCTGCGCCGCCGCCCACGAGGGTGACAGGTAGAAGTTGAGGAAGCCCGGCGGCGCGACCGCCACGCGATCCACCGCGGGGTGCGCGGGCACGTGCTCGCGCAGCGCCTCCGCCACCTCGATCGCCTTCATCCGCGCGAGCCCCTGGATGCGCATCGGCAGGTTGGCGGAGAAATCGCCGTGCTCGGGACGCGCGGGATGCTCTGTGGTCACCTCGGGTGCCGCGAACTGGGGCAGTGCACCCGCCGCCTGCGCGCCCGCCAGCGCCTGCTCCACCAGCACGATGATGTCGTCTCGAATCACCCTCAAGGCCTCTCCGTGCGCGGGACCCATCGAGCCCCCAGCCGAACCCCGAGTGTATCGCGCACACGCCTCAGCCGCCGAGCGAGCCCCCTCACCGCCAGCCCCTCTCCCCGTTCCGGGGCGAGGGGAGCCAGAGGATGGGTGCTGGCGTCACCAAGTCGCAAGTTGTTCTGACCCCCTCTCCCCCTGCGGGAGGGGGCCGGGGTGAGGGGGCTCGCCAGAGCACACCAGCCACCGCACCCGACAAGAACCGCGCAGAAGGAGCAAATCGCTACGATCC
>JBJHDC010000167.1:0-5985 GCA_050486345.1 Dehalococcoidia bacterium | reverse complement strand
GGCGCGGAGCAGGGCCCCGCGGCCGCAGCCGATGTCGAGCAGGCGCGTGGTCTCGGTGAGTTTCAGGTTCTCGGGCAGGCGCAGGATGGCGGCGTTAACCACGCTCTGGACAGGCGTGCTCCACCACCACTGCTTCGCCGCTGCGGGAACCGGGCTGTTGTGCATGCACGCATGCTCACATGCCACCCCGGGAGGCTCAACGCAGAGCCGCTTCCGTCCGGAGATGGATGACGATATTCGTGGTTGTCGCTGATACGTTGGCTGCATGAACTGGTCAGGCCATCGACGCGGCCGCGGGCGCCCTCCCCACCCCGACATCCTCACGCCGGCGGAGTGGCGCGTGCTGGAACTGGTGCGCGAGGGCCTGAGCAACGGCGAAATCGCTACGCGCCTCGATGTGAGCGTGAACACGGTGCGCACGCACGTCTCGCGCATCCTGGCGAAGACCGGCGCCCGGGACCGCGTGGCGCTGGCCTCGTGGGACGGTGAGCCGGAGGAAGCCTCTCGCAGCATCCTCGCGCGGCTGCGCGCCCTGGCACCGCTCGAGTGGCTGCGGGGCGCGTCCGGGGCGACGTCGTGGGTGGCGGGGGCTTCGCTGGTGGTCGTGCTCGGGGTGTTGGCGGTGGTGGCGATCTCGAATCTGCAAGGCAGCGAGGATGAGGAGCCGCCGTTCGTCGCGCCGCCGCCTGCAACCGCAACGGTTGTGGGGTCACCCCCAACAGCGATGCCCACGGCGACACCAATACCCACCGCGCCACCGCGTCCCGCGAACGTCGTTTGGATCGTGGAAGCGGCCACCGGCAACCACACGGAGGTGTACCGCGGCGAGGACGGACAGGTGCTGTACTGGCAGCGTGTCGCACCTGATGGCACCGGGTTCTGGGTCACGGTGCGGTCTGAGGGGTACTCGGTTCGGTACGGCTGGGATGGTACGGAGCAGGAGCGCCTGGATGCGCCTCACGGGGTGGTGGAGTCGCCCTCTGGTCGGTGGCGTGCGTACGACGCGAATGATGGCGGACAGCACCGACTGGTAGTGGAGGGCGCCGATCGACAGTTCGTGTTCGATGATTACGCTTGGAGCGTGGTGTATTCGCCAGATGAGGAGCGGATCGCCTTCCTCCACGTGAACGACACGGGGTACATGTTCCGCCTGTCGATGGTTGATCTCGCCACAGGAGAACAGCGAGAGCTCGTGAGCGAAATAGGTGGGTGCGAATGCGACGGGGGGCCGACCCCCACGTGGTCGCCGTCGAGTCGCTACCTGGCGTACACCGACTTCGGCGCGTATCCACCGGACGCATCAGGCGAACGCCCAGGCGGGGGCGTCTTCATCCTTGATCTGGAGAGCGATGAAGAGCTGGAAGTGACGGCGGTTCCCTCGATGGGATGGATGGGCTGGGAGCCCGACCGCGATGTGTTCTTCGTTCAACCCCAGGTTCGCACCGATCTGGACGACGGTACCTGGCGCATCGAGCCCGAGCAGCGACTCGTGCTCATCGATGCAGCGACCGGCGACATCGTTGGAGAGCGAGAGTTGCCCGACCGGCCAATCCGTGACGGCGTCTATGAATCGCCCGACGGCCAACGGGAAGCGATCATCCGCCGGCTCCGCTACCACCCGATCACCGGCGTCGCGACATGGGAGATTGCGATTCATGACGTGGCGCAGGACGTCACCACGGTCATCGGGCAGATTGAGGGCGAGTGGCCGCAGGCAACCTGGAACGAGGCGGGTACGCACTTCGTGGTGCACACGCATCCCGACCTGTAGCAGCACCTACCCCGGCCGCTCCGCCCGCTGCTCGTCGTGTTCGAGGTTGAAGGACATGCGTACCTGTGCACCTCGGGTGGCGGCCCAGTCGCACATGGCGGAGAGCTCTCGCAGGCGCGGCGCGAGGTGTTCGTAGCCTTCGACGAGGGGGGCGAGGGTGGCGTCCGGGTGCTCCCAGTGCGCGGCGATTTCGCGGGCGCAGACGGCGAGGTCGGCGGCGGGCTGCCAGGAGCGCTCCAGCTCGCGGCGGTCGGCCTCGGTGTCCACGTTGCGGTCGGCGTACTTGAGGATGGGGCGGAGGTTCACGCCGCATGCGCGCCGGAGGTGCTGCGCGGCGAGGGCGAGCTCGTGCTGGCCGCCGAACTCCGCGCTGTAGGCCCAGGAGGCGAAGAAGAGCACGATGATCGGGTCATCCGTGAAGGCGTAGGGGCAGGCCTCGTCCGTGTCGAACTCGACGAAGAAGCGCTGGGGCCAGGGCTGTGCGGGAGATGGTTGGGCGGGTGAGCTCATGCCCCGGAGCGTACCAACGGGGGCGGCGAGGGGCACGTAGCGCTCGGGCGTCTCGGAGGCGCCGGGGGAGTCCGCCGGACTGCGAGGATCTTGCAACGGTGCTGGCTATGCGTTGTAGCGCCGGGCGGCTGTGGGCCGGCCTACGATCGGGATGAGGGCGGCTCGTTCCTACGGGAGGAGCCTGAGATGACTGGGATGATGCACACGCCCCTGGTCCCCTGCCCGATGTGCGGTCGGCAGAATGACATCAAGCAGAAGGCCTGCACAACCTGCGGCTACGCATTCGTGGACTCCGCAGAAGGTGAAGAGGTCTCGGTCTTCAAGCGAGTGGTGGGCCGCCTGACCGGTCAGCGCCACTAGCGCGAGGGCCCGCGGACTAGACGCGCTCCCAGAGCACGAGGTCTGCGGTCTCGACCGAGCGCACGCGGCCCTCGTCCGCCAGCAGCTGCAGGTGGGAGAGCGTCTCGCCGATGGCTGAGCGCTTCATGAAGAGGTTGAAGTCATCGAACGGCCCCGTGTTCCAGCGCACCCGCTGGGACACGTCGGTCGTCGTGCTTTGACCGTTGCCGATGGCCTCACGCACCTCGTCCAGCCGCTCGTCGTGGTGGTGCAGCAGCACCTCGCAGCGCGTGCGGAGGTCGGGGATGGTGAACTCGTGCGCGGGGAGGGCGGCGTCAACGGCGTAGCCGGCGACCTTGCGGAGTGAATCGCGGAAGTCGGAGAGCGGGCTGGTGCCCTCCTGGTCGGCGTGCAGGGAGACGTTCGGGCTGATGTAGGGTAGGACGTGGTCGCCGGTGAACATGAGCTTGCGGTCCGGCTCGTAGAGGGACATGTGCCCGGGCGTGTGGCCCGGCGTCCAGACGGCTTCGAGCGTCCAGCCGTCGAAGGTGATCGCTTCGCCATCCTCGAGCGTGATGTCAGGTTCCACCATCGTGAACGGGGCGCGCTGCGAGCCGTTGGTGGAGCGCGGTGCGGGCTGGGCCTCGCCGGGGCGGACGCGCGGGGAGTTCGGGGACATTGCGTCCGCGGCGTGGGCCGCCTCGATCTCTGCTTGCGGCATGCCGTGGCGGAGGAGCCAGCGATCGGAGAGGGCGGTCCAGGAGTCCTGGTCCGCCCAGCGCGCCTGGATCCACTGCCACTCGCGCTCCAGCAGGACGAGTGCGCAGTCGGGTGATTGTTCCTTGAGCCAGGCGGCCATGCCGATGTGGTCCGGGTGCGCGTGGGTGACGAAGAGCCGGACGACGTCCGAGGCCTGTACGCCGAGCGTCTGGAGCTCCGCCTCCATGGATGCGATGGCCTCGGGCGTGCCGTAGCCGGTGTCGACGAGTGTGACGCCGTCCGAACCGAGGATGGCGTAGGGCATGATGTACGGCAGCGCCGGGGCGGGCATGCGGGTTTTGAGCTGGTGCAGCCCGGGAACGATCTCCATCGCGCGCGTCCTCCATGTACAGGCTCGCAGCGTGCCGACGGGCAGTCTGCTGCCAGCGCGAGCGTACGGTGGGCGGGCGTGAAGCGCGAGCGCGCCCGGTGTGGGACGCGCTCGCGAGGCCTTAGCTGGAGGACGAGCCCGGCGGGCTCGGGGTCCGTTCCTCGACGGGGCGGTCGCTCTCGGCCGACTCAGCCGGCACTGACGGCTCTGGCGGCACGGGGGTGCCGGAGGTGTCGGCCACCGGAGCGTCGACGGTCGGGGTGCTCGCGGCCGGTGGGGGCGGTGCGGGCGGCGGGGTGGCCGGAGCCTCTGGCGTGTCGTCGGAGCCGCGCGCCTCGGAACGGAACTCGCGGATGCCCTTGCCGAGCGCGCCGCCGATACCGGCGACGCGGTTGGCGCCGAAGAGCAGCGCGAGAATCACCAGGACGATGAGTAGTTCTTGCCAGCCCAGCGAACCGAGCATGTGTGTTCCTCCACGCCTCGCGGCGCTGGTACCCGGTGGGTGCGGGAACGGAAATCAGGTGTTGATCATCGTAGCACCGGCGCCGCTGTGTGCAGCGGTCACCGGCGTGCGATGTTTGCGGCCGCGCCGCGGTGGTGTGAGGCGGGGCCGACTAGGTGCGGGGCGGGGTGGTGCTGTCGGACGGAGTCTCGCTGTCAGACGACGACGCGACCGTCTCGTCTTCTGGCTTCGGGTCTTCGGCTCGCGCCTCCGAGCGGAACTCGCGGATGCCCTTGCCCAGTGCGCCGCCCAGGCTGGAGACGCGGTTGGCGCCAAAGAGCAGAGCGAGGATAACGAGGATGATGAGGAGCTGCTGCCAGCCCACTGTGCCGATCATGGGGTGTCCCTTCACGTCTCCGCCCTCGGTGAGCGGTTGACGTCCTTGCACTGTACCTATCGTACCAGCAATCAGAAAGTAGTCGGGCCTGCGCCCCAGGCAGCCGGTGCTTCAGGGGCTGGCCTGCTCTGTGCCTTGCATGTCCAGTACGAGGCGCAGCGGTCGTTGGATGCGTGGCGGGTCAATCCTGGGTGATTCGATCTCGTCGGTTAGTCGGCGATGCGCTCCACGAAGACGTGCATGATGCCGCCGCAGATCTTGTCGTCACCCTCGACGGGCTCGGTGAGGTCGACGACGACCGTGCGGGGCTGGCCGTCCGCCATGGTTTCCATGGCCTCCTGCCAGACTTCGGCTTCGCCGCAGCCGCCGCCGATGGTGCCGGTGAAGGTGCCATCCGGCCGCAGCAGCATGACCGCGCCGGGCTTGCGGGGCGTGGAGCCCATGGTGCGTGCCACGGTGGCCAGCACGCGGGCCTCGCCGCGCTCCTGCGCGTCACGGACCTCGCGGTAGAGTTCAGCTGACATGGGTCTGCTCCCTCCGTGGAGGCGGATCGTGTCTGTTCCCGCCGTCCCTCAGAAAAATCATAGCGTGTTTTGCGATCCGAGAGATCCACGGGCATCATCCCCGCGTATCTCAGACAGCGAGGCTTCACGGATGGTGCTTCGTGGCACGCTGTGGAGCCCACCGGCCACCGAAGGTGGCTCGCGCCCGTTCTCAGTCCGTGGCGCTAGTCTCTCGAGAATCAGAGGGAATCTCGAGAGACTGCGGCCTCCGGGGAACCAGCAGGGATCTCCGGGAGGGTTGAGAACGAGCACAGAGGCCGATCACTCGGCCTCTGTGCCCCAGAGGGAACTGGCACTTCGGGGGGCAATGCCCCTGCGACTTACTATACACAGGCGCTACGGGCCTGTGTGTTTGTGGCGTGTAACAACTCAATATTATTTTGTACGTGTTGGAGATGGGCGGCTTAGCCGGCCGAGGCTGGTTCGTGCTCCTCGTCGAGCAGCGAGGGGCGATCGCCCTTCATGCGACGGCCGGTGCCGCCGCGGCGCAGCATGGTGATCTCCGCGAAGATCGACACCGCGATCTCCTCCGGTGTTTCTGCGCCGATATCGAGCCCGATGGGCGTCGACACCTCATCGAGGGCTGCGCGATCGAACCCCTCCTCGGCCAGGTGGCGGAGGACGGTGGCGGTGCGGCGCTGGCTGCCGATCATGCCGATATAGGCCGCCCCACGGCCGACGGCGGCGCGCAGTGCCTCCTCGTCCACGCGGTGTCCGCGCGAGACCAGCACCACGAAGGTCTGGTCGTCCAGGCGGAGGCCGCCGAGGGCGCTCGTGGGGTCGGCGACGAGGATGTGCTCCGCCATGGGGAACCGCTCGCGGTTGGCGACGACCTCACGGTCCTCGACCACGGTGATCTCGAAGTCGAGCAGC
>JBJHDC010000166.1:0-6175 GCA_050486345.1 Dehalococcoidia bacterium | reverse complement strand
TCCTGCCAGTACTCCACGAATGCGTCCAGGTGGATGCGGTCGTTCGGAATCCACTCCTTCCAGACAAAGGGACCGGTTCCGATGGGGGTCTCGATGGTGCCTTCCCAACCGGGGGACTCCGGGGCCATCAACCACAGCTCTGACATCAACGTGATCAGCGGCGAGTACGGTTGGTCCAGCGCCAGTACCACCGTCTGGTCATCGGGAGTTTCGATTTCGGTCACCCCACCCAGAGCGCCCTGGAGCCATGCGCCGTCGGTGGCCTGGATACGCTCGATGTTGAGGCGCACGTCATCGGAGGTCATTTCGCGGCTGTTGTGGAACTTGATGCCGGGCCGGAAGGTCAGCGTGTAGTTGGACGCATCCGGCGCCTCGATGCTCTCTAGGAGGAAGTTCTGCGTCTGGCCCTCCGCATCGACGGCGGTCGGGCAATCACAGACCATGGAGGGTGTGGACATGGTGCCCGTGTGCCGGTGGAAGTCCTGAGTCTGTGGAGTCTCGCGGAGATTTAGTGTGCCGCCGCGCATCCCCCCGTCGCTGTTGCCGGGTGCGGGTGTGGAGGTGGGTGAGCTGCCGCCCTGAGTGCCGCTCGGCGGCGGGGTGGCGCCGATCACCGGCTCATCATCGCTGCCGCACCCGATCAGGGCCGCGCCCGTGAGGCCAGCGATTCCCAGCCCGCCCCCGCGCAGCACGGCGCGTCGCCCGTAGGCTTTGCGTGTCCAGTAGTTGCTCATAGCGTTTGTCTATCTCCCCTGTGGTGTTCCTCTGGTCGGGCGCGGCGGGGTGCCGTCCCGGTGGGTCCAGTAACGCGCAGCAGAGGGAGCCGAACATCAGGGGAAGGTTGGGGAGAGGTAACCGCCTCGTAACGTCACGAGGTTCCGCGAGAGCCGTTAACCCGCAGCAAACGGATCGGATATCTCGCCGACGGAAACCGCTGGAGGGTTGGGGACGAACTTGTAGCCGTAGTGGCGGATGGTGAGGATGTGCCGCGGGCGCGCGGGGTCGTCCTCCAGCTTCTGCCGCAGGCAATGCACATGCACGTCCACCGTGCGCGTCTCACCACCAAACCCGTACCCCCATACCGCGTCGAGGATTCCGTCGCGGGAGCAGACCTGGTTCGCATTGCGCACAAGGTACGCCAGCAACTCGAATTCCTTCGGCGTGAGCCGCACCGGTTCGCCGTGACGCTTCACCTCGTGACCATCGACGTCAACCGCGATTGGCAGCGAGCATTCGACAGCGGTCCCCGGTGAAGCCTCGGCGACACGTCGCAGGACCGCGCGCACGCGCGCGAGCAGTTCTCTGATCGAGTATGGCTTGGTGAGGTAGTCGTCAGCGCCCAGCTCCAGGCCGTTCACCCGGTCGGCCTCGCTCTCCCGAGCGCTCACGATGATGACCGGAGTCGAGGAGTCGCGGCGCAGCGTAGCCAGCAGGTCCAGGCCGGAGAGCCGAGGCAGCATGAGATCGAGCAAGATCAGGTCGAACGTGCCAGAGCGAATTGCCTGGAGCCCTACGACCCCGTCGCCCGCAGTAGTGACGTCATATCCAGCGCGGGTGAGCTGATATGCGACCACCTCTGAGATCACCGGATCGTCTTCGACCAGTAACACTGCCGGCATGTGCTGAGTCCCCCTATCGCCGCCGATACCAGTGTCACGCGCCACTGTTAGCAACCGGTAAGCGTCGAGGGATTGGTGCGACCTGAGGGATGGCGCGCTACGCGGGACCGAGGAGCTCCGTCACTAGCAGATCCCCCAGCCAGGCCTCGTAGTGGGCGGGTGTCCAGCCGAGCTCATCGACGGCGTTGAAGAACTGCTCTGGTGCGGTGAGGAGCCAGAGCCGGTCGGCCGCGTCGTCTGGTGCGATTCCATCGCGAAGCGCGCCGCGCTCGGCGAGCACCGAGGCCAGCCGCCGGGTGCCGGCCCGCCGGCGGGCGTTTCCCAGCGTCACCGCTGCTGCTACCTCAGTGGTGCCGCTCGCGGCGAGCATCGCACGGAGGATGGGCGCGCCGTTCTCGAAGAGGTGACGGTTGAACGCGGCAAACAGGCGGAGCTGTTCGCGAGGGTCGGGGTCTGTCATGAACCGCTGTGCCCACTCGTCCTCGTTCGCCGTTTCCTCAAGGTCATCGAGCATCGCGAGAACGATGCCGGCCTTGCTCTCGAACACGGAGTAGATCGTCTGGGGCGAGACACCTGCAGCAGCAGCGATCCGGGCGATGGTCGTGTCCGTGAAGCCGTGCTCCTCGAAGAGCTGGCGAGCGGCCTGTCGGATGCGGCGGCGTGTCTCGAGCGCCTGTTGCTGTCGGAGCTCCGAGTGGTACGGACGGGTGGATGTCATGCATCCATGGTACTTGACGTGATGCCAGAATAATCACTATATATAGCTCTATCGAAATTACTCGTGACTACCGCTCGCATCGAACAGTCAGCGACTGCACTCCAGTGGAACCCCGCAAATTCGGGATGGTGGGGCGAAGCGACCACACCGTAGTGTCCAGTTGTGATCTGAGCCGCCTGCTGACGATAGACAGCGCATCCCCATCGCGGAGACGGGTACCGGCAAGGTGCCGGTGTATGGAAGGAATACCGGGTGGCAGCACTTGAGATGAAGCAGATCAGGTTGAAGGTGGGGGCCGTGGTTGCCGCTGTCCTCATCGGTAGCGGGTTCGCGGGCGTGGGCACAGCATCGGCCTGTATCTCGCTGGACGCCTGTCCGCACCAGAATCCGATCCAGGTAGACGAGCTCACCGGGCAGCGCAGCATCGTGATCGACTTCGTCAGCGTGGGGGTCCACGACCGTGACCGGGGCATCACGCGCATCGCCATCGATCACGTGGGTGCGGGTCTGCGGGGTCCGATCGATGATGGCGATGACCTCCGCACCCCGACTCGGCCGACCATCGAGCGGACGCGCGGCGACGACCTGATCCGCCGCTAGGTCGCCGCGCACGTTCGATCCTCCTCGCAGCGCGGTGAGGCGTACCCTCGCCTCACCGCGCTGCCTGCCCCGCACCCCTCGCTGATTGCCGCCCCGTCCGCCTCTTGCCGCGCGTTGCTACTGGCGTACCCTACGCG
Source organism: Dehalococcoidia bacterium (assembly GCA_050486345.1). Lineage (GTDB taxonomy): Bacteria > Chloroflexota > Dehalococcoidia > UBA2979 > UBA2979 > JBJHDC01. The sequence continues at coordinate 3,101 of JBJHDC010000166.1, read as the reverse complement.
TGAACCCGTCCTGACCAGCGCGTGGTGACCCGCTCGTACGACCACAGGAGGTACCCGATGAATGACGTTTCCCTGGCGACTCTCGAGGACTACCGGCAGCAGATCATTGATGCAGCCGGGGTGCTCCTCGGCTCGGGCATCATGCAGGCCAGCCTCCACGGCAACATCAGCGCTCGTATTCCGGGGACGGATCGCTTTCTGCTCACGGCGGGCGGCTCCATCAACTCGCTGACGCCGGATCGCATCGCGCTCTTCGACCTGGAGGGCAACCTGCTGGAGGGCGCGGTGGAGCCTGCGGCGGCGGAGATCATCGATATGCACGGCATCGTCTACCAGCTGCGGCCGGAGATGGGCGGCGTGGTGCACACGCACTCGCCGTACGCGACCAGCTTCGCGGTGGCGCATCAGCCGATTCCGCTGTCCTACGAGGCGATGGCGCGCTTCAACATGACGGACGGCGTGCCATTGGCTGGCTACGGCCCTCGAGGTTCACGCGAGTCGGTCGAGGAGATCGCGAAGGCGATCCGCGCGCACGAGCACATTGGCGGTGTACTGCTGGCGAACCACGGGGTGCTGGCCTTCGCGGGTTCGGTGGATGGCTCTGCGCACGCCAACATGATCATTGAGGAGGCCGCGCTGCTGGACCTCAACGCGCGTGCGCTGGGCGGAGCGCGCGAGATCCCGCAGGAGATGGTGCGCTACACGCAGGCGCGCCGCGATCAGTTCGCGGCGCAGGGCACCCAGACGGCGGGCTAGGCGCAGTTCGGCGCGCAGGGGATAAGGGGGCTGTATGCCGGTAGCGGACGTGCGAGGCGTACGGCTCAACTACGAGGTGCTGGGTGACGACGGTCCGTGGATCGTGCTCACGGGCGGTGGCCGCATGGACCTGGAGGTCTTCCGCCCGCTGGGTGAGCATCTCGCCCGCGCCGGGTACCGCGTTCTCATCCACGACCGCCGCAACTGCGGGGCGTCCGATGTGCTGATCGGCGGTGAGGAGTCCGATGAGGTGCTCTTCGCGGACGACACGCACGAGTTGCTCTCGCAACTGAACGCACTCCCGGTGATCGCCTGCGGGGGCGCGGCCGGTTCACGCCTATCGCTGTTGCTCGCCGCGCGTCACCCTGCATCGGTGGCCGGTTTGCTGCTGTGGTGGCCGACGGGTGGACGCCACGCGTGCGAGACGCTGGCGGAGAATTACTACGGCCAGTTCATCGAGGTCGCACGCGCGGGTGGCATGGAGGCGGTCGCCGCCACGCCCTTCTTCGCCGAGCGGATCGAGCGCAACCCGCGCAACCGGGAGCGGCTACTGGAGATGCGTAGTGAGGACTTCATTGCCACCATGGAGCGGTGGCGCCAGCTCTTCCTGGACAGCGTCGACCTGCCGGTGATCGGCCTCGACGAAGCGACGCTGCGCGGCATCGAGGTACCCGTTTGCGTGGTGCCGGGCCATGATGACATCCACCCTCGCGAGGTGGGCGAACGTCTGAGTGGCATCCTGCCCAACGCGGAACTGATCTACGAGGCACCACCGGATCCCGCTGTTAGCCGGGAAGACCGACAGCAGGAACTCGGCGATGTCTTCATCTCATTCGTGCAGCGGCACATCGGCTAGCCGCTAGCGGGGCTCACAGCCCATGTCCCGCAACTCTTGTTCGATGTTTGAGATGTCGTGCTCGAGGTCCGGCGACGCGTTGGGCGTCACATCTGTGTCGTCGACAGGATGTGCTGCCTGCATCCCCACGATCGTTGCTTCGCGCATCGGCGGTGTCTGACTGGCCCGTGCGTCCGCGAGTGCCTTCTGCAGCGTCTCGCATTGCTCGTTGTGTTCGTGAGCCATTGATCTCCCCAATCGGTGCCCTTCCAGCGTAGGCACCGCGCGATTGCACTCGCGTGTCGGTGTGCGCACGGGGATTACGAGGGCGTGACGGTCCGGGCAACCTCACATCGACTCCGCGGGTGGGTCCGGTGGAACCGATCGCACACCTCCGGCGTACAACAGATGCGGGCCTGATATGAGGTCAGGGTGCGAGTGAGAGGGCGTCTCGATGGCAGGTCCGTCAGATCACGATGCCGCGCGGAGCACCTATCGAGGTCGCGCGCACCGCTGGCGCATCGTGCTGTGGGGCGCGATCTTCAGTCTGGTCCTACTACCGGCGGTGGCGATGCAGGTGACCGATGAGGTGGCGTGGACGGTCTCTGACTTCGTCTTCGCCGCTGTGATGCTGTCGGGCGCTGGTCTCGCGTGGGAGCTCGTGTTGCGGCGCCCTCGCCCTACCGCCTACCGCGCGGCCAGCGCGCTCGCGATCGTGGCGGCGCTGCTCCTGGTGTGGACCACCGGTGCAGTCGGCATCATCGGCGCCGAGGACCACGCCGCTAACCTCCTCTACGGCGGCGTGCTGGCGGTCGTGTTCATCGGAACGCTCGTCACCCGCTTCCGCCCCGCCGGCATGGCGCGCGCCATGTTTGCGGCCGCCATCGTGCAGGCCTCCATCGCCGCGGCCGCACTCCTCGCCGGCTGGGGCTCCGAGGTCCCCGGCTGGCAGCTCGACATCCTCGGCGCCACCGCGATGTTCGTCGCGTTGTGGGGTGCGGCAGGGTGGTTGTTCCGGAGAGCGTCGCGCGACGCCGCAACGGCTACCATCGCCTTCGCAGATCCGGGCGCGTAGACGGCCTCGATCTACGGTGCCTCCGATGCTGGACGGGCGAGTGCCACGGCGGGTAGGCTCCGCCGCACGTCAGACTGCAGCGCGTGCGTACGGCTGGAGGAGGGCTGGCGATGGAGGCGTTCTGGGGCGCAGCGTCCGCAATCCTGGTCGGCGCCATCCTCCTCTCGTTGGATCGCGCATCGCAGGCGAATGAGCACCAGAAGGAGCGCTTTGGCCGGGCGCTGGCCAACGCGCTCGAGTGGCGCGAGATGCCCTACCGAGTCCTGCGACGCTCTCCCGGCCCGGAGCACCAGCGAGAGCTGGTGAACCAGTTCCACGAACTGCAACACACGATCGCCTTCGATCTCGCATGGATGCAGGTCGAGAACCAGCGGGTATACGAGGCGTTCAGCGAGCTGGTTGATGCGCTCAAGCGCGAATGTGCTGAGCCTGTCT
>JBJHDC010000165.1:0-6180 GCA_050486345.1 Dehalococcoidia bacterium | reverse complement strand
CGTTTGAGCGATGACCGTGCGTTCAGCGCCTACGCGCTGGGGCACCTGCAGCACGGCATCTTTGAGTGGACACAGTTCTGGCATGCGACGGGGCCCGCCGGTGACGGACTGGTGATGCACTCCAAGGGCCTCGGTCCCACGACCGTAGTGACCGGTGCGCCAGAGGCGGTGGCGGCGATCCTCGCGCTGCATCCGGGCGCGGTGAGGGGCTATCTCTCGACGGCTGCGCCGGAGCATCGTGCGGCGCTGGATACAGCCTACCGGGTGGAGGGCGCGCTGGAGATGATGCGCATGTCACTCACCGCCGCCACCTTCACGCCGTGGGAGGGGCCGGTGGTGCGCCTCCATGGCTCGCAGGTGAACAAGATCAACGCGCTGTATGCCACAGAGGGCGGTCCCAGCCACTACACGCCGGAGTCCATCGACCGTGCGATCTACTACGGCATCCTCGAAGGTGGGCGCGTGATCGCGGTTGCGGGTACGCACGTTGCCTCGCCGGAGGCCGGGATTGCCGTGGTGGGGAATGTCTTCACGCATCCCGCGCACCGGGGTCGCGGATATGCCACCCAGGTCACCGCCGCCGTCACGCAGGAGCTGTTCCACCGCGGGTGCGCGGAGGTGGTGCTCACGGTCGACCCTACGAATACCCCCGCGCTGACCGCCTACACGCGCATCGGCTACCGTCCCGGCCCACCGGTTGTCGAGGCACGGCTACAGCGCCGCGACGTGCTGGGCATCGGGCCCGCGCTGCGACGCTGGTCGGCACGACGGCAGGGGCGTGCTCATGGCGATGGTATCGAACTCGCAACAAGCCCCCTCCAACACGACTGAACTGCCTCCTCCGGGTAGCAGAGGCGACCAAGCCCCCGTACGATCGATCGATGAATGCAATCGTCCTCGTCGGGGGGGAGGGCACGCGTCTGCGTCCGTTGACGTGGCGCACCCCAAAGGCCCTGGTGCCCGTACTCAACCGGCCACTGCTGGACCGGTTGCTCCTCCATCTTCGTCAGCATGGGGTCACCAGCGTGACTCTCGCGATGACACAGCGCTCTCACGTAATTGAGCACACGTATGGTGATGGTTCCCAACTGAACCTCGAGGTTTCGTACGCGTACGAGGAGACACCGCTTGGTTCCGGCGGTGCGATCGCATCGATCGCCACCGGCTGGAGCGACACGTTCGTCGTCTGCAACGGTGACATCATTACCGACCTCGATCTCACCGCAATGATTGCGGCGCACCGTCAGCATGAAGCTGAACTCTCGATCTCGCTGCATGAGGTGGAGGAGCCGTCACCGTTCGGCGTCGTGGACCTCGAGCAGACCGGTCGCATCCGGCGGTTCGTGGAGAAGCCCTCTCGCGAGGAGGCACCGTCGCAGCTGATCAACGCTGGTACGTGGATTTTCGAACCCTCACTCCTGCGGGAGATGGATGCCACCCAGTTCAACCGAGTGGAGGAGACCCTCTTCGCCAACCTCGCGGAGGCGGGACGGGGGATCTTCGGCTTCCACCGGCCGGCACGCTGGGAGGATATCGGTAACGCTGCGGCGCTCCTACGCGTGAATCTAGAACTCGCGGAGGCGGCAGCGGATACCTCGAACGACTCCCCGCTGTGGGGCGAACCGGTCGCGTCCGATGCTACCGTGAGCCCCCGCGCGGTTGTGGACAGGCCGTGCGTGATTGGTAGCGGTTGTGCCATTGAACCAGAGGCGCGCGTGACCGAGAGTCTCCTCTGGGACGGCGTCCACGTGGAACCGGGGGCGGTCGTCGCTCGTTCCATCATCGCCTCCGGTGTGCGCATTGGCGCGGGGGCGGTTGTCGAGGACGCCGTTGTCGCACACGAAGCAATCATCGCGCCCGGCGCGCGCGTCATCGGCGAGTCAATCGAACCCGGCGTCACCATCACCACGGCACCACCACCAAAGGTCAGGCAATGACTGAGATTCGGTTCGGTACAGACGGATGGCGCGCGGTCGTCGCGGACGATTTCACGTTTGAGAACGTACGCGTGGTGGCGCAGGCCACCGCGGAGTGGATGAAGCGTGAACACCTGGCGGCCAAGGGTGTGGTGATCGGCTACGACACACGATTCCTGGCCGGCCCGTTCGCCGGCGCCGTGGCGGAGGTGATGGCGGCCAACGAGATCCCCGTCACGCTCTCCAGCGCGTACATGCCCACACCGGCCCTTGCATGGCAGGTGGTGCAGGCTGAGGCCGGGGCGGGGGTGATGGTCACCGCGAGCCACAACCCGGCACGCTGGAACGGCATCAAGATCAAGACCAGCACCGGCGGCCCCGCCTCGCAGGAGATCACCGGATCCATCGAGAACCTCATCCCGGCCATTGTGGCGGGTGACCGTATCGAGACCATTCCCCTGGGTGAAGCCGAAGCGCAGGACCTGGTGGAGCGCGTGGACGTGCGCAACGCGTACCTGAAGGCGCTGACCTCCTTCGTGGACATCGAGGCGATCCAGGACGCGGGGTTCAATGTCCTCATCGACTCGATGTATGGCGCAGGGCAGGGCTGGCTCTCGCGCGCGCTGGCAGGCGGCGCGACCTCCGTTCGCGAGATCCACGGTGAGCGTAACCCGATATTCCCGGGCCTCCGGGCGCCAGAGCCGATCGCATCCAACCTGACGGAATCCCTTGAACTGATCGCGGAGGGTGGCTTCGACGCGGGCCTCGCGCTGGACGGTGACGGCGACCGCTTCGCGCTGATCGATGAGCGCGGCCAGTTCCTGACCTCGCTCCAGACGTTCGCGCTGCTGGTCCGATACGCGACGGAGATTCGCGGCGACCGCGGTCCCATCGTGCGATCGCTGACGATGACCCGCATGATCGACCGGCTGGGGGAGCGCTTCGACTGCCCCGTGCATGAGACGCGGGTGGGATTCAAGTTCCTGGGCGAGCGTATGGAGGAAACGAACGCGCTCATCGCCGGGGAAGAATCGGGTGGGTTCGCGTTCCGCGGACACATCCCGGAGCGGGACGGCCTGCTCTCCGCGCTCTGCATCCTGGACCTGATGGCGAAGACCGGGAAGCGCCCGGCGGAGCTGCTCCGCGACCTGAATGAGATCGTGGGACCGCACGAGTACGACCGCGTGGACATCACGGTGCGCGCGGATGAGCGCGAGGCGATCGAGGCTCACATCCAGGGCAGTGCGCCGGACACCATCGCGGGGCTGCGCGTGGAGGGCCACGACGAAATCGATGGGTACCGCTTCACGATGGAGGGCGGCTGGTGGCTCCTCCTCCGCTTCTCCGGCACGGAGCCGCTGCTACGCATCTACGCTGAAATGCCCACGGCCGACCAGGTGCAGGACGCACTGCTGGAGGGCCAGGAGATCGCGGGCATCACCCTGTGATCACGGAGAGTGTGACACCGGCCGACGGTACGCATCCGTTCGCAGACCTCCTCCTGAGGCTGCCTGCGCAGTCGCGTGAGGGCTGGCGTCTCGGCATGGAGTGTGACCTGCCCGGTGCGCCTTCCAGTGCTGCGTGGCCGAGACGTGTGCTGATCGCCGGCCTGGGAGGCTCGGCGATCGGTGGCGACGTGACAGCTCGCCTGGCGGAGACGCTTTCCAGCACTCCCGTTTCCGTGGTGCGGAACTATCACCTGCCACCGCTGGACTCAGAAACGCTGGTGATCCTCAGCTCGTTCTCCGGGAATACCGAGGAGACGCTGGCGGCCTTCCAGACGGTGGCGAAGTCACCTGCGACCGGCATCGCGATTACCACAGGCGGCCGGCTGGCCGCGTAGGCGACGGCCGCCGGGATGCATCTGGTGCAGTACCAGTGGCCCGGACCGCCGCGCACCGGATTCGGTTTCGGGGTGTTCATCCCGCTGGCGATCCTGAGCCGCCTGGGGCTGGTCTCATTGTCAGCCGAGGAGGTGGAGGCCGCCTTCGCGATCCTCGAACGGCAGATCGAGCAACTGGGGCCGGGCACTGCTGCGAACGAGGCTGAAGAGATTGCTGAGTGGCTCCATGGGGGGCTCCCGGCCATCATCGGCGCGGATCTGCTGGATGTCGCTGCGCTGCGCTGGGCCGGCGAGCTCAGCGAGAACGCGAAGCAGATGGCCGCCTCCTACAGCATCCCGGAGTTCGACCACAATCAGCTGGAGGCGGGGGCGAACCCGAGCGGAGATTCCGGGGCATTCCGCTTCGTGCTTCTGGACGCACCGCCGGTCTACCCTCGGAATCGACTGCGGGTGCAGCAGACTGCTTCGCTGCTGACCGCGGCGGGGCGCGATGTGCGCGTGGTGGATGTCGGTGGAGAGACGCCGCTGGAGGCTGTGCTTGCAGCATGCTCGCTGGGGTCATGGACATCGTACTATCTGAGCCGGCTTCGTGGCGTAGAACCAGCGTCCAACACCGTGATGGATCAGCTCAAGGCCCAGCTCGCTTCGGAGCAGTAGCGAGCCCGCAGACTGCCTCGCCTACAGAGAGCAACAAGAACGAGCCCCGGCGCTGCCGGGGCTCGTGGTGTGCTGTGCCCTGTCGCCCCTCGCGAGGCGGGCTCGTGGATAGGATAGCTAGCGCTTCGTGAACTGAGGCGCCTTGCGGGCACGCTTCAGGCCGGGCTTCTTGCGCTCCTTCACGCGCGGGTCGCGCGTGAGCAGGCCGTTGGCGCGCAGCGGGCCGCGGTGCCCTTCGTCCGCCTTCAGCAGCGCACGGGCGATGCCGTGACGGATGGCGCCGCTCCAACCGGAGATACCGCCGCCTTCCACCTTTACCTGGACGTTGTAGGCGTTCAGGGATTCGGTGACGGTCAGCGGGGTGAGCATGTCCTGCCGCGCGGAGGGGCCGGTGATGACCTCCTCCATGGGCTTGCCGTTTATGACCACGGCCCCGTTGCCCGGGTAGAGGCGCACGCGGGCGACGGCGCTCTTTCGGCGCCCAAGTCCGTAGTGGTAGTGCTGGTCAGTGGTCATGAACTATTTCTCCTCCGACTCGGACTCGTCCGTGTCAGCGCTGACGTCCTCGACGGGAGCGGCATCCGATTCGGCCTTGATTTCTTCTGCCGGTGCGGTCTCTGCTACCGACGGGGTCTCCGCCACGGCCTCTGCTGCCGCGGGGATTGCCGTCTCCACCTCAGCGACCTCGTCTGTCAGCTCAGGTGTCACCACGGGCTCTTCGACGGCCGGTGCGGCGACCGCGGCGTTGAGGCGCTTGCGAGCGCGTGCACCCGTGCCTGCCTTCAGCTGCGCCTCGTGCGGGTGGTCGGGGCCCGCGTAGACCTTCAGCGCGCGGAAGAGCTGCCGGCCGCGCGCGTTGTGCGGCAGCATGCCCTTGATGGCGCGCTCCAGCACGCGACGCGGGTCGCGTTCCATCTGCTCCTCAAACGAGCGCTCACGCAGGCCTCCCGGGTAGCCGGTGTGGCGGTAGTACACCTTCTGCTCACGCTTGGCGCCGGTGAGTTCCACCTTGGCGGCGTTGATGATCACCACGTGATCGCCCATCGCCAGGTGCGGCTCGTATGTGGGCTTGTGCTTGCCGAGCAGCAGCTGGGCTGCCTCGCTGGCCACACGGCCCAGCGGGCGGCCTTCAGCGTCCAGCACATGCCACTGGCGCTCAATTGCGTGACCGCTCAGGCGGAACGTCTTTGTCGTCATGTCGCTATCCCTACATCGGCCGCCGCGGCGCCCGGTTCATCCCATTCGATGGTCCCGGGCGGATACCGCACCTGAACCAGTGTCAGTCCCTGCGCTGGTGCGACGGGTCCGGCGCTTGCCGGGGGGCCGTCCAACAGCGCGGCGTACTCGCCCGGTGTGAGCCCTCGATGGCCCACGCGCTCGAGCGCGCCCACCATGCGCCGCACCTGGTGCGGCAGGAAGCCCGAGGCTTCCACGGTCACCACGAACGCCCCTTCGTTGACGCGATCGATCCGCGCCTCACGCAGGCTGCGTACGGTGGGATACCCGTCCGGGACCGCGCTGGCGAACGCCGCCCAGTCCCGGGGCTCCCGAGGCAGCAGCACCAGGGCCACCGCCATGGTGGAGACGTCCAACGTCCGCTCCACCTGCCAAGCACGATGCCGCGACAGCGGCGATCGCACCCCTCCGTGCTCGATCTGGTAGCGGTACACCCTCGATGTCGCGTGTCGACGCGGATCGAAGTCGATCGCTACCTCCGTTACCGCTCGCACCGCCACGTCCTCCGGGAGGAAGAAGCGGTCGAAG
>JBJHDC010000164.1:0-6187 GCA_050486345.1 Dehalococcoidia bacterium | reverse complement strand
GAGGAGTACTGGCAGGAGGGTCGTCCCTACGTTGATGCCATCCAGGTACGCAACCTGTCCGGCGACACCACACCCGCCCTGCTCGCGGGTGACCTTCACATCTCCGGCGTGGGCAACGATCAGCGCGCGCTGGTAGGCAATAACCCGGACGTCACGCTCATGCTGGAGAAGGCGACCTCCTGGGACTTCCTCTCCTTCAACAACCGCCAGCCATCCGCTCCGTACGATGACATCCGCGTGCGACAGGCAATCGGGCACGCCCTCGACAAGGCAGCCATCGCGGACTTCACGGCCGGTGACGCCGCCATGGTGGCGGACCAGATGGCCCCTCCGGGCTCCTTCTACTGGTCCGACCAGATTGTGGACCCATTTGCCACGCAGGACCTGGAGGCTGGCCGCCAGCTGTTGGATGCAGCCGGCTTCGGCCCCGGTGACCTGACCCCCGTCATGCCAGTGAACACCAACCCCGCCAACCCGGAAGTGATCTCGGCGCAACTGGCACAGATCGGTGTCATGCCTCAGCTAGAGGTGGCAGACGATGTCACGACGGAGACGCGGCTCCAAGCCTACAACTGGGACCTCTACTACGCCGGCTCCGGTCCGCGCTCGGACATCGCACTTCGCTATGTCCGCATGATGTCGGATGGGCCCAACCCCGGCCTGTGGGGCGGTCCCCAGGACCCCGAGTACGACCGACTGGTGCTGGAGGCCTGGTCGATCGTCGATGCGGAGGAACGCAAGCAGAAGTACCTGGAAGCCTGGCAGGTGGTGATGGACAAGCTCTTCACCATCGTCACGCTCCACCGCTCCAACACCACTGGCGTCCGCCGCGAGGTGCAGGGCTGGGATACGGGTGCCGTCGCCAACTTCAACCGCATCGACGGTGGTGTAGCGCACATCACGTTGCAGTCCTAGAAGGCGCGGATCTCCATCGTGGCCACCATCACACTCGATCGAGCCCGCACCGCCCCCGCTGCCTCCTCTTCCTCTCTCCGCGAGGGGAGGAGGAGGCTCCCGCGGAGCATCCAGTTCTGGCTCGGTCTCTCCATTGTCAGCTTTGCCATCGCCATCGCCCTGATTGGCCCGTGGATCGCCCCGCACGATCCGTTTGCGCAAGAGATCTACCTCCGTCACGAAGGCCCATCCCTCCAGCACCTCCTGGGCCGCGATGAGTTCGGCCGCGACATCCTGTCGCGGCTGATCCACGGAGCACGCATCACACTCACCACCGCAACCACCGCGATCGCGTTCGCTGTGCCCGCCGGGGCGTTGCTGGGCGCGTGGTCCGGGTTCTCTCGAGGCTGGATCGACGCCGTGATCATGCGCGTGCTAGATGTTCAACTCGCCTATCCCGGCATACTCCTGGCGCTGGTGCTGATCGTGACGCTGGGACCGAGCCGCCGATCCGTCATCTTGGCGCTGGCGGTTGGGTATACACCGTACTTCGCGCGCCTCATACGCGCGGCTGTGATGCGCGAATCAGCCCTGGACTATGTGCTGGCCGCGGAAGCGGTCGGACAGCGGCGCGGATGGATTCTCTTCCGCCATATCGGACCGAACGTCGCCGGCATCCTGGTCGTCCACGCGTCCTTCGCGGTATCCGGCGCGATGGTCGCGGAGGCATCACTCTCCTACCTCGGTCTGGGGGTGTCACCCAGCGATCCATCGTGGGGTCGCATGCTGTCCAACGGCACGCAGATCATCTACATCGCTCCCCACATCGCCCTCGCGCCCATCATCACGCTGAGCACAGTCATCCTCGGCTGGTTCCTGCTGGGTGAGGGCAGCCGCGAGTGGCTCGACCCGAGGCGGGGCTAATGCTGAACTACGCGGTCCGTCGCGTCCCCCAGGTCATCCCCACGCTCATCCTCGCGTCCATGTTCACCTTCGCCATGCTGCGGCTCGTGCCGGGCGACATCGCTGATGTGCTCGCGGTCGAAGGCGCCATCTCGGAGGAGGCCAAGGACCGCATTCGCGCGGAGATGGGGCTCGACAAGCCAGTGCCGCTTCAGTACCTCGACTGGGTACAAGGATTGGTCACAGGTGACCTCGGTCACTCGTACTGGACCAACCGCCCGGTAGAAACGCTCTTTCAGTACGCTCTACCCAAGACGTTGCAACTCACCGCTGTCGCGATGGGCATCGCGTTCCTCATCGGCGTGCCGCTCGGTCTGCTCGCAGGCGCCTTCCGAGGCTCCATCTTTGACCATATGGCGACCGTGCTTGCGCTGACGATGATCGCGGTGCCCACGTTCGCCCTCGGGATCATGGCCATCCTGCTGTTTGCCGTGAAGCTGCAGTGGGTCCCCGCCACCGGCAGCCTCATCCTCCCGGCGATCGTGCTCGGGGTAGACATCTCCGGCACCCTCGTGCGCACCCTGCGGTCCGATGTCCGTGCAGAGCTCCTCTCAGACTACGTTCGGACAGCTCACGCAAAGGGCGTATCAAAGTTCAAGGTGTTGGCGCGCCACGTCCTGCCCAACTCACTCACCGCCACCATCACCGTCATGGGCCTCGCCATCGGCAACCTGCTGGGTGGCACCGTCATCATCGAGACGGTCTTCAACTGGCCGGGCATCGGCAACCTCACCATCGAGGCGATCCGCAACCGTGACTACCCGGTCATCCAGGCGATGGTGATGTTCATGACCGTCGCATTCGTATTCACCAACCTGGCCGTGGATCTCATCTACGGCCTCGTCGACCCGCGCGTGCGGGTATAGGCAACAGGAGAGACATGCCGATCATCATCATCTGCTTCGACGGGATGGCGCCCGAGTACCTCGAGGCCGCCGAAACGCCGGTCTTCGACTGGCTCGGCCGCGAGGGGCGCCGGGTGAACGGGCGTTGTCAGATGCCCAGCGTCACTAACGTGAACAACGTCTCGATTCTCACCGGGGAGCCGCCAGCGCGGCACGGCATCAACGCCAACTTCGCCCTGGATCCAGACGGCGAGCCTGTCTACATGGAGTCACCGGAGGCGATTCGTGTCCCGCTCATCACGGAACTGGCGTCCGCAAACAGCCAGCGAGTGGCGACGATCTCCTCAAAGCACAAGCTGGCGGCCATCATCAGCCAGGGCGCGCGCACCTCATTCTCGGTCGAGCAACCGCTCCCCGAGTACGTTGCAGCGCTGGGCGACCCGCCGCCCATCTACTCGTACGAGGCGAATCTCTGGCTCCTCCGCGCGGGTCGGCTGGTGCTGGAACGCGAACAGCCCGACCTGCTCTACATCACCACCACGGACTACCTCGGGCACATGCTGCCGCCCGAGGCAGAGGATGCACGTCTGCACTGGGCAGAGGCGGACCGCCTGGTGGGTGACCTCATCGAGGGCATCCCGAATGTCAGCATCGCGATCACCGCGGACCACGGCATGAATGCCAAGCGACGCGCGATCAGCCCGGAAGCCGTGCTGGCGGCTGAGGGCATCCCCGCCATCAGCATCTCCACCCTCCAGGACCGGTACGTGAAGCACCACGGCAACATGTCCGGCTCCGCGTACGTGCATCTCACCGCAAACGATCGCGGCGAGGATCGCGACCGCGCGGCGCAGCTGCTGGCAGCGGTGCCCGGTGTGGAACGCGTTCTGACGCGCGCGGAGGCCGCTGCGGAGTTTGACCTTGACCCGGAACGCATCGGTGACCTCGTCCTCATCGGCGACCGCGAAACCGCGTTCGGCGCGGGCAACGATGCAGTGCATGAGATCGACATTCGATCGCACGGCTCCACCCACGAGCAGGAGATCCCGGTCATCACCTGGGGCCCCGCCTTCGAGGGATTCCAGGGCATGGAGAACCGGTCCATTGGCGAGTGGCTGCTGCACACCCAGTACAACGTCACGCCAGCCAGCGGCGCAACGGCCTGAGTAGGAGTATCACCATGAACCAGGTCATCCTCGTGGTCTTCGACGGGCTGAACGACGAGCTCGTCACGCCAGAACTGATGCCGAACCTCACCGCCTTCTCGCAGCGTGGCGTGCAACTGGCCAACCACCGGCCCGTCTTCCCCAGCGTCACCCGCCTGAACGCCGCGTCGATGGTGACCGGCTGCTTCCCGGGCGCGCACGGCCTGCATGGCAACCTGTCGCTGGTGCCCGAGTTCCACCCGACGGAGCCGATGGACGCGCTGGAACCGCAGCTGACGGAGCTCCGCGAGCGCGGCCGGGTCCTATTGGTCCCGACCCTCGCCGACATCCTCGAGGGGTACGGACTGCGCTACATCGCCGCCGGCGTCGGCACCTCGGGGCAAGCGTTCATGCACTGCCCCAACGCGGACGAGTCCAGCCTCGGCGCCACCATCCACCCGGAGTACACCCTGCCCCGCTCCCTCTACAACGAGATTGTCGCCCGCTTCGGCGAGTGGCCGGAGAAGACCTTGCCCAACACCCCTCGGATGGAACGAGTGACGGACATCTTCACCGACTACGTGCTGAGCGAGCAGGATCCGGAAGTGGCGCTGCTCTGGTTCTCCGAACCGGATAGTTCGCAGCACAGCGCTGGCCTCAACTCACCCACCGCCCGTCAGGCCGCGAGCGACGCCGACAACCGCTTCGGTGCGCTCCTCGACTGGCTCGATGCTACGGGCCGGCTGGATACGACGAACGTGATCGCCACCTGCGACCACGGACAGGCCACCATCATCGATCCGGTGCCGCTCACCGCGCTGCTGGCGGAGCAGGGGTTCGCAGGGCCGGGTGAACCAGGTGGCGTCATCGTCGCCGGCAACGGCAGCTCGGCGCTGTTCTACATCGATGAGCACAACGCCGAGGTCGCCGATCGCCTCGCCGCGTGGCTGACCGACCAGCCGTGGGCCGGCCCGCTCCTCGCTACCTCCGCGGTCGGACCGATCGAGGGCGCGTTGCCTGCCTCGTTGCTGGGCCTTGAAGGCCCGCGTTCACCGGACCTGTTCCTCTCCTTCGGCTGGGACGAAGAAGCGAACGAGCATGGCCGTCCGGGGCGCGTCTTCGCATCTGGCGGCGCAGGTGGGCGAGGCACGCATGGGTCCATGAGCCCGTGGGAGTTCCGCACGTTCACGGTCGCCTCCGGTCCCGCGTTCAAACAGGAGACCGTCATCGACTCCGCTACGGGCCACCCCGATATCGCGCCAACCATCCTGAAGGTGCTCGGCCTTGAAATCCCGGCGCACATCCAGGGCCGCCCCATCACCGAAGCGCTGGCGGAGGGCGCGCCGGAAGCCACACCAACCGTCCAGGAGCACTACGCGGAGCGCAACGGCGGCTCCCGTCACTACCAGCAAACGCTCGCGATTGCCGCAGCCGGCGCTGCCGGCGGGCACCTCGTGCGAGCCTCGATGTCTACGACGACCGTCGCGGAACTGGGGGAGGTCGCCGGGTAGACCTCGGATCGCCGGAAGCGCGGGCAGACGGCAGGAACGGGTGGAGCAGACGGGCGACCGCTGCTACCCCCATACCTCCCGTGCCACCTGCGCGATGCGCTGCAGTTTGGCCTGCTGCTGCTCGCGCGTCATCTCCATGTTGGAGGCGGACGCAAACCCGCATTGCGAGCTCAACGCCAGGCGCTCCAGCGGCACTGTGCGCGAGGCCTCCGCAATGCGCTGCTTGAGGGCATCAGCCTCTTCCAGCTCACCGCTCTTCGTTGTGACCAACCCCAGGACGACGTTGTGGTGCGGCAACACATATTCCAGTGGCTCAAAGCCGCCGGCGCGGTCGGTGTCGTACTCCAGAAGCAGCGTGTCGTAGTTGGTAAGGCGCGGGAAGACCGTCTCCGCAATCACCTCGTACCCGCCGCTGGCCATGAAGCGTCCGCCGGGGGCATTCCCGCGGCAGATGTGAATGCCGCGCTGCATGCCGGTGATACCTTCGAACACGGAGTTGTCGAACTCCGCGTCCACAGCCAGGTCGCGATCCATGTCCCGGCCAGCCGCCTCAAATGCCGCGCGGGTGCGCTCCTCGATGTAGAACTGGCCGTAGTTCGGGGCGTCCAGGTGGATGTAATCGCAGCCGAGCTCAATGAGCCGCTCCACGATGTGCTCCCGGATGTACCGCGCGACGTCCTCGATGAAGTCGTCAGACGTCGGGTAAGCAGCGCGGGAGTGCTCGGGATGCCAGAAGATGCGGTGCCAGCTGGGTGACGGCACCAGGAACTTCGGCCGCGCCTGCTTTGTGTTTTCCTTCAGGAATGCAAACTCATCGAAGGCAATATCC